>VEPJ01000087.1 GCA_012026925.1 Gammaproteobacteria bacterium | reverse complement strand
CCGTAGCTACAACCCGAACACGGGCGACCACGACACGAGCACCAATCGCACGTTCAACACGGCGGGCCTCACGGCAATGACGATCCTGTGGCTCCGGGTCGCGCAAGCTTCATCTGCCGTCGATAGGCGGCTGGTGTGGCGGCATGCGTCGCCTGGAACGACTTCGTCAGGTGGCTCTGGCTGTAGAAGCCACACTCGGCGGCGATGACGGCAATCGGCAGTTCCGACATGACGAGCAGCTTGCGCGCGAGGGCGAGCCGGCGACCCAGGATGTAGCGATGCGGCGGCATACCGACCGCGTCCATGAAGACCCGGCGGAAGTGCGACTCGCTCACTCCGGCGCGCTCTGCAAGCATCTCGTTCGGCAGCGGTTGCGCGAGATGAGAGTGGATGTGGTGGAGCACCCGCTGCAGGCGCGCGTAGTGAATATGCCGCGGGTGAATGCCCGACGGACTCGACGCAGTGAGCACGCGGAAGACCTGCTCCAGCATGACGTCGACGAGGCGCGCCATGAACGGCTCGTCGGCGCTCTGGCCGCTGTGCAGTTCGTCCACGAGTTGCTGGGCGGCCGCGGCGACCAGCGCGTCAGAGAACTGCATCGGCTCACCTTGCAAGGCTGCGAGGTTCGCGAGCCGCTCCTGCACTCCGTGCTGCGGGTCGAGGAAGTAGAAGGCGACGTCGTCGACCGCGCCGCTGTAATGCCAGCTCGTGGCAGTGCCGGGCGGAATCAGGATGGACTGGCTCGGCAGCGTGGACGTACGCCAACTCTTCGTGTTGCCCTCGTTGACCCGGGCGCCGCCCAACTGGGTCACGAGCACGGGGCAACCGATTCCCGAGACGTCGACCCGGGTTGCCTGATAGACCCAATGCTCGACATAGAGCGGGTTGTCGCCGCCGATCCTGCCTTCCGCCAGCGGTGGCCGGCCCACGTCCCTCCTTACGCTTGCCCAGACCGGTCGTCGCATCGCGAGTCCTGCCGCGTGATCGGAATTTACAAAAGATACGGTCGTTTGGTGGGAGAGGCAAAGCACCGGTGTACGCATGATTTCCATGCGGTCCGGACGTCCGGCCTACGGTGCGGAGAGGGCGGCCGCGGTTGCAGGAGACCCCACATGGGCGAGCAGGGACTGGAGACGTTGCGCCTGACCATCGACGCAGGCGTGGCGGTCGTCACGTTCGACCACGGCGCGCTCAACCTCATGGACATGGCGATGCTGGCGGACCTCGACCGCGTCGGCCAGGTGCTCGAAGCGGACGCAGCGGTAAAGGTCGTGGTCCTGCAGAGCGCCAATCCGGAGTTCTTCATCGCGCACGCCGACATCGACGTCATCACCCGGCTGCCGGAGACACCGCCGGCTCGCACCGAGCGGCTGGGCTGGGTGCATGGCGTCCTGGATCGCTTCCGCACGATGCCCAAGGCGACCATCGCCAAGATCCAGGGCCGCTGCCGGGGCGGCGGTAGCGAACTGGCGCTCGCCTGCGACATGAGGTTTGCCGAGATCGGCCGCGGCGTCCTGTGCCAGCCCGAAGTCGGGGTCGGGATCATCCCGGGTGCAGGTGGATCCGTGCGGCTTCCTCGGCTGCTCGGGCGCGGACGCGCGCTCGAGATCGTACTGGGCTGCGGGGATTTTCCGGCGGAGCTCGCGGAGCGGTACGGATACGTCAACCGGGCGCTGCCCGCGGGCGAAATAGATCACTTCGTGGCCTACTTGAGCCGTCGCATCGCGGGCTTTCCCCTGGAGACGATCGCGATGGCGAAGCGGGCCGTCGCCATGGCGGACGCGGGCCTGGAGGAACAGCTGGCGCGCGAAGAAGAGATGTTCCTGCAGTCGGTGCACACTCCAGCGGCGCGCCGACGCATGGCGGCGGCGCTGGCCATGGGTATGCAGACTCCTGGCATGGAGAGGTGCTGCTTCGACCACGTCTGGGGTCCGATGGCCGAGCAATCGCCCCGAGTATCGTGACTTGAGAGGAGGTGACCGGCCGTGACGTCATTTCGCATCCTGCTGGGAGTCATCTGGATCGTGATCGTCGTCTATACCGGCGTCGTGATCTCAAACCACGGCTTCGGCCTGCTCGCCGTCTTCTTCGGCGACATGGCGGCGATGGGCTGGCCGGGCCAGTTCAACCTCGACTTCATGTTCATGCTGGCGCTGTCCGCGCTCTGGGTCGGCTGGCGGCACCGGTTCACGCCCGCCGGCCTGCTGCTCGCCGCGCTGGCCTTCTTCGGCGGCAGCCTGTTCCTGGCGACTTACCTGCTGATCATCACCTCGCGATCCGGCTGTGACGTGCAGGAGATCCTGCTCGGGAAGTCGCGCTCGGCGAAGTCGCAGGACACGATCAGCTGAATCGCAGGTTCCGGTCCTCGACCGGGCCCCTGCGCAGCAGCTTGATGTCGGACGCGTAGGCCATCGACATGTGCCATGGCTCGGCGAGGCCCTGGCGGGGCAGTTCCGCGATCGAGCGCCGGACGTATCCGGCCCCGAAGTCGAGCAGGGGTCGCGTCGGCATCGCGGGGTCCGGCACCACCGGACAGCACTTCGTGCAGCCCTTCTGCTCCATGTACGCCAGCAGACGGCAGAAGTGCTCGCAGACGAGCCCGACCTTCAGCGTCCACGACGAGTTCGTGTAGCCGACGGCGAACGCGAAATTCGGCACGCCACTCAGCATCACGCCCTTGAAGGCAACGGTGTCCGCGAGCCGGACCTTGCGTCCGTCCACGGTGAGCGGGATCCCGCCGAACGCCTGCAGGTTGAGGCCGGTGGCGGTCACGACGATGTCGGCGTCGAGATGTGCGCCGGACTCGAGCATGATGCCGGTCTCAGTGAACGTCCGGATGCGGTCGGTGACGACGGTGACCTGGCCCTTGCGGATGGCCTTGAACAGGTCGGCGTCCGTGACGGCGCACAGCCGCTGGTCCCACGGGTCGTAGGGCGGATTGAAGTGGACGTCCACCGGATACCCTTCCGGCAGCTGCTTGACGTTCAGCTTGCGGATGAACCGCCGCGCTGCCTGCGGATAGCGCCGGCAGAACTCCCAGACGAGGCGCTGCCGAAGGATGTTCTTGCGACGCGTGAGGGCGTACCCGAGGCGATCGCCGAAGATCTTCCGCAGCCGGATCGCCAGCCGGTCGCGGGAGGGGATCGGGAGCACGTACGTCGGCGTGCGTTGGAGCATCGTCACGTGCGCGGCGCGGTCCGCCATCGCGGGCACGAGCGTGACGGCGGTCGCTCCGCTGCCGATCACCACCACGCGCCGGCCGGTGTAGTCGAGGTCCTCGGGCCACTCCTGGGGATGCACGAGTCGCCCCTTGAAGCGCTCCTCGCCGTCAAAGTGCGGGCGATATCCCTGGTCGTATCGGTAGTAACCCGCGCCCGAGAACAGCCACCTGCACCTGGACGTCAGCCGTTCGCCCGTATCGGTCCGCTCGATCTCGACTGTCCAGCGCGCATCCGCGCTCGACCAGGACGCCGCGAGCACCTTGTGGTGATAACGGATGTGCCGATCGATGCCGTTCTCGCGCGCGGTCTCCGCGAGATAGTCGAGGATGGCGCCGGCGTCGGCGATCGACTTCTCGTTCACCCACGGCTTGAACTCGTAGCCGAACGTGTTCAGGTCGGAATCCGAGCGGATGCCGGGGTAGCGGAACAGGTCCCACGTGCCGCCGAGCGCGGCGCGGGCCTCGAGTATCGCGTACGACGTCCCCGGGCGCAGCGTCTGCAGGTAGTACGCGGCACCGATGCCGGAGACGCCGGCACCCACGATCAGGACATCCACATCGGTCGTCATCGAGGCCCTCTCCGCCAGCCACGGGCGCGTTTCGACGCACGAATGATGCCCGAATTCACCCGGCCCGCGCCTCCGGGGATAGTGGTTTGCACTCAGGCGATCTCCCGCCCGGCGGCCGATACTGGGTGGCGACATGATCGGAATGGATTTCGGAAGACTGCTCTGCAGCTCCGCTTTCGCGCTCTGCGTGGCGCTGCCCGCGGCGGCGCAATCGGTCGGCGAGCGCAGCTTCACCTTCTACGTCCAGCAGGCGTGGCCGAAGCAGACCACGACCAACGACCAGATCAGGGACGTCAACCGCGCCTTCGGTACGAACTTCGACGACTGGAGCGACGTCCCGAACCTGAGCATCGGCGGGCAGCTCCTCTGGCGCGTGGCGCCGGACTGGAGGCTCGGCGTGCAGGTGGACTACGGCGCCGGGTCGATCAGTGGCAAGCAGACGGTGCTGACCGAAGCCGGCCCCGCCAAGCTCTCCTTCGAGCAGCGCTACGACATCTATGCCGACTTCTACGCCGTGACGCTCTGGAATCCGTGGCCCGACTCGAAGCGCGTGCGGCCGTTCCTGTACGGTGGTGCCGGCGTGGCCTACGAGAGCGACGAGACGACGCTCAGGCTCCGCAACGAATTCATCGACAGCGGGCTGCGTGTCGAGAACGACGGCTGGTTCCCGACGTTCACGGCAGGCCTCGGCGCGGACGTCCCGCTCTCGTCGCAGTCACCGTGGTATTTCGAGTTCGGCGTCGCCTACGTCTGGGCCAGGATGACGAACCACGTGCCGGCGAAAGGCGATCTCGCTCCGTCGCCAATCGTCACCGCCGATACCGACCTGACCGGCCCCAATTTCTGGCTGGGGATCGGCCGCCAGTTCTGACGGCACCGGCCCGACCGGTGCAGCGGCCTCGGGTGCAGTCGATCCTGGCCGTTATTGCCAAGCCAGGCATCGACCGCGGTGCTAGCATTTTTTTGGGCCGCGCTTCTCATCGCAGGGCGCACTGGGCGCGCCCCCGAGTCATATTTGCACTCATCGCAGGAGATACAGGATGAAGACGACGTTTCGTGAGCGCCTGTGCCGCGCCGCATGCATTGCACTGCTGCCGGCGGCCATTGCTGCCCTGGGCGGCTGCGCCAGCACCGCGGGTGTCGAGCAGGAGCAGGTCTATACGGCGGCGAACGGGTTCGCCGTGGTGGACACGTTCACGTACGTGGCAACCGTGACGGGCATCGACGCCGCGAAGCGCAGGCTCACGGTCACGACGCCGGACGGAAAGACCGCCACATTCAAGGCGGCCAAGAACCTCGACCTCACGCAGTTCAGGGTCGGCCAGCAGATCGGCTTCCAGGCGACCGAGGCGACCGCGCTCGTGATCCGCAAGGACGGCCGTCCGCCGGCGGACGCGGCGGCCATCGAGCTCGCCGCAGCCTCCAATGGGAAGACGACCGGCGTTTTCGAAGGCGAGGCCCTCGAGGTGTCGGCCAAGGTCGTCGCGCTCGACGCGGGTTCGCGGCGCGTGACGTTCCAGTTCGACGATGGCACGACCAAGACGATGAAGGCCCACAAGAAGGTGGACCTCTCCGGGCTCGCGGTCGGCGACACGGTGATCGTCGAGTACGCCGAATCGCTGATGATCGCGAACTCGAATCCGTAAGCCACCCCTCTAGGTGACCAGCCGCTCGATGAATGCGGCCGTGGCGTCGATCACGGCCTGCGGCTGGTCCTTGTGCGGTGAGTGCCTGCAATCGGCGAGCCTGAGCTGCGTGACGTCACGCAGCTGCGCGGTGATGTGGTCGAATTGCGCCATCGTGGCGTACTCGTCGTCCTCGCCCTGGATGGCGAGCACCGGGCAGCGGACACTCGACAGGCAGGACTCGACGTTCCAGTCGCGGAAGCCGGGATCGAGCCAGGTGTCGCGCCAGTCGGCAAAGACGCGATCGACGTCCTGCCGGGGATGGTGACGCGCGAGTCGCTGCCCGAGGTCGGTCGCGCGATACGCATCGTCCGTCCTGCGGATGCCCTCCAGGGTGACGTCCTCGACCAGCACGTGCGGTGCGGCGGCGATCAGTCCGGAGAGAGGCGTGGCGGTCTCCCCGGCGCAGAGCAGGGCGATCGTGGCGCCATCGGAGTGGCCGAAAAGGAAGGGGCGTTGCAGTCCCAGCGCGTCGAGCAGGGCCGGCAGGACGTCGATCGCTTCGTGATGCAGGTATCGCCTGGTGCGCGGCGTGCGTGCCGGGTCGGATCCTCCGTAGCCCTGGCGCGAGTACACGATCGCGTCGCATCCCGAGGCGTCCGCTACCCGTTGCGGGAAATCACGCCAGAGGGATGCCGACCCGAGGCCCTCGTGCAGGAACACGATGGCCGGAGCGCCATCCCGGTGATGTGACGACGGCAGCCGTGCGTACTCCAGCCGGACCCCGTCGACGACGACGCTCTTCATGCCGTTCGATGATGCGCGCTGCGACTGTCTTGTGCTACTGCAGACGGGCGAGATGTCGCGCTCCTCCGGAGCGCGTGTATCGCGCCTTCACCGATGCCGATGCGATGGCGAAGTGGCTGCCACCGCATGGCTTCACTGGGCGAGTCCACGACCTCGACGCGAGGGTCGGCGGCACGTTCCGGATGTCGTTCACGAACTTCTCGAGCGGGCAGAGCCACTCGTTCGGCGGCGAATACCTCGATCTCGTGCCGAACGAGCGGCTGCGCTACACGGACAGGTTCGACGATCCGAACCTGCCCGGGGTGATGACGACTGGCGCTGGTCGTCGAACCCGAGATCCCGGGTTGAACGGACCAGCCCAGCGGCCTCTGCACCAATCGTCCGCGTCGAACCGTCAGAGCAGTTTCTCGAAGCTCGAGAGGTGGTTCTCCGAGCCGTTCAGGAGGTGCTCGTAAGTCCTGACCAGCGGCTTGACGTCAGTGCCGTCGAGCGCGCGCTCGAGGTCGATGATGTCGCCTTCCTCGATTTCCACGCCCACCTCCAGCGCCTCGAGGTAGCCCTGCGATCCGCGGGTGAGCAGGGTGTTGTACAGAGCCTGCAGGTCCGGGTTCGTGAAGGCACCGATTGCAGGGAGTGCCGGGTCGTTGACGCCGTACAGCGCGATCTTCCTGCCGAGGGCGTCGAAGTGCCGCTGCTCGGAGGCGGCGATGTTCTCGAAGATGGCCTTGTCGGGATACAGCGGCTGCATCTTGATGTAGATGTCCCGGGCGAGCTTCTCTTCCTCCCGCATCCACTGCAGGGTCTCGATCTCGTCGTCCGACAGCGTGACCGCAGACGGCGGGCTGGGGCGTGCACCGGCCGCGCCCGGGCCTTTGCCGGCTTGCGCCGACAGCGGGCTTGCGACCAGGCCGATCGCGATGAGTGCGGTGGCGATCAATGGGATGGTTCTCATGTGGCCTCCTTCCTCCCGCACCGTTCAGGCTACGCGCCGGACCTTAAGCCGGACTCAAGTCGGGCTCCGCCACAAATACTTACGTGGTTCCGCCGGCGGCTTCAGTGACTCTTAAGGTGGCCGAGGCACATTGATATCGGTTCCTCAGCAAGGCGATTCGCGGCCGGAGGTTGCGGGCAGACGGATCACGGCTTTACGGCCCGCCCAGACTGTCTCCCTGGGTTGGGGAGCACGGGTCCGCAGGCTCGCCGGTCGCGCCAAATTGGCGGGGGAGAGTGTGGAGGTGGTAACCGGACTCCCCCGCCCGCATCGAACCCGGGCTGAGCAGAATTCAACGACGGTAACGAGAAGGGCCCTTGCGGGCCCTTCGTCGTGTACCGGCCTGGCAGCGTGCCGTCACTTGGCGGGGAGCTTGGAGAGCAGCTTCTCGAAGCTCTTCAGGTGCTTCTCAGAGGCCTTCAGCAGGTTCTGGTAGGTCTTGAGCAGCGTGCGTACGTCGGTGGCGGCGATGGCAGCGTCGAGGTCGGCGATGTCCGTCTCTTCGATCGTGACGCCGGCCTCGAGTGCGCCCTCGTAGCTGGCCCAGCCCTGGTCGAACAGCTCGTTGTAAAGCGACTGGAGCGTCTGGTCCGTGAACACTCCCGGCGCAGTCAAGGCGGCCGGGTCGTCGATGCCGAACAGCACGAGCTTCTCGCCGATGGCTTCGAAGTGCGTCTGTTCCGATCTCGCGATGTTCGCGAAGATCGGCTGCGACCACCGGGCGCTCATCGCGTCGTAGATGTCGCGCGCCAGCTTTTCTTCCTCGCGCATCCACTGGAGATCGGCGATCTCTTCGGCGGACAGCGTCGTGACGACGGTCGTAGCGGGCGGTACGCTGCCGCCCGATTTGCCCTTGCCTTTGCCGGCGAGTGCCGCCATCGGCGTGGCGGCGAGAGTGACGGCGACCAGCGCCGCGGTGATGATCCTGATGATTCTCATGGGTGTCCCTCCTGGATCTCGGACTCGTATCGATATCCGGCCTCGATGTCAGTGCGGGCCGCGCTGCATGCGCGGATCGCGGCTCTCGCGCCGGGCCTCGGCCCGCTCAGGCGGCCGCTCGCGCGCGCCGCGGTCGGGGCGCGCCTCGGATGCTGCGCTGGGGGATGCGGATCGGTCGCGTTCCCGAGCCTGCGATTCCTCGCGCGAGCGGGCCTGAGCTTCTTCGCGGGCACGGGCCTCCTTCTGCTCTTCGGCCCGTTGCTGCCGCGCCTCGTAACCTGCGCCGTAGGGAAGGTCTTCCGCGCCGGCGAGCTCGTCTGCCGTCGCCGCGCCGGCGTCGGACTGCGGGTTCGCGGTCGTGGCGTCCGACGGAGCAACCTGCGCGGCCGGCGCCGAAGGAGCTGGCTTCGCGGCCCGCGCAGGAGGCTCCGCCGTCCACGCCGAAACGGGCGCCAGTGCGAGCAACAGGAGCGTCGGGATGGTGGGGGCTTTCATGGCGGCTGGTTTCGGCGCGGATCGTCCTTTCCTTCTGATGCTCATGCTGAACCCGGGCCGTAACATCACGAAGACGCCGGTGTATCGGTCTGTATCGGCTTGTATCGGGCAGCAGACCGGGCGAGCGCGCGGTACTAGACTTGCCGCCATGAACAAGGCCGACCGGATCCTCGTGGTGGATGACGACCCGGAGTTGCGTCGCCTGCTGTCCGAGTACCTGGCCGACGTCGGATTCGCCGTCGATCTCGCCGGGGACGGCGAGCAGATGCGGCGGGCAATGGCGCGCACCATGCCGGATGCGATCGTGCTGGACCTGATGTTGCCCGGCACGGACGGTCTTGCACTCACGAAGGAGGTGCGAGCCACCTCGAACGTGCCGATCCTGATGCTTTCGGCGCGGGGCGAGGAGATCGACCGCGTCGTCGGCCTGGAGGTGGGGGCGGACGATTACCTCGCCAAGCCGTTCAGCCCGCGCGAGCTGCTGGCGCGGCTGCGTGCCCTGTTGCGGAGGACACAGGCGGTAACGACGCCGCAGGCGCAGGACGTCCTGCAGTTCGGGCCTTACCGGCTCGACGTCGTTGCGCGGCGCCTGCTCAAGGACCACGCCGACGTGGATCTCTCCGCGGCCGAGTTCGACCTGCTGAAAGTGCTGGCGGAACGGCCCGGCCGCGTGCTGAGCCGTGACGTATTGCTCGACCTGCTCAAGGGCTACGAACGTGACCCGTTCGACCGCACCGTCGACATCCGCGTCGCGCGGCTGCGGCGCAAGATCGAGCCGGATCCCGCGAATCCCGTGTACATCCGCACGGTGCGTGGCGAGGGCTATCTCTTCAATCCTCGCGGCGAACAGGGCTGACGCGGGCGCATGCGCCGCTCCACGAGCCTCACGCAACAGAACGCGCTCTGGCTGAGCGCGGCCTTCCTCGCGCTCGAGCTCGTCGCGGCACTCGCCGTGGCGTGGTTCCTGATGCTCCCGATGGCGCGTCGTGCCTCCGGGGACTTCGCGGAGCTGCTCGCGTTGTCGGCCGAGACGTGGAGCGAGCTGCCGCCGTCGACGCGTCCTGCCTTCGAAAGGCACCTCATGGACGCTCACGGGATCGACCTGCGCGGCGCAGCGCCGGACGGCCTGCGGCAGGACGTCGATCACGGTCCCTACGTTCGATACCTCGAGCAGACGTTGTCGAAGGAGATCGGTCGACCCGTCAAGGCCGCCGACGCAAGGGTGGCCGGCGAGGACTGGCACTGGGTCGAGCTGCCGAGCGGTGGTCGCACCCTGTGGCTCGGCTTTCCGCACAGCCGCATCGGTACGCAGCCGCTCCCTGCGATCTTCCTGACGCTGGCAGCCGGATTCGCGCTCGCCGTGCTCGCGGCCTGGTGGCTTGCTCGGCGCATCGTCGCGCCACTGCGCCGGCGCGATGCGGCGGCTGCCGTCCTCGGTCGCGGCGAGACGCCCGAGCTTCTTCCGGAGAAGGGACCGCGCGAGATCGCAGCGCTGTCGCGCCGGATCAACGTGCTCGCGCGCGAAGTGCACGAGCTCCTCGATGGTCGAACGACGCTGCTTGCAGGACTCTCGCACGACCTGCGCACGCCGCTCGCGCGGATGCGGCTCGCGCTCGAGATGCTGTCGAGGCGCCCCGACCCGTCGCTGATCGAGCGTCTCGAGAAGGACATCGAGGAGATGAACCGCCTCGTGGGCGACATGCTCGAACTCGCCCGCGGCCTGGGCCGCGAAGCCCCGGTGAACGACGACGTCGAGGAATTGCTCGACGAACTCGCGGCCGGGGCAAGAGCAGGCGGGGCGAACGTCGACGTTTCCGCGGAAACGTCCTCCGTCAACGCGCCGCCGATGGCGCTGCGCAGGCTTCTCGGCAACCTGTTGTCGAATGCGCAGCGCTACGGCGCCGGCGGGCCCGTCGAGCTGCGTGCGGTCAGCGAGGACGCCGCGGTCCGCATCGGCGTGCTCGATCGCGGACCGGGCATTCCCGCCGACCAGATCGAAGCCGTCTTCCGTCCGTTCCATCGCGTCGAGCCGTCGCGCAACCCCGTGACGGGCGGCTCGGGTCTCGGGCTCGCGATCGTGCGCCAGCTTGCGCAGGCGAATGGCTGGACCGTCAGCCTGGAGAACCGAAGCGGTGGCGGTCTCGCCGCATGGATTACCGTGCCCACCATCGCACCGTCTACGTAGCGGACCCGCGCTACGTTTCTCGCGAAAGTACCTACCCCGCTGCCCGCGCGTCTTTAGCTTCCCTTAAGGAAGCGGTCGCACGCTGCCTTCACTCGGATGGGCGCCCCAACGGGACCCACAAGACGGAGACACGACCATGCGGGCCAGCACGATCATCGCTGCATTTCTCGCCGGATTACTCGCCACCGCATCCCTAGAAGCCTTGGCCCAGAAGGGCCCGGTCGGCCAGGGCCAGGGACAGGGCGGACAGGGACAAGGTGGGCAGGGCCAGGGTGGCCAGGGACAGGGCCAGGGCCAGCAGACGCAGCAGCAGAAGCGACAGATGGAGCGCTCGACGTCACAGGACGTGATGACCGAGCAGGAGCGCCTGCAGCAGCGCGAACGTGACCGAACAAAGAAGCAGGTTTCGAAGGAGAAGGCCACCGGTGCAGCGGGCGGGGCCGGCGGAATCTACGGCGGCAACCTGATGACGCAGCAGGAGCGCAACGAGTATCGCGAGCGGCTGCAGTCGATGAAGACCGAGCAGGAGCGCGACGCATACGAGGCGCAGCACCGCGCGGAGATGCAGCAGCGCTCGAAGGAACGCAACGTGCCGATCGAGGTGACGCCCGACTAGACCAGGCCCGGCGTTCGCTTCCGCCTGCGCGACAAGGAGTCGTGAGCATGATGCAGTTACGCGCAACCACCGCGGCCGTCGCAATCCTGGGCTCGCTGGTCGCCTCGCACGCCCCGGCCGCGGCCGACGACCTCGGCTTCAAGGTCGGCATCGGCGGCGAGTACACGACCGGCAAGTACGGTGGCGACAAGTCCGTCGACGAGGTGTACGTCCCCGTCAACTTCATCTATGACGCGCCACGCGTCGAGGCGCGACTCACCGTCCCCTACCTGAGCGTCCGCGCGCCGGAAGGCACGGTCACCATCGGGCCCGACGGCCAGCCGGTCGTCGGTGAGGGGCCGGAGAAGACCGAGGGCGGGCTCGGCGACATCATCGCTGCACTCACGGTGTACGACGTGCTCACCCTCGCGGGCGGCGACTTCGCCATGGACCTGACGGGCAAGATCAAGTTCGGGACCGCGGACGAGGACAAGGGCCTCGGCACCGGCAAGAACGACTACTCGCTGCAGGCGGATTTCTTCCGCTTCTTCGACGACGTCACGCTGCTCGGTCTCGTGGGTTACGTCGTGCGCGGCGATCCGCCGGACGTCGACCTGGAGGACGGTTTCTTCGCGTCGGCAGGCACCACCTATCGCGTCGCCGACCACACGCGCGTTGGGCTTTTCTACGACTACCGCGAGTCGTCGCTCGACGGCAACGACGCGCTGCAGGAGTTCTCGCTCACGCTCTCGTCGCGTTTCGCGACGCGCTGGTGGGCGAGCGGCTACGTACTCGCCGGCTTCGGTGACAGCTCGCCCGACTGGGGCGCTGGAATTTCAGTGACGGCAGGATTCTGACACTGCGGAAACTACGTCGGCGCCTTAAGCATTTCCAAAGGTTGGCCGCGTACAAAAACACCATCGGAGCCGTGACTGGGGCTGGCTCCAAAGCCGCCAGGACGCGGGCCTCCAAGGAGACGGAGGGGCCATGGAAGCGACAACAACAAGAGCGACAACCTCGCTGGCGACGCTTCTCCTCGCTTTCGCCGGGCTCGCATTCGCGCAGGGCGGCCCGCCCGCAGGCGCAGGCGGCTCGGGCATGCGACCGACCGATCCGGCCGCGCAGGCCGGAGCCATGCAGCAGCACGGCACGACGCAGCAGGACATGGATCGCGATCGCGACCGGCTGCACGACCAGCAGCGCCTCCGCGACCAGGACCAGGATCGCCTGCGTGACCAGGACAAGCTGCTCGAGCAGGACAAGGACCAGCTCCGCGACCAGGAAAAGCTGACCGCGCAGGAGCGTGAGCGTGCGCGGGAGCAGCAGCGGTTGCACGTGGAAGAGCAGGCGCGTCTCAAGGAACAGCTCGGGAAGATGAGCCGCGAGCAGGTGCAGGAGCGCCGACGGAACGTCGAGCAGTCGCAGCAGGCGCTGAAGCAGCGCCAGCAGCTGCTTGCGCAGGAGCGCGAACGCATGGAGCAGCGCCAGAAGACGCTCGACGGCGAGATGGCGCAGGTGCGTGAGCGCGAGCAACTGATGCAGCAGGAGCAGACGAGTCTGCAGGAACAGCTGCGGCTGCTCGAGCAGGCGAGCAAGGGGGCCAAGTAGGTCGGAGGAGCGGGCCGTGCGGGTGTGCGGCCCGGTCGTTATCGGAGCAAGAGGACTGGGGGCGTCAAGAGCAATACGAAAAAGCAAGGACGCCGCTTACCGGCTACGCGATGCGCTTCATGGTGGGGCCGCACGCAAGGTCGGCGAAAGGAGAGCGACATGACATCGAGGATCATCAAACACGCGATCTGGTTGACTCTGGCAGTGGGCGCGACGGCGCTGGCGGCTGGCGGACCTCCGGGTGGAGGCGGTGGCGGCGGAAACAAGCCGCCAACCGAGGCGACCAACAACCTGTCGGTGCCGGCGATCCTGCTTGGCTCGCAGGGCACATTTACGCTT
>VEPJ01000114.1 GCA_012026925.1 Gammaproteobacteria bacterium | reverse complement strand
AACGTGAAGCGCTGAGCATCGCCCGAGCCACCGAGATCCACGCGGTAGATCTGTGCGTTGCCGGCCCGGTCGGAGGTGAAATAGAGGCTCTTCCCGTCGGGCGACCACGCGGCTTCCGTGTCGATCGCGTCGTCATTCGTGATCCGGGTGAGCGCCTGCGTCGCAAGCTCCAGGACGTAGATGTCGAGGTTCCCGTCGCGCGACAGCGTGACCGCGAGGCGTGAGCCGTCGGGCGAGAACGCCGGAGCGCCGTTGATGCCCGAGCGTGCCGACACGCGACGGCGTTCGCCCGTGGCGAGGCGCTGCACGTAGATGGCCGACGTCCGGGTCTCGAAGGAAACGTAGGCCAGGCTCTGTCCGTCCGGCGACCAGGCCGGCGACATGATCGGCTCGCTCGATTCCGCGATCGTGCGCGGATTGAAGCCGTCCGCATCCGACACGACGAGGCGATAACGCTGAGCGGGCGGCGTGCCGTCCACCGAGACGTACGCGATGCGGGTCGAGAACGCGCCGGGAATGCCGGTGAGCCGCTCGAAGACCAGGTCGGCGATCCGGTGCGCGGTGGCGCGCTGGACCGGGGCGCCCGCGGGAACGGACTGCGCCAGCATCTGCTGGCCCGTCTGGACGTTGAACAACTCGAAGGCGACCACGTCGCCCGTGGTTCCGTGTTCGACGCGACCGACCACGATGTAGTCCGACTTGAGCAGCCGCCAGTCCTGGAAGCGAATCTGGTCACCGCTGGTCGAGCGCGCCACCATGTCCTGGCGGTCGAGCGGCGCGAACCGGCCGGTGAGGCGCAGGTCGCCCGCGACGACGGCAGCGATGTCGCTCGCCGGGTTCTCCGGCTGGCCGCCGAACGGCACGATGGCGATCGGCACCGCATCGCGCACGCCCTCCGTGATGTCCAGCCGGAGCTGGGCCTGCGCGGGCGTCGCGAAAGCGAGCAACGCCAGAGACGCGGCAAGAAAGCGGCTCAAATGTCCCGTCACCCGGCCTGACCCCGATTGCATCGAATCCCTACTCCTTCGGCTTGAACACGATCTCGAGCCTGCGCTCGAACGCGCGCGGGTCGCGCGGCGCGGGCAGCGGCGACGCACGATACACGGCATTCACGATGGACTCACGCACCGACTGGTCGCCGTTGCAGGCCCCCAGCTTGACGTCCACCACCGTGCCGCCGGGCGCCTGCGACACGTACAGCGTGCACTCGAGGCCGGCCCGCGCCGACGGTGGCCGGATCCAGTTGCGCTCGATCGTCTGTACCAGCAAGGCGCGATACTCGTCCACCACGCCCGAGCGCGCCACGGCCGCGCCCTCTTCCTCCGCGGCCAGCTGGCGCTTCAGGTCCGCCTCGTGCTCGGCCTTCGCTTTCGCATCCTGCGCCGCCCTGGCTTCCTCTTCCTTCTTGCGCTTCGCCTCAGCCGCCTCCGTCTTCTTGCGCTCGGCCTCTTCTTCGGCCTGCTTCCTGCGAGCCGCCTGCTCTTCGGCTTGCTTGCGCTTCTGCTCTTCCGCCGCCTGCTTCTCGGCCGCGGCCTTCTTTTCGCGCGCCTGCTGGCCCGCGACGCGCTGGCGCTCGGCCTCCGCGCGCGCCGCGGCTGCCTCTTCTGCGGCCCGCTCTCGAGCAAGCGCGTCCGCGTCCGGCGCCTTGACAGGCTCGGGCGGTGGCTGGGGCCGTGCGACGGGCTGCGGCACGGGTTCCGGTGCGGGCTGCTTCGGGCCGCCCAACACCGACTGCGGGACGCTCCGCGCATCCACGACTTCGCCCTGGATCGCGAGTTGCACCGGCGGCTGTTTCGACGTCCAGTGCAGCGCCGCGCCCGCCAGCACCGCAAGCATTGCCAGGTGCAGGCCGGCCGACCCCACGAGGGGCCGCAGGTGCTCGCGGACGAACCCCGGCATCGCTCAGCGCTGCGGGCGCGGTCGCGGCTCGTTCGCGACCGGCTCGGTGATGAAACCGACTTTCTTCGCGCCGGACTGCTGCAACAGGACCATGCCCTCCACGACGCGGCCGTAAGCGACGGCCGTATCTGCCTTGACCAGCACGGGGCGCTCAGGTTCCCGCCGCATGGCCGCGGAGGCGATCTCGAGGATGCGGTCGGCGGTCTGCGGGGCGTCCGGATCGCCGATGTTCACGTACATGCGGCCCTCGCGGTCGATGCTGAGCACGAGGGGCTCGAGCTTGTCGGGCTCGATCGGCTCGGCGCCGGCCTTCGGCAGGTCGACCTTGATCCCCTGGCTCAGCATGGGCGCGGTCACCATGAAGATCACGAGCAGCACCAGCATCACGTCGATGTAGGGAACGACGTTGATCTCGCCCATCAGCCGCCGGCCGCCCGCGCGCTTCATGAGTCGCCGGCCTCAGCCCGGCCCGACGCCGGCGTGGCGCTGCAGGATCGTCGAGAACTCCTCCACGAACGTGTCGTGGCGCAACTCGAGGCGCCCGACCTGGTCCGCATAGCGGTTGTAGGCGACGACCGCCGGGATCGCCGCGAAGAGGCCCATGGCGGTGGCGATCAGCGCCTCGGCAATCGCCGGCGCGACCACCGCGAGCGTGGCCTGCTGCACGTTCCCGAGTCCCTGGAACGCGCTCATGATGCCCCACACGGTGCCGAAGAGACCCACGTACGGGCTCGTCGAGCCGATGGTCGCGAGCGTCGAAAGGTTCTGCTCCAGGCGATCGGTCTCGCGCAGCTGGGCGACCTTCATGGCCCGCCGCGTGCCCTCGAGGAGCTGCGCCCCGCTCATCCCGACCTGTTGCCGCAGCCGGGAAAATTCGCGGAAACCGGCGACGAATACGCTCGCCATGCCGGTGGGCGAGCTGCCGTCGTAGGATTTGTAGAGGGTCGCAAGGTCGCCGCCCGACCAGAACTGGTCCTCGAAGCCGTCGGCGGCGTTGCGCGCATTCCGCAGCAGGCTGCTCTTGCGGAAGATGATGGCCCACGACATCACGGACGCGGCGACGAGCAGCGCCATGACGAACTGGACGATGAAGCTCGCGTGCAGGACGAGGTCGAGCGCAGACTGGTTGCCGATCATCCGGGGTCCTCAGGCGTCGAACAGGCCGAGCGTGCCACCCGTGCGCTCGATGGCTGGGGGCGTCAGGCCGAAATGGAGGTATGCGTTGCGCGTGGCCACGCGCCCGCGCGCCGTGCGCATGATGAATCCCTGCTGGATCAGGAACGGCTCGATGACGTCTTCGATCGTGCCGCGTTCCTCGCCGAGGGCCGCCGCCAGGCTGTCGACGCCCACCGGCCCGCCCTCGAACTTCTCGATTATCGTCAGCATCAACCGGCGGTCCATCGGGTCGAAACCCTGCGGGTCCACGTCGAGGAGATCGAGCGCGCCCTGGGCCACGACCTCGGTGACGCGACCCTGCGCCTTCACCTCGGCGTAGTCGCGCACGCGGCGGAGCAACCGGTTTGCGATGCGCGGCGTGCCGCGCGAGCGCTGCGCGATGCGGGTCGCGCCGGCCTCGTCCATCGGCACGCCGAGGATGCGCGCGGATCGCGCGACGATGCGCTGCAGGTCCTCGTGCCCGTAGAACTCCAGGCGCTGCACGATGCCGAAGCGATCCCGCAGCGGCGAGGTCAGCAGGCCCGCGCGGGTCGTGGCACCGACGAGGGTGAAGGGCGGCAGGTCGATCTTGATCGAGCGCGCGCCCGGGCCCTCGCCGATCACGATGTCGAGCTGGAAGTCCTCGAGCGCCGGGTAGAGGATCTCCTCGACCACCGGGCTCAGGCGGTGGATCTCGTCCACGAACAGGATCTCGTTCGGCTGCAGGTTCGTCAGCAGCGCCGCGAGGTCGCCCGGACGCTCGAGCACGGGCCCCGAAGTCTGCTTGAAGCCGACGCCGAGCTCGTTCGCGATGACGTGCGCGAGCGTCGTCTTGCCGAGACCCGGTGGACCGAAGATCAGCACGTGGTCGAGCGCCTCGCCGCGCTGGCGGGCCGCCTGGATGAAGATCTCCATCTGCGCCTTCATCGCCGGCTGCCCGACGTAGTCGGCGAGCGTCTTCGGCCGCACGGCGCGGTCGTAGGCCTCCTCGTCCTTCTGCTGCCCGGCCGAGATCACGCGATCCTGTTCGATCATCGAGTGCTCCCCGTCAGCCGGCCGCCGCGCGCAGCGCGTGGCGGATCATCTCTTCGGTGGAAGTCGCGGACGCATCGACCTTCTGCAGCAACCTTGTGACTTCCGCCGGCTTGTAGCCGAGCGCTACCAGCGCGCTGAAGGCTTCCGCCTGCGGGCTTGCCTGTGCGCCCGCCGCGGCTCCGGGCAAGCTGCCCGCGACCGGGGCCGCGAGGCCCTTCAGACGATCGCGCATCTCTATCACGAGCCGCTCGGCGGTCTTGCGACCGATGCCCGGCACGCGCACGAGGGAGGCCACGTCATCCGCCTCGACGCAGCGGTGGAACTCGTCCACGCTGACACCCGAGAGGATCGCGAGTGCAATGCGGGGGCCGACGCCCGAAACCTTGATCAGCTCGCGGAAGAGGCTCCGTTCCCGCTCGGTGCCGAAGCCGAACAGCACGTGCGCGTCCTCGCGCACTACGAGATGGGTATGCAGGGTCACCTCGGCGCCGACCGCGGGCAGCCCGTAGAACGTGGACATCGGCGCCTCGACCTCGTAGCCCACGCCGCCCACGTCCACCAGCAGCACGGGCGGATGCTTCGCGGCGAGGCGGCCGCGCAGGAAACCGATCACGAGGACGCCCCGCCGGCGACCGCGAGCCGGGCCTGCCGCGAATACGCATGGCAGAGCGCGATCCCGACTGCGTCCGCCGCGTCGGGCCCGAGTTCGCCCTGCAGCTTGAGCAAGGTTCTCACCATCAATTGCACCTGTTCCTTCTGCGCCCCGCCCTGCCCGACGACGGCGAGCTTCACCTCGCGCGGCGCGTATTCGAATACCGCGGGGTCCATCGCGAAGGCCGCGCAGAGGGCGGCGCCCCGCGCCTGGCCGAGCTTCAATGCGCTGTCCGCGTTGCGATGCATGAACACCCGCTCGATCGCGACCTCGGCGGGCCGGTACTCGCGCATGAGATGGAGGACACCTTCGAAGATCTGGCGCAGCCGCGGCGGGAAGTCCGCGCCGCTCGTGCGGATCGCACCGCTCACGACGTAGCGCGCATCGCCGTCCACCCAGTCGATCACGCCGAAGCCCGTTGCCTGCGAGCCCGGGTCGAGACCCAGGATACGCACCGATTCCCCGCGCGGGACGACGATCCGCGACGGAAGCGCCCAGCGCCGGCCACCACGATTCAGCCTGGGCAAATCCTCACCCCGCGGGAGTCCTGACGACGGCGGCGTATGATAACCCACGCAGTGAAACCCGCCGAGTTCGACCTCCAGTCCCAGTCTCCACGAGTCCGCGCCGCGCTGGAGCACGTGCAGACGCTCGAGCCGGCCCGCGCGGCCGAGCACAGCGCCGAGCTCGCCTCGGTGGTCGCGCAGCTGCGTGCGGACGAGGACGTCCTGCTTGCCGCCCTGCTCGTTCCCTGGCTCGAGGCCGGTGCGCTCGATGACGCGCGCGCCCAGGACTACTTCGGCGAGGCGGCCGTCCGGCTCGCTCGCGAGGTCGAGCGCGTGGGCGGCATCGGCATCCCGGCCGACTGGAACCCCGGCCAGCCGATGAAGCCCGAGCAGGCCGAAGGGTTGCGCAAGCTCCTCCTGTCGCTCGCCTCCGACGTGCGGCTCGTGCTGCTCCGGCTCGCCATCCAGCTCGTGCGCATGCGCAACCTGAAGACCGCCACGGAGAAGGAGCAGCGCTGGGCGGCGCTCGAGACGCGCGAGATCTACGCACCGCTGGCCAATCGCCTCGGCATCTGGCAGCTCAAGTGGGAACTCGAGGACCTCGCGTTCCGCTACAGCGAACCGGTGGAATACAAGCGGATTGCGGGCTGGCTGAAGGTCAAGCGCACCGAGCGCGAGCGATACATCGAGGACGTCAAGCGGCTGCTCGAGCGCGAGCTCGACAAAGCCGGCATCTCGGGCGCCGTCTCCGGCCGCCCGAAACACATCTACAGCATATGGCGCAAGATGCAGCGCAAGGGACTCGCCTTCGAGCAGGTGATGGACGTGCTCGCCGTACGCATCCAGGTCGAGACGGTGGCCGAGTGCTACGCGGCGCTCGGCATCGTGCACGGCCTCTGGACGTACATCCCGGGCGAGTTCGACGACTACATCGCCACGCCGAAGGAGAACAACTACCGCTCGCTGCACACGGCGGTCATCGGGCCGGGCCGCCTGCCGCTCGAAGTGCAGATCCGTACCCGGGAGATGCACGACCACGCGGAGCTCGGGGTCGCGGCCCACTGGCAGTACAAGGAAGGCCGCAAGGCGGAGTCGGGCTTCCAGCAGAAGATCAACTGGCTGCGGCAGCTGCTCGAGCCCTCCGCCCGCGCCGGCATGGAGCCCGACCTGCTCGACGGGCTGCAGGCCGAGATCTTCGAGGACCGCGTCTATGCGTTGAGCCCCAAGGGCGAGGTCGTGGACCTGCCGCGCGGTGCGACGCCGCTCGACTTCGCCTATCACGTGCACACGAGCCTTGGCCACCGCTGCCGCGGCGCCAAGGTCAATGGGCGCATGGTGTCGCTCAACCACAAGCTGGCGAATGGCGACACCGTCGAGATCATCCCGGGCAAGCACCCGAACCCGAGCCGCGACTGGCTCGTGCCGGCGCTCGGCTTCCTCGTCTCGCCGCGCAATCGATCCAAGGTTCGGGCGTGGTTCCGCAAGCTGGACGAAGGCCACAACCGCGACCAGGGCCGTCAGATGTTCGATCGCGAGCTCGAGCGTCTCGGCGTGCGCTCGATGCCGCTGCCGGAAATCCTTGACGAGCTGGGGCTGCCGAACGCGGACGCGTTGTACCTGGGTCTGGGAGAAGGTGAACTGAACCTCGCCCAGGTCGCGGGCGCGATCCATCGCCGCCTGCAGGAGCGCGCCCCGCCCAAGGCACCGAAGACGCCCACGCACGCCGACAAGCCGGGCAAGGCCAGCGGTCTCGTGGTGGACGGCGTCGGCGACCTCATGAGTACGATCGCGCGCTGCTGCCGGCCGGTGCCGCCGGAGCCGATCGCCGGGTACATCACCCTCGGGCGCGGCGTGAGCATTCATCGCGCCGACTGCGCCAACCTGCTCCGAATGCGGGATGCCCAGCCGCAGCGGATCCTGGCGGTGGACTGGGGCCGTTCTTCACCCGAACGCACGTTCCCGGTCGCGATTCGCGTGTCTGCATTCGATCGGCGCGGGTTGGTGCGCGACATCTCGTCGGTCCTCGCCGACGAGCACATCAGCATCGAGGCCATGAACACCGTGACGAATGCCGCGGAGAACACCGCGACGGTGGACCTGACGGTGAAGGTGCACGGACTCCAGGAGCTCAGTCACCTCCTGAGCCGCCTCGGCGCGTTGACGAACGTGATCAGTGCATCGCGCCGGCATTGACCGGCCCGTCGCCGAAAGGTCTTCCCCGGGGTGTCACTTGTTCGGCATGTCGATCGCGCGCCCGTCCGCGTGCAGCGCCGCCTCGTGCAGCGCCTCGCTCAGCGTCGGATGAGCGTGGATCGTGCGCTGGATGTCCTCGGTGCTCGCGGAGTACTCGAGCGCGAGCACGGCCTCCGCAATGAGCTCGCCAGCCATCGGGCCGACGATGTGTACGCCGAGGATCTCGTCGTCGTCGGTCGCGGAAATCACCTTGCAGAAGCCCGCCGTCGCTTCCATCGCGCGGGCCCGGCCGCTCGCCATGAACGGGAACGTGCCGACCTTGTAAGGACGGCCGGTCTTCTTCACGTCCTCTTCCGTCTGGCCTACCCAGGCGATCTCGGGTGCGGTGTAGATGACGGACGGGATCACCTTGTAGTTCACCTCGGAGACGAGGCCGGCGATCAGGTCCGCGACCATCACGCCCTCCTCCTTGCCCTTGTGGGCGAGCATCGGGCCGCGCACGACGTCGCCGATCGCCCAGACGTTGCCGGCCCCCGTGCGGCACTCGTGGTCCACCTTGACGAACCCGCGCTCGTCGAGTTCGACACCCGTGCCCTCGCCGAGCAGTTCCTTCGTGAACGGGCGGCGACCGATCGCGACCACCACCTTGTCCACCGAGACGGCCTTGGCGCCCGAGGCGTCCTCGTACTTGAGCGTGATGCCGTCCTTCCCGCGCTCCATTCCGCCGACCTTCGCTCCCAGGCGTATGTCGAGCCCCTGCTTCTTGAAGTGCTTGAGCGCTTCCTTGGCGACCTGCTGGTCGGCCATCCACAGGAATTGTTCCATCGCCTCGAGCACCACGACCTCGGCGCCGAGACGGCGCCAGACGCTGCCGAGCTCGAGGCCGATCACGCCGGCACCGATCACGCCGAGGCGCTTCGGTACGGCGCCGAAATCGAGCGCGCCCCAGGAATCCACGACATCCTTGCCGTCGAACGGCACGCTCCGGAGCTCCATCGGCACCGAGCCTGAGGCGAGTACCACGTGCTTCGCCACGATTTCGCTCTTCTTGCCGTCGAAGGCCGTGACTTCGACCTTGTTGCCGGCGAGCAGGCGCCCGTGGCCCTGGATGGCCGTGACGCCGGCCGCCTTGAAGAGCGACGCCACTCCCTGCGTGGACGCCTTCACGATCTTCGCCTTCCGCTTCTGCATGGTCGCGACGTCGAACGCGACCTGCCCGACGGAGATCCCGTGGGCAGCGAACTCCGTCTGCGCACGGTGATAGAGCTCGGAGGACTCGAGCAGCGCCTTCGAGGGGATGCAGCCGGCGTTGAGGCACGTGCCGCCGTAGGCGTGCGTGCCGTCGCGGTTCTTCCACTCGTCGATGCAGGCGACCTTGAGGCCGTTCTGTGCCGCGCGGATTGCGCAGGGATAACCGGCCGGACCGGCGCCGATCACGATGACGTCGAAGGTGGTGTCAGGCATGGGGAGCTCCGGAGAAATGACCAGCGGTTAGGGGTTGGCGGTTAGTGGAAAGGCAGGGCCAGGTCGCGCGGTTAGGACAGCATTCTTCACTGGCCGCGAACCGCTGATCACCAACCGCTCATCTCAGACCTGCAGCAGCAGCCGCGCCGGGTCCTCGAGCGCATCCTTGATCGCGACGAGGAACTGCACGGCCTCCCGGCCGTCGATGATGCGGTGGTCGTAGGTCAGCGCGAGGTACATCATCGGGCGCACCACGACCTGCCCGTCCACGACCACCGGGCGCTCCTGGATCTTGTGCATGCCGAGGATCGCGCTCTGCGGCATGTTCAGGATCGGCGTCGAGAGCAGCGAGCCGAATACGCCGCCGTTCGTGATCGTGAAGGTGCCGCCCGTGAGCTCCTCGATCGTGAGCGCGCCGTCGCGCGCCTTGTTGGCGTAGGCGACCACCGCCTGCTCGATCTCGCCGAAGCCGAGGGCGTCCGCATCGCGCAGCACGGGGACGATCAGGCCCCGGTCCGTCGAGACCGCCACTCCGATGTCGTAATACTCGTGGTAGACGATGTCGTTGCCGTCGACCGAGGCGTTGACTACGGGGAAGCGGCGCAGCGCCTCGATGCTGGCCTTGACGAAGAACGACATGAAGCCGAGACGCGCGCCGTGCGCCTTCTCGAACTTGTCCTTGTACCGGGCGCGCAACTCGTTCACGGCCTTCAGGTCCACCTCGTTGAAGGTCGTCAGCATCGCTGCCGTGGACTGCGCCTGGACCAGGCGCTCCGCGATCCTCGAGCGCAGCCGGGTCATCGGCACGCGGCGCTCGGCGCGCAGACCGCCGGGGGTCGATGCGACGGCCGGCACCGACGGCGCCGTCGGTGCGGGCGCGGCCTCCTTGCCGGACAGGTGCGAGAGCACGTCACCCTTGGTGATGCGGCCGTCTCGCCCGCTGCCGGCAATGGCGCCGGTGTCGAGCTTGTGTTCCTCGACGAGGCGCCGCACGGACGGCGCGAGCTTGTCTACGGCCCCCGCCTTCGCTTCGACGGCAGACTCGGCCGGCGCCGCCGCCATTGGAGTCGTCGCCGGAGCAGCCGGCGCGGCGGCGGGAGTCGCGGTCGCGACCGCCCCCTCCTCCAGGACCGCCAGCACCTGGCCGCTCGTAACCGTCGCCCCGTTCTGCACCCGGAGCTCCTTGATGACACCCGCGGCCGGCGCCGGTACCTCGAGGACGACCTTGTCGGTCTCGAGGTCCACGAGGTTCTCGTCGCGGTTCACGGCGTCGCCCGGTTTCTTGTGCCAGGCGACGAGCGTCGCGTCGGCGACCGACTCGGGGAGCTGGGGAACGCGAACTTCGATGGTCATGTGTTCTTCCTGCTGGCGGTGGCGCGCAGCCGTCTCGGCGGCGGCGCGACTTCCTCGACACTGTGGGCCGTGAGCGCCGCGGCGACGAGTCCCTGCTGCTGCTGCGTATGGAGCTGGGGGATACCCGTCGCAGGCGCGGCGGCGGGCCCGCGGCCGCAATAGAGCAACTCGCGCCGGCCGAGCGGCTCCTGGAGGCGGTGCCTGATCTGGAACCACGCGCCCTGGTTCTGCGGCTCTTCCTGGCACCAGACCACGTCCTTCGCGTTCGGGTAGCGCTGCAGGATGGCGGCGTATTCGTCCGACGGGAACGGATAGAGCTGCTCGACGCGCACGATCGCCACTGCACGGTTCTCGCTCGCGCGACGCGCCTCGAGCAGGTCGAAATAGACCTTGCCGGAACAGAACACGACCCGGGCGACTTTCTCGCGGTCGAGATCGTCGATCTCGTCGATCACGTTCTGGAAGAAGCCGCGCGAAAGGTCCTCGAGCGACGACACCGAGAGCTTGTGCCGCAACAGGCTCTTCGGCGTCATGACGATGAGCGGCTTGCGGAAGTCGCGCAGCATCTGCCGGCGCAACATGTGGAACATCTGCGCGGGCGTGGACGGCACGCAGACCGACATGTTGTTCTCGGCGCAGAGCTGCAGGAAGCGCTCGAGCCTGGCCGACGAGTGTTCGGGTCCCTGCCCCTCGAAACCGTGTGGCAGGAACAGCGTGAGCCCGCAGTAGCGGCCCCACTTCGCCTCGCCCGAGCTGATGAACTGGTCGATGATGACCTGCGCGCCGTTCGCGAAGTCGCCGAACTGGCCTTCCCAGATGACGAGGCAGTTCGGGTCCGTCGTCGAGTAGCCGTACTCGAAGCCGAGCACCGCCTCCTCCGACAGCAATGAATCGGTGACGCGGAAACGCGGCTGGCCGGACTTGAGGTGCCTGAGCGGAATGTAGCTCGCGCCCGTCTTCTGGTCGTGGCCGACCGCGTGGCGGTGGAAGAACGTGCCGCGACCGCTGTCCTGTCCGGTGATGCGGATCTCGTAGCCCTCGTCGAGCAGGGTCGCGTAGGCGAGCGTCTCGGCGAAGCCCCAGTCGAGCATCAACTGGCCGGCCGCCATCCTGCGTCGGTCCTCGACGACCTTCTGCACCTGCCGGTGGAGGACGAAGCCTTCCGGGAAGGTCGTGGCGCGCGAGCCCAGGTCGCGCAGCGTCTCGAGCCTTACGCCCGTGCGCACCTGCTCGGTCCAGTCCACGTCGTGGAACTTCGACCAGTCGACCGTATGAACGTTGCCGATCATGCCGAGGACGTTCTTCGGCGCCGGCTTCTGGTCGCCGTCCTCGAGCGAGTGACGGTAGTCCTCGACCATCTTGTCCGCCTCGCCCGGCACGATCGTCCCTTCGGCCTGCAGCCTGTCGGCGTAGAGCTGACGCGTCGTGGGCTTGCTGCGGATCGTCGAATACATGACCGGCTGCGTCGCCGCGGGCTCGTCCGCCTCGTTGTGGCCGAGTCGCCGGTAGCAGACGAGGTCGATCACCACGTCCTTGTGGAACTTCATGCGGTACTCGACCGCGAGCCGCGCGGCGAAGACCACGGATTCCGGGTCATCCCCGTTCACGTGCAGGATCGGCGCCTCGATCATCTTCGCGACGTCGCTGCAGTAGAGCGTCGAACGCGTGTCGCGCGGGTCGTGCGTCGTGAAGCCGACCTGGTTGTTGATGATGAGGTGGACCGTGCCGCCGGTGTAGAAGGCCCGGGCCTGCGACATCTGCAGCGTTTCCTGGATGACGCCCTGCCCTGCGAATGCGGAGTCGCCGTGGATCAGCACGGGCATGACCTTGTCGCCGCTCGCGTCGCCCCGGCGTTCCTGCCGCGCGCGCACCGAGCCCTCGACCACCGGGTTCACGACCTCGAGGTGCGAGGGGTTGAAGGCGAGCGCGATGTGCACGTTGCCACCCGGGGTGCGGACGTCGCACGAGTAGCCCTTGTGGTACTTCACGTCGCCCGAGCCCTTGAGCTTCTTCAGGTCGTACTTGCCCTCGAACTCCGAGAACAGCACCTCGGGCACCTTGCCGAGCACGTTGACGAGCACGTTCAAGCGGCCGCGATGGGCCATGCCGATCACGATGTCCTCGACGCCGTGCGAACCACTCGTCTGGATCAGGTCATCCAGGAGTGGGATCAGACCCTCCGCTCCCTCCAGGGAGAAGCGCTTCTGCGCCGGGTACTTCGTGGCGAGGTACCGCTCGAGGCCCTCCGCCATGGTGAGGCCCCAGAGGACGTGCTTCTTCCCCTCCGGCGAGAAATGCTGCTGGACGCGACCGACCTGGAAGCGGTCCTGCAGCCACAGGCGCTCGGTCTCGTTCGAGACGTGGGCGAATTCCGCCCCGATCGTGCCGCAGTAGATCTGCTTCAGCTGCGCGACGATCTCGCGGAGCCTGAGGCGCGGCTTGATCGCGTCGTTGCGGCTGCCCGTGAGGAACTCCGTATCGAGGTCGGCCCCGGTCAACCCGAGGTAATCGAGGCCGAGCACCTTCGGCACGGGCCGGACCATGAGGCCGAGCGGGTCGATGTCCGCGATGAGGTGGCCGCGGTTTGCATAGATCTGGATCAGGCGCGACACGGCGCCCTGCTTCGCCGCCGTGCCCGACGTGCCGGCCGCAATGCCGGTGACTGCCGCACCTGCCGTCGGCCCGCGCGCTGCCCGCGCCCGGACCGCGAGTTCCTCGACGAGCGGGCCGTGGGCGACGTCGGAACCGAGTCCGCCCATGCCGGTGAAGTACTCGCGCCAGCGGGCGTCGACCGACTGCGGGTCGGCCAGGAACCGCTCGTACATCGCCTCGACGTAGGGCGCGTTGCCCGCCGCGAGCGGGGTGGACGAAAGCAGCGTCTTGAGGTCGCTCATCGCGCGTAAGGGTTCGTCTTATTGGGCCGTTCGGATCCGCCGGGCCCGGCGTAAAGGCCCGATAGTTTAGCGAAACGCGGCCGACGCTTGGGGAGATGGCGCCCCGGGCCGGAGTTGAACCGACGACCTACCGCTTAGGAGGCGGTTGCTCTATCCACTGAGCTACCGGGGCGCGCGGGTTGGGAGTGTACCGGCCTGCCGGAGCGGGCGACCAGCGCGTCCCGGCCGGACACGAAAACGGCCGGGTCAGGGACCCGGCCGTCGTGTCGTGGTGGAGCGGAAGGGGATCGAACCCTCGACCTTCGCATTGCGAACGCGACGC
>VEPJ01000054.1:2206-13740 GCA_012026925.1 Gammaproteobacteria bacterium | reverse complement strand
TGCGGTTCAGCTTGTTGATGGTCTCGATCATGTGCACCGGGATGCGGATGGTGCGCGCCTGGTCGGCGATCGAGCGCGTGATGGCCTGGCGGATCCACCACGTGGCGTAGGTCGAGAACTTGTAGCCGCGGCGGTACTCGAACTTGTCCACGGCCTTCATCAGGCCGATGTTGCCTTCCTGGATGAGGTCCAGGAACTGCAGGCCGCGGTTCGTGTACTTCTTCGCGATCGAGATCACGAGGCGCAGGTTGGCCTCGACCATCTCCTTCTTCGCGCGGCGCGCCTGCGCCTCGCCGACCGCGATCTCGCGGTTGATCTCCTTGATCTCGCCGATCGCGAGGTGCGTGCGGACCTCGATCGTGCGCAGCTTGTTCTGCAGGCGCTCGATGTCGTCGCGCAGGCGGCCGAGCGCGGCGGAGTGCTTGCGCTTGGCGCGCACGTGCTTGTCGAGCCAGTGCAGGTTGGTCTCGTTGCGCGGGAAGGTCTCGATGAAGTCCGAGCGCGGCATGCCGGCGTCGCGGACGCAGATCTGCATCACGGCCTTCTCGATGCCGCGGATCTCGTTCAGGTGCTCGCGCAGCTGCGTGATCAGCTGGTCGAACATGCGCGGCGAGAGCTTGAGCTCCATGAACTCGTCGGCGAGCTTGCGGCGCAGCTTCACCGTCTTCGGGTCCTTGGTGCCCTTTTCGTCGAGCGCCTTCACCACCTGGGCGTAGACCGTGGCGAGCGACGCGAAACGGCGCGCGGCCTCCTCGGGATCCGGGCCCGTCTCGACGGCTTCCTCGTCCTCGCCGCCTTCCTCGTCACCTTCCTCGCCTTCCTCCTCGGCCTCTTCCTTCGCGGCGGCGGCGAGTTTCGGGTTGATCGGCTCGGCAATGACGTCCGGCGCGTTCGGGTCCACGAAGCCGACGATGATGTCGATCAGGCGGCCCTGGCCCGACTTCACCGGCTCGTAGGTCTTGAGCATCAGCTCGTAGGTCGGCGGGTACGACGACAGCGCCTTGCGCACGGCATCGAGGCCTTCCTCGATGCGCTTCGCGATCGAGATCTCGCCCTCGCGGGTCAGGAGCTCGACCGTGCCCATCTCACGCATGTACATGCGGACCGGGTCGGTCGTGCGGCCGAACTCGGCATCGACCGTCGTGGCGAGCGCGGCCGCGGCTTCCTCGGCCGCCTCTTCGTCGGCGACCACGGGCTCGCGCAGCAGCAACGCCTCGGCATCCGGCGCCTTCTCGTACACCGGGATGCCCATGTCGTTGATCATCTGCACGATGTCTTCGATCTGCTCCGGATCGACGATCTCGGACGGCAGGTGGTCGTTGACCTCGGCGTAGGTCAGGAAGCCCTGTTCCTTGCCGCGCGCAATGAGAAGCTTCAGCTGTGACTGGCGATCCTCGGGCGTGCTCGGCGGCAGGGGGATGTCGAGCTTCTCGGCGCCGGCCTTGCCACCCTTGCCCTTCTTTCCTGCGACGACGGGAGCGACGGCTGCAGGGGCCGCGCCCTTTGCCGGCGCGGTCGGGGCCTTGCCCGCAACCGACTTGCCAGGCGGGGCGGCCTTGATCGTTGCACTGGGCTTGGTCGGCGCATGGGGCTTGGTCGCGTGCGTCGGCTTCGCGGCAGCCTTGGCCGCGGGCTTGTGGGCCGCCTTTGCGGCCACGTGCCTGGCCGCAGGCGCGTGCTTCGCCGGGGCCGTCTTCTGCGGCTTCTGCTTCTGCTTCGGGTGCGGCCTGGCTGCGGCGACCTTGGCCGGCTTGTGGGACTTGGCCTTCGCGGCGACGTGGGATGCCGTCGCGCGGGCCTTGGTGGCCTTCGGACGAGCCGCGGTTTCCTTGCGGGCGGGGGCCTTCTTGGCCTGCTTGCGTGCCGTCTTGCTCAAGATGGGGCGCCTCGGAAAAGGGGGCTGAATAAAAGAGCGGAAATATACCACGCCGCCTGTGGTTCGCGGCCTCCTATTTCGCGGGGACCGCCCGGGTGGATTGCGCCCGGGCGCGGATAAGGGCTTGAAGTTCGGCCTTTTCTTCCGGGGTCAGGGGTGCCTGGCCCGCTTTCTCCTGCAGGGCCTGCAGGCGGACCAGCGCGTCCTCGGCAACCAGCCGCTCGATGGCGGACCGCACCTCGGCAGCGGCTGCCTCCGCGTCGGGCACCAGGCACTCGCCGGCGGCCAGCCTCGATAGCGGGCCGTAGTCCGGGCGGTCCCGCCAGCGCTCGAGCAGACCGGCCGTGCTCGCAGGCGGGTCCTCGCGAAGCTGGGCAAGGAGCTCGACCAGCAGCGGCACGCCTGGGCGATCGACTCGCGCCAGGGCCTCGACATCGCCCACTCCCGATCCTGCGGCCGGGTGGTGCACCAGCAGGCTGATCGCCTGCCGGACCAGGTTGCCGCGGCCGGTGACCGGGCCGGCGGCAGGACGTGGTGCGCGGCCGAATCGAGGCGGTTCAACCCGCGACGCCGGAGCCTGTTCGCCTGACTGCAGCAATTCCGCCAGCCGCGCCGGCGCCATGCGCACCGTCTCGGCGAGTTGTGCCACGAGCAGCTCGCGATAGACGTCCGACGGGATGCGCCGGATCAGCGGCCGGGCCAGCTCGACGAGCTTCGCGCGGCCGTCGACGCTCGTGGGATCGCTGCGTGCCGAGAGCTCGCGGATCAGGTAGTCGGACAGCGGCAGGGCACTGGCGAGCCTGGCCTCGAAAGCCTCGGCGCCTTCCTCCTGCACCAGCGTGTCGGGGTCGTGGCCTTCCGGCAGGAACAGGAAGCGCACCTGTCGTCCCTGCTTAACCTCCCCGACCGCGTTCTCGAGCGCGCGCCACGCGGCGGCGCGGCCGGCACGGTCGCCGTCGAAGCAGAACACCACCTCGCCCACGAGGCGGAAGATGCGCTGCAGGTGCTCGGGCGTCGTCGCGGTCCCGAGCGTGGCGACGGCGTAGGTGATGCCCGCCTGGTGGAGGCTCACGACGTCCATGTAGCCTTCGACCACGAGCAGGCGCTGGATGCTCCGCGTCGCCTGCCGGCACTCGAACAGTCCGTAGAGCTCGCGGCCCTTGTGGAACAGCTCGGTCTCGGGCGAATTCAGGTACTTGGGCTCGCTGCCGTCGAGGACGCGCCCGCCGAAGCCGATCGTCCGGCCCCGCGTGTCGCGGATCGGGAACATGACGCGGTCGCGGAAGCGGTCGTAGAAGCCCGGGGACGCGCCCCGGCCCGCATCGGGCTGTCGCTCGATGATGAGTCCGGCGCGCAGCAGCACCTGCTGCTCGTCATCGGTCGTGCCGTAGCGGTCGAGGAGGGCGTCCCAGCGTGCGGGCGCGAACCCGATGCCGAAACGCTGGACGATCTCCTGCGTCAGGCCGCGCTTCGACAGGTACTCGCGTGCCTTGGGCTCGCCGCCCAACGACTGGCGGAAGAACAACGCGGCACGCTCGAGCGCGACGTACACCTCGTCGTGCGGTTGCGACGGCGCCGCGGATCCGCCCTCGCGCGGGACCTCGAGTCCGGCGCGCGCCGCGAGGTCCTCGACGGCCTCGACGAAGCCGAGGTGGTCGTACTCCATCACGAAGCCGAGCGCCGTGCCGTGCGCGCCGCAGCCGAAGCAGTGATAGAACTGCTTGTCGGCGCTCACCGTGAACGACGGCGTCTTCTCGTCGTGGAACGGGCAGCACGCCTTGTACTCGCGACCCGCGCGCTTCAGCTGCACGCGACTGCCGATCACCTCGATGATGTCGGTACGCGCGATCAGCTCGTCGATGAAGTGTTGCGGGATGCGGCCCACGGGTTGCGGATGGCGGCTGGCGAATACCGGATAGTGGAGGCGAGCGCCGGGCGCCGCAAGCGCGCGGCCGTTCGAGTTTCGGAGCCGGGGCGAGAAGTTGCTCCAGGCGCGTCCAAGGCGGTCGACTCGGGTCGATTTCCTGCGCGCATGTCTTCTTCGCGCGCCCGGACAGCACCCGACAGCCACCCGTGCCCCACTCTTGAGCTGGCGTCGGGCGAGAATCAGTCTGTCTGGAGTGCCGCGCAACCGGGCGCCGCCGAAAGGCGCCCGACACGAAGCCGGTCAGCCGCCGAGAGCGGCCTTGATGCGGGCGCTCACCGCGCCCATGTCGGCCCGCCCCGCGGCCTTCGACCTCACCGCGCCCATGACCTTGCCCATGTCCTTCATGGACGCGGCGCCGGTCGTGGCGATGGCTTCCTTGATGAGGGCGTCGAGCTCTGCCTCGGAGAGCTGGGCCGGCATGTACGCCTGCAGCAGCGCGATCTCCGCCTTTTCCTTGTCGGCGAGGTCGGCGCGGCCGCCCTGCTCGAACTGGACGACCGACTCGCGGCGCTGCTTGATCATCTTCTCCAGCACCGCGAGGACCTGGGCGTCGTCGAGCGTGATGCGCTCGTCGACCTCGCGCTGCTTGATCGCGGCCTGGATCATGCGGATCGTCGAGAGACGCTCCTTCTCGGAGGCCCGCATGGCGGCCTTCATGTCCTCGGTGATGCGCTCCTTGAGCGTCACGGGACGAGCAACCTCAGTAGTTGCGGGCGCGCGGGGCACCGTAGTCGCGCATGCCGCGCTTCTGGTGGCGCTTCACCGCCGCGGCCTTCTTGCGTTTCCGCTCCTGGGTCGGCTTCTCGTAGAATTCGCGACGCCGAAGTTCCGTCAGCACGCCGGCCTTTTCACAGGCCCGCTTGAACCGGCGCAGGGCGGCATCGAAATATTCGTTCTCACGAACGCGAACGCTGGGCATCGAAACCTCGGTCGTAGTCTGGTCAGGGTCACCCGGCCACGACCGCGAGGCCGAGCTTCCGGGAAAAAGGGCCGCAAATTTTAGGGTTCGCGGCCGGGAATTGCAAAGCATGCGGGTCCTCGGGCTGGAAACCTCCTGCGACGAAACGGCGGTCGCCGTCTACGACGGCGCCACGGGACTGCTCGCCCACGAGGTGTACAGCCAGGTGGACCTGCACGCGGCCTACGGCGGCGTCGTGCCCGAGCTCGCGTCGCGGGACCACCTGCGTAAGTTGTTGCCATTGCTCAAGAAAGTGCTCGAGGCGGCGGGTGGCGAGCAGCGTGTGGACGGCATCGCCTACACCAGCGGCCCCGGCCTCGTGGGCGCCCTGCTCGTCGGCGCGGCGGTCGCGCGGAGCCTCGCTTTCGCCTGGAAAGTGCCCTGCATCGGCGTGCACCACATGGAGGGCCACCTGCTCGCGCCGCTGCTCGAGCAGGCGCCCCCGGTGTTCCCGTTCGTGGCGCTTCTGGTGTCGGGCGGACACACCATGCTCGCGCTCGTCCACGGCGTGGGACGCTACGAGATCCTCGGCAGCTCGCTCGACGACGCGGCGGGCGAGGCCTTCGACAAGACGGCGAAGCTGCTCGGGCTCGGGTATCCCGGCGGACCGCAGCTCGCGAAGCTGGCCGAGCGCGGCCGGCCCGGGACGTTCGAGTTCCCGCGCCCGATGACCGACCGGCCCGGGCTCGACTTCAGCTTCAGCGGCCTGAAGACGGCCGTCGTCGTGGCGCTGCGCGGCTGCGACCTCGACGAGCAGACGCGCGCAGACGCGGCCCTCGCATTCGAGGAGGCAGTGGTGGACACGCTGGTGATCAAGGCCGAACGCGCCGTCCGGCAGACCGACGCGCAGGCGCTCGTGATCGCGGGCGGTGTCGGCGCCAATCGCCGGCTTCGCGCCCGGATGCTCGCGATGGGCGAGCGCAACGGGGTGCGCGTCGTATACCCTCGCGCGGAGTTCTGCACGGACAACGCCGCGATGATCGCGCTGCTGGGACACCTGCGGCTGGCTGCGGGCCAGCGCGACGACCTCGCGATCCGCGCCCGCGCGCGCTGGCCGATGACCGAACTCTCGCCACCGTCGGGGGTCGTCTAGTCGCGGCGCTCGTTGCCAAATCTCTTACTATCCGCCATCCGCCATCCGCTACCCGTCGCCCGCTTCCCCATGCCGCCCGCCAACGACGCCAACGACACCATCTTCCTCAGCGGTCTCACGACCGAGTGCATCATCGGCATCTGGGACTGGGAGCGCCGCGTCAAGCAGAAAGTCGTGATCGACCTCGAGATGGGCGCCGACATCCGCAAGGCCGCGGCGTCGGACTCCATCGAGGACACGCTCGACTACAAGAAGGTCTCGAAGCGGCTGCTGCAGTTCGTGGGTGAGTCGCAGTTCCAGCTGGTCGAGACGCTCACCGACCGCATCGCAGAGATCGTCGTCAGCGAGTTCGGCGTGCCGTGGGTGCGCGTGCGCCTCAACAAGCAGGGCGCGCTGCGGGGCTCGCGCGACGTCGGGATCCTGATCGAGCGACGGCGCGAGGACTACGCGGCAGGCAAGGCGACGAAGTGACCGACGTATTCGTCGCCGCCGGCAGCAATGTCGAGCCGGCCGTGAACCTGCGCCGCGCGCTCGACTTGCTCGAGCGCCACTACCCGCGGCTCCGATGCTCCCGCGCGTACCGGAATGCCGCGGTCGGTTTCGAGGGCGACGATTTCGTGAACCTGGTCGTCGGGTTCGCGACGGACGACGACCTCGGCACGGTGATCGGGCACCTGCACGAAGCCGAGGCGGCGTGCGGACGCGCCCGCGACGCGCCGAAGTGGGCGCCTCGCTCCATGGACCTCGACATCCTCCTCTACGGCGCGATGGTGACCGACCAGCCGGGACTCGTCCTGCCGCGTCCCGACCTCGTGCGTCGTGCCTACATGCTGGGTCCGATGGCCGAACTCGCGCCCGACTTCGTGCACCCGACGCTCGGCGCGACGATGCGCGAGCTCTGGGCTGCGTTCGATCGGGCCGCGCACGCGATGCAGCCGGTGGACCTCGGCTGGTCGCCGGGAGCGGCCCGGCCATGAGTTCAGAGGCTGCGGCCGCCGTCGACCGTGATCACCTGGCCCGTGACGTACGGAGCCTCCGTCGCGAGAAAGAGGGCGGCGCGAGCGATGTCGTCGGGCGACCCGCTGCGCTTCAGGGCCGTCCTGGCGATGATTTCGGACTTCAGGGTGTCGTCGAGGTCGCGCTCGGGCCACAGCACGGGTCCCGGCGCGATCGCGTTGACGCGCACCTCGGGGCCGAGTTCGCGCGCCAGCGACTTCGTCAGCATGATGAGCCCGGCCTTCGCGGCCGAGTAGACGGGATGCGCCTTGAGCGGGCGTCGCCCGTGGATGTCCACCATGTTGATGACCAGGCCCTGGGCGGCACGCAAAGCCGGGGCCGCGGCCTGGGACAGGAACAGCGGCGCGCGCAGGTTGGTGCCGAAGAGGTCGTCGAACTGCGCCGTCGTGATCGTGCCGACGGGCGTCGGGTAGAACGTCGAGGCGTTGTTCACCAGCACGTCGATGCGGCCGTAGCGGGCGAGCGCGGCGCCCACGAGCGCCGGCAGCCGTTCGACGTCGTTCAGGTCGGCGCAGACGGCAAGCGCCGAGCCGGCGCGCGCGGCATCGAGTTCGGCCACGAGCGCATCGGCCGCGGGCCGCGATCGGTGATAGTGCACGACGATGTCGGCGCCCGAGGCGTGGAGCTTGCGGGCCGTGGCGGCGCCGAGCCGTTTCGCGCCGCCCGTGATGACGACGCAGCGCCCCGCGAGGGGATCCGTCCTGTGCATGATTCGACGATACCGGAGACGGGTCGCGGTGTCGCGCCCCCGGCGAGGCGGCCGTGAGCGTGGCATCGGAACTGCCCGGCCTGTCGCCGGACGAAGCGGCCCACAGCGAGCGACTCGCAGCGGCGATCCGCGCCGAGATCGAACGGTCCGGCGGTGCGATCGGCTTCGACCGGTTCATGGCGATGGCGCTCTACGAGCCCGGGCTCGGCTACTACAGCGCCGGCGCCCGCAAGCTCGGCGCAGCGGGCGATTTCATCACCGCGCCCGAAGTGGCGCCGGTCTTCAGTCGCTGCGTCGCTTCGCAGTGCGCCGAGGTGCTGACGGCCCTCGGCGGTGGCGACGTGCTCGAACTCGGCGCCGGATCGGGAGCGATGGCGGCGGTGATGCTCGCCGAACTCGAAACGCTCGAGGCCTTGCCGGCCCGCTATTGGATCCTCGACGTGAGCGCGGATCTCCGCGAGCGTCAGCGTGCGACGATCGCCGCTGCGGTTCCGCACCTGCTCGAGCGCGTGCACTGGCTCGACCGCCTGCCCCGGGAATTCGTCGGCGTGGTGGTCGCGAACGAAGTGCTCGACGCGATGCCCGTGGAACGCTTCGTCGTGCGTGGTGGCGACGTGCTGCGCCTCGGCGTGCGCAGGCAGGACGACCGGTTCGCGTGGGCCGAATCGCGCGCACCCAGGGGGCTCCGTGAAATCGTTGCGCGGATCCGGCAGGAGGCGGGCGCGGACTGGCCCGAGGGCTACACCTCGGAGGTGAATGCCGGGCTCTGGCCGTGGCTCGACTCGGTCGCCGCATCAGTCCGGCGCGGAGTCCTGCTCTTCGTCGACTACGGGCTGCCGCGCCGCGAGCTCTACGCCGCCGAGCGCCGCGAGGGCACGCTGCTGTGCCACTTCCGCCACCGGTTCCACGACGACCCGTTCACCCGCGTCGGCCTGCAGGACATCACGGCATGGGTGGACTTCACCGCCGTGGCCGAGGCCGCGGAAGCCGGCGGCCTCGCGGTCGTCGGATACACGACGCAGGCGCACTTCCTGATCGGGAACGATCTCGAGCGGCACCTCTCGGACGTCTCGCGTATCGACCTCGTCCAGCGCGTGAACCTGTCGCGGCAGGCGATGCTGCTCACGTTGCCGGGCGAGATGGGCGAGCGATTCAAGGTCATCGCGCTCGCGAAAGGCTGCGACGCGCCCCTGCGCGGCTTCGCCGTACGCGACCTCAGGCACACGCTGTAGCCGACCGCGCGTCCGTCGCCGCTCGCCGCGGCCGGCTCAATCCCCGCAGACGGAGCGGATCGCCGCGATCCGGGCCGCTCGCATGCGCTCGGCGATGATCGCCCCGGGCTCGCGCGCCGTCGTCGCCGGGTCGAGCCGCACGGCTGCCGCCGCGTCACGCACGCGTCGCAGGAGATCCGCCTGCGGGTAGGGCGCGATGCGCCGGTCGGGGCCGCGTCCGCGCGCGTCAGCCTCGCACGCGAGCAGCATGCGCTCGAATCGCTCGGCGCGACGAAAGGCGTCGGTGACCTCGAGCAGCTCGAGCAGCGTCCCGGCGCGTGCCTCGGCGGCGCGGTGCACGCGGGCGTGGTGGCGTGCGACCAGGACCGCGAGTTCGCGGTGCTCGTTCGGCGCGCGCAGCCGTGCGCAGATTCCCTCGATGAGCCGTGCGCCGGCCTCCTCGTGGCCGATGTGTCGCGGCCACTCCGACCGGGGCGTGAGTCCCTTGCCGACGTCGTGCACGAGCGCCGCGAAGCGGACCGTCGTGTCGCGTGACAGTCCGGCGGCGACGTCGAGCACCTGCATCGTGTGCAGCCCGGTGTCGATCTCGGGATGCCACTTCTCCGGCTGCGGCACGCCATGAAGCGCCGCGATCTCGGGAAAGATCACCTCGAGCGCGCCGCACTCCCGCAGCACGTCGAAATAGACGGTCGGGCGCTCCTCGCCGAGCGCGCGCTCGGTCTCCACCCAGACCCGCTCCGGCACGAGCTCGGCGACTTCGCCGCTCGCGACGATCCGGCGCATGAGTTCCAGGGTCTCGGGCGCGACGGTGAAACCCAGCGGGGCGAAGCGGGCAGCGAAGCGCGCGACCCGCAGCACCCGCAGCGGATCCTCGACGAAGGCCGGCGAAACGTGGCGCAGCAGCCGCGCCTCGAGGTCGCGCCGGCCGCCATACGGGTCGATGATCCCGCCGTTCTCGTCCTCGGCCATCGCGTTGACCGTGAGGTCGCGTCGCGCGAGATCCTCCTCGAGGGTGACGTCCGGCGAGAATCGGGTCGCGAATCCGTAATAGCCGGTGCCGGTCTTCCGCTCGGTGCGCGCGAGCGCGTACTGTTCGCCGGTGCGCGGGTGCAGGAAGACCGGGAAGTCCTTGCCGACCGGGCGGTAGCCGAGCGCGAGCAGTTCGTCCGGCGTCGCGCCGACGACGACGTAGTCGCGCTCGGTGAAGGGACGACCGAGGAGACGGTCCCTGACCGCGCCGCCGACCAGGAAGATCTTCATGCGGGGCATCGTAGCGGAACGACACTCGGGCAGGCGAGCCGGCGTCACGGCGCCGCGCAGGGCCGCGCGTGCGCTCGCGCTCGCCGTCCTCTGCCTGCAGCTGTCGGGTTGCTACCTCATGCAGGCGGCGTCCGGGCAACTCGACATCATCGACCGCAGTCGTCCGATCCCGGAGGTGCTCGCCGACCCGGGCACGCCCGAGGCGACACGCGCGACGCTCGAGCTGGCGCAGGAGGCGCGGGCGTTCGCCGTCCACGAGCTCGGGCTGCCCGACAGCGACAGCTTCCGGAAATTCGCGGACCTCGGGCGCGAGTACGCCGTGTGGAACGTCGTGGCGACGCCCGAGTTCTCGGTGCGGCCGCTGCGCTGGTGCTTTCCGATCGCCGGCTGCGTGGCCTATCGCGGCTATTTCCACGAACCCGCGGCCGAATCGTTCGCGAGGAGGCTCATCACCCGCGGCGACGATGCGGTCGTCGAGGGAGTGGCGACCTACTCGACGCTCGGCCACCTGCCCGATCCGCTGATGAGCACCATGCGCGGTTGGCGCGAGACGCGGCTCGTCGGCACGATATTCCACGAGCTCGCGCACGAGCGCCTGTACGTGGCGGGGGACAGCGAGTTCAACGAGGCATTCGCGACGGTGGTCGAGGGTGCCGGGGTGCGCCGATGGCTGGTCGTGCGCGGCGAAGAGAGGCAGCTCGCGGGCTACGAGGCTTCGCTGCACCGGCAGGCTGACTTCGTCGCGCTGCTGCGGTGGACGCGGGCCGAACTCACTCACCTGTACTCGAGGGCGATGCCGCCCGCCGACATGCGCGTGGAGAAGAACCGGGCGTTCGGGCAGCTCAAGTTCGCGTACGAGCAGTTGCGACGGCGGTGGGGCGGGTACGCCGGCTACGACGCCTGGTTCGGGCGGCCGCTCAATAACGCGCGCCTCGCTTCGGTCGCGACGTATTACGACTGCGTGCCCGGACTGCAGCGCGAGCTCGCGGCCGCCGGGTCGCTCGCGGCGTTCTACGCGCGCGCCGACGAGCTCGCGAAGTTGAAGCCCGCGGCGCGACGAGCGGCTCTTTGCGCTGCTCGCTAGCGCGGGGCGGAGTCGGCCGGAGGAGACGCAGCGGTCGGTGCGAGGTGCTCAGGTGACGCTTCCGGGTTCGTGGCGGCGAGCGAGGAAGACATGCCCGCCGCCACGAACCCGGAAGCCTCACCCGACGCCATGCGCCTGAGCTGCGTCATCCTCCGGATGACTTCGCACGGCGCACGTGACTGAACGGGATCCGGCGTCGAGCGCGCGGCCCGCCTGCACGACTGTGACGCTGCACTCCGGCGCAATGGTGGGCGTTACTTGCGCCGTGCGAGTCGGCAAGGTGTCCGACGGCGCGCTTGCGTGGCGTCGGATACCTTGGCGGCTCGCTCAGGCGCCGCGTGTCGTGCGTCCGGGGCGGATGTCCTTCCGGCTCGCATG
>VEPJ01000054.1:0-2196 GCA_012026925.1 Gammaproteobacteria bacterium | reverse complement strand
ATGTACACCCGCCCCGGACGCCTGGACACATGCGGTTCATGGCGAACCGCCGGATGCTCGGCGCGTCAGCGAATCGGGATCACCAGCATCGCATTGCCGCGCCGGATCTGCACGACGAACGCCGAGGCGCCCTCCGTCGCGCGCTGGAATTCGGCGAGGTTCGCCACGCGCGTGCGGCCGACCGCGAGGATCACGTCGTTCGCGCGCAGGCCGCGTTGCGCGGCAGGGCTGCCTTCGGCGACCGAGCGCACCAGCACGCCGCCGCCCTGGGCATCGGCGAGCTGGGCACCCTGCAGGCCTTCGTGGAGGCCGGCAGCCTTCGCTTCCGCGGCGGCGTCGCGCTCGCCGATGACCGCGGTGACGCGGCGCGGCTTGCCGTCGCGCAGGAGCGCGATGTCCACCTTGTCGCCGATGCGCAGCAGGCCGATCAGGTTGCGGAGCGCGGCGGCGTCCTTGACGGGCTTGCCGTTGATCGCCGTGACCACGTCGCCGGCCTTGATGCCGGCCTTCTCGGCGGCGGAGCCTTCGACGACCTGCGAGACGAGCGCGCCCTGGATGTTGCCGAGTTCCATGCTCTGCGCGATGTCGGGCGTGAGCGTCTGGATGTTCACGCCGAGCACGCCGCGGCGCACCTCGCCGTACTTGATGAGCTGGTCCATCACGGTCTTCATCATGTTCGACGGGATCGCGAAGCCGATGCCGATGTTGCCGCCGCTGCGCGACAGGATCGCCGAGTTGATGCCGACCAGCTGGCCGTTCAGGTTCACGAGCGCACCGCCCGAGTTGCCCGGGTTGATCGACGCGTCGGTCTGGATGAAGTCCTCGTAGCCTTCGGGGTTGATGCCGGAGCGGCCGAGCGCACTGATGATGCCCGAGGTGACGGTGTGACCGAGCGCGAACGGGTTGCCGATGGCGACGACGTAATCGCCGACTTCCATCAGGTCGGAGTCGGCGATCGGGATCTCGACGAGGTTCGCGGCCTGCACCTTCAGCACCGCGACGTCGGAGCCCTCGTCCTTGCCGATGACCTTGGCGCTCAGCGAGCGGTTGTCGAGCAGCTGCACGGTGATCTCGGTCGCGTTCTCGATCACGTGCGTGTTGGTGACGATGTAGCCGTTCTTGGCGTCCACGATCACGCCCGAGCCCGCGCTCTGGAACTCGCGCTGGCGCGGCTGGTTCGGTATGTCGAAGAAGCGGCGGAAGAACGGGTCGTTCAGCAGCGGGTTCTGCTCCTGTACGGTGCCGCGCGTCGCGATGTTCACGACCGCCGGGGTCACGCGCTTCAGCATGGGCGCGAGCGACGGGACCGGGGTTTCACCCGCCTGGGCGGGCAGCTGTGCGACGGCGAGGGAGGACCAGGCGGCGAGCGAGAGAGCGGCGAGGCTCAGGTGCAGCTTCATGCGGAAATCCTGCGATCTTGTGACGTTGCGCGGCGGGCCCGCGAGTCTAGCAGGCTGGCCCGTCCCTCCCTGCGCGAGGCCGGGGAGCTTCGGGCTCTGACTCGTGTCGCGCACCTCGAGTTCCGTGCCGACCGGGAGCCTCCGAGCGCGGCCCTGTGCGCCGACGGTGGGCAAGCTGTGGATTTCCGGTGACGCGCAGGTGGACACAAGATGTTGTGTGATGGCTGCAAACCGAGGCTTGACTGTGGGGCGATTTCAGGCATGTCATGACGTCTCGATGACTATTTTGTAACTCATTGTTTAATAAAGTGAAACGATTGCTGCGACGCGGAATAAAAAGTGGTTGACGGTAGGGGAGTCGGTGCCTAACCTTTCCGGCCTGATCCTACATGTTGTGTTTGGCACGATTCGTCGGCGGGGGAAAAACCGACGGTCCGAGCCAGGCCTGAAAAGGGTCAGCCGGGCCCGTCTTGCCTCTCGTCCGAGCAGCCGCACGGCGGGTCCCTGGGGGGACTTTCCAGCCATCGAACTGACAGAAGAAACCGGAGCCGCGTCGCTGCAATGAGCACTGCCGAGAAGCTTGAGACCCGGGACGCCCGAAGCATTCCTTTCCAGGAAGCGTCCCTCGACATCTGGGACAAGAAGTACCGTTTGTCGGCCAAGGACGGGACGCCCATCGACCAGTCGATGGACGACACCTACAAGCGCGTGGCGCGTGCGCTCGCGGACGTCGAGAAGGAAGAGGTGCGCGAGCACTGGTACGAGCAGTTCCTGTGGGCGCTGCGCCGCGGCGCGA
>VEPJ01000007.1 GCA_012026925.1 Gammaproteobacteria bacterium | reverse complement strand
CCGAAGAGCGTCCCCCGGTCATAGACCAGGTTGAATTCAACATAACGTCCCCGGCGGTAGAGCTGGAACTGCCGCTCGCGCTCACCGTAGGGCGTGTCCTTGCGCTTCTCGACGATCGGCAGGTATGCGGCCGCGTATGCATCACCGACGCCGCGCATGAACGCAAAGCATTTCTCGAAACCCCACTCGTTCAGGTCATCGAAGAACAGTCCGCCCACGCCGCGTGTCTCGTTGCGGTGCTTCAGATAGAAGTACCGGTCGCACCAGTCCTTGTACTTCGCGTACACGTCCGGGCCGAACGGATCGCACGCGGCCTTTGCCGCGCGATGCCACTGCAGCACGTCCTCTTCGAAAGGGTAGTAGGGCGTGAGATCGAATCCGCCGCCGAACCACCACGCGGCGGGCTCGCCGTTCTTCATCGCGACGAAGTAGCGCACGTTGGCGTGCGAGGTCGGCACGTAGGGATTGCGCGGATGGATCACCAGCGACACACCGGTCGCCTCGAAACTCGCGCCCGCAAGTTCCGGCCGCGCCGCGGTAGCCGATGCCGGCAGTTGGCCCCCCATCACGTGCGAAAAGTTGATCCCGGCCTGTTCAAAGACAGCACCTTCGCGCAGCACGCGACTCTCGCCGCCGCCGCCCTCGGGACGCCGCCATGAATCACGACGGAACTTCGCTCCGCCGTCCGCAGCCTCGACTGCGCTCGTGATCGAGTCGTGCAGCGAGCGGAGGTAGTCAATGACTGTGGTCGTGGAGGGGGCGGAGCTGCTCATTTGGCGCGAACGGCTGGACTGATGTTGGCGGGCAAGCGTAGCCGCAATTTCTGGATAAACCCAACCAGAATGAGAAGTGAGAGCGGCCCGATGCGAGCGCAGGCTTGGTCCGTAGGATCCGGAGCCAGGGAGACGCCGACCGTCCTGCGACACCTCCGGTGGAGAGTCTTCTTCTACAGCAATGATGGGACCGAGCCACCGCACGTTCACGTCGAAGCTGGGGAGGGCACCGCCAAGTTTTGGCTCTCACCCGTTGCTTTGGTACGCTCAGAACGGATTAGCACTCGCGAGCTTCGAAACATCGAGGAATTCCTGAATCGGCACCGGACTCGCCTGCTGGAGGCCTGGAATGAGCACTTCCGCTGCTGAAGCCGTCCCGCTCGCCGTCGCCGTGCGCTGTACGGACGCCGAACTCGTCGTGCAGCTTGCGGACGGCAGGACGCTGTCCACGCCTCTCGAGTGGTTCCCGCGCCTGCTGGGCGCAACGGCGGGGGAGCGAGCCGACTGCCGCTTGATCGGTCGCGGTGAGGGAATTCACTGGGAGCGTCTCGACGAAGACGTTTCGATCGCAGCGTTGCTCAGAGGCGAAAAGGCCCGGCGCCAGTAAGCGCGGTCTGACCTGGAAGTCCCCAGCGACCCGGTCAGGTCTTCTTCTTGGCCGTCGTCTTCTTCGAAGCAGCCTTCTTCTTCGCCGCTGCCTTCTTCACGGGCTTTTCGGCAGAGGCCGCCGACGCGCCCGCAGCAGCCTTCTCCGCGGAAGGCTTCTCCGCAGCGGCCTTCGCGCCGGCCGTCTTCTTCCCCCACCGCCCCTTGCGCTCCGGCGCCGCGGCAATCAGCGCCTGGCATTCCTCGAGCGTCAGCGACCTCGGATCGCGGTCCTTCGGGATCTTCCCGTTCTTCTTGCCGTCGGTAATGTACGGGCCGAACCGGCCGTTCAGCACCTGGATGCCGGCCTCCGGGAACTCGCGAATGATTCGCGCAGCCTCGATGGCGATCTTCTCCTGGATCAGCTGTCGGGCCCGCTCGTCGGTGATCGTGTACGGGTCGTCTTCCTTCTTGAGCGACACGTACTTCTTCGCGCCGTACTGTACGTAAGGACCGAAGCGACCGATGGCCACCTTGATCGGGTAACCGTCCTCCCACTTGCCCAGCGTGCGCGGCAGCTGGAAGAGGTCGAGCGCCTGCTCGAGCGTGAGGTCGTCCATGTGCTGGCCGGGACGCAGGCTCGCGAATTTGGGCTTCTCGACATCGTCGCGCGTGCCGATCTGGGCAAAGGCGCCGTACTTGCCGTAACGCACGCTCACCGGCCGGCCGGACGCCGGATCAACGCCGAGTTCGCGCGCCATCGCGACGTCGGAGCGCGTGACGTTCTCCTCGACGTCGTCGATCTGCTTCTTGAGTCCGCCCCAGAAGCGGTCGAGCACGGGCACCCAGTCCTCCTCGCCGCGGGAGATGCCGTCGAGCTCGTCCTCCATCCCGGCGGTGAAGTTGTAGTCGACGTAGTGCTCGAAGTTCCCGGTGAGGAAGCGGTTGACGATCTTGCCGAGGTCGGTCGGCACGAAGCGCCGGTTCACGAGATCGCAGTACTTCTTGTAGAGCAGCGTCTGGATGATGCTCGCGTACGTCGAGGGCCGGCCGATGCCGTACTCCTCGAGCGCCTTCACGAGGCTCGCCTCGGAGTAGCGGGGCGGCGGCTCCGTGAAATGCTGCTCGGGCTTGATGGCGAGCAGCCTGACCTTGTCGCCGACCTCGAGCGGCGGCAGCCGGCGGTCGTCCTCGTCGTCGAGCGTGACGTCGTCGAAGCTCTCGCGATACACCGCGAGGAATCCGGGCGACAGCAGCGTCGAGCCGTTGGCGCGCAGCGTGTTGCCGGTGCCGGCGGCGAGGTCCACGGCAACCGTGTCGAACACGGCGGCCTCCATCTGGCTCGCCACCGCGCGGCGCCAGATGAGCGTGTAGAGCTTGTGCTGGTCGGCATCGAGCTTGCCCGCCAGCTGTTCGGGCGTGCGCGCGGCGGACGTCGGCCGGATCGCCTCGTGCGCTTCCTGCGCGTTCTTCGACTTCGTGCGGTACATGCGCGGCGAAGCGGGGACTGCTGCGGCCCCGTAGAGGCGGCCGATCACGCCGCGGATCTCGCGTACGGCCTCGATCCCGAGGCTCACCGAGTCGGTACGCATGTACGTGATGAGGCCCACCGGGCCTTCGCCGAAGTCGACGCCCTCGTACAGCCTCTGGGCCGTGCGCATCGTGCGCTGCGCGCCGAAACCGAGCTTGCGCGATGCCTCCTGCTGCAGCGTGGAGGTCGTGAACGGCGGCGACGGATTGCGCTTGCGCTGCTTCTTCTCGACGGCCGCGACCGAGAGCTCGCCGCGCGCGGACTGCTCGAGCGTGCGACGCACCTCCTCGGCGCGCGCCGCCGTGGTGATCGTGAACTGCTCGACCTTCTCGCCGCCGAACTCGGTCAGCCGCGCCCCGAATGCCTGGGACGACTTCTCGGCCTCGGCGTCCACGGTCCAGTACTCGCGCGGCTTGAATGCCGCGATCTCTTCCTCGCGCTCGCAGATCATGCGCAGCGCCGGGCTCTGCACGCGTCCGGCCGAGGCGCCCGAGAGGCCGGCCTTCTTCCACAGCAGCGGCGAGAGATTGAAGCCGACGAGGTAATCGAGCGCGCGCCGCGCCAGGTACGCCTTCACCAGCTCCTCGGCGATCTCGCGCGGGTGGCCGATGGCTTCCTGCACGGCGTTCTGCGTGATCTCGTAGAAGACGCTGCGGTGCACGGCCTTGCCATCGAGGGCCCCCGCGTCCTTCAGCAGCTCGTAGAGATGCCAGGAGATCGCCTCACCCTCGCGGTCGGGGTCGGTCGACAGGTAAAGCGCGTCCGCTTTCTTCACGGCACGCGCAATGGCGTCCACGTGCTTCCTGTTCTTGTCGATCAGCTCCCAGCGCATGGCGAAGCGGCGGGTGGGATCGACGGCGCCTTCCTTGGGCACGAGGTCGCGCACGTGGCCGTACGAAGCCATCACCTCGAAGTCCTTGCCGAGGTACTTCTTGATGGTCTTCGCCTTGGCCGGCGACTCGACGATGACGAGATTCCTGCTCATTTTCCCTGCGAAATTTACCCAGCCCCAGAAACGATCATGCCGCGGCGGGCCGCGGCATCCGTTTCGGCTACCGGCCGGGCGGCCTCAGTGGACCGCCCCCGGGCGCTCATCGAACACCAGGTCCTCCATGCGCGAGAACGCCGTCTCCTGCCCGGGCTGGCTGAACAGCACCATCAGCACCACCCACTTGAGCTTCTCGATGTCGATCTCGTCGCCTTCCAGCGCCATCAGCCGCTCGATCACGAGCTCGCGCTGCGTGGGCGAGAGGATCCCGACCTGCTCGAGGTGCACCAGGAACCCGCGGCAGTCGGTGTCGAGCCGCGCCTGCTCGAGCGCGTCGAATACGCGGATCGCGCGCGCCGTCGGCGCCGGCCCGGACCGCGACGGGTCCGCCGCGAGGTCCTCGAGCCAGCACAGCGCCCGTTCCACCTCGCCGGACGGAAATCCGGCGTGCTCGAGCTCCTGCTTCAGCGTCTCGCGATCGGGCTCGTCACCCTCGTCCAACTCGCCGTCGAAATAGTTCTCGAAGAGGTAGATGAGGATGTCGAGGACGCCTTCCTTCATTCCTGTTTCCCCGGCAGCCGCCGGCAGAAAAGCCCGCCGGGCTGCTGTGCGATCCGCCCGTCGAGCTCGAGGATGAGCAACATCGATGCGACCGCGTCGGGCTTGAACCCGGTGCGCGCGACGAGAACGTCCACGCCGGCCGGCTCGAAGCCGAGCGCATCTAACAGGATTTCGTACTCCTTGTCCAACGCCGGGCCGGAATCCTCTTGTGCGTCAGTCGCTTCGGCGCGCATGGCGGGCTCGAGGCTCGCGAGCAGCGCGCCGAGCTCCGCGAATATGTCATCCGCGCTCTCGACGAGCTTCGCGCCCTGGCGGATGAGCCGGTGACAGCCGCGCGAGAGCGGGCTGTGGATCGAGCCCGGGATCGCGAAGACCTCGCGGCCTTGCTCGGCTGTGAGGCGCGCCGTGATCAGCGATCCGCTCTGCAGCGCGGCCTCGACCACGAGCGTGCCGACCGACAGTCCGCTGATGATCCGGTTGCGGCGTGGGAAGTGCTGCTTGAGCGGCCGAACGCCGGTCGGCAGGTCCGACACGAGCGTGCCGCTCGAAGCGACTTCGCGCGCGAGCTCCGTGTTCTCGCGCGGATAGATCCGGTCGAGGCCGCAGCCGAGGACGGCGACCGTGCGTCCGCGCGCCTGCAGCGCGCCGCGGTGCGCCGCTGCGTCGATGCCGAGCGCCAGGCCGCTCGTGATCGTCAGTCCCACCTCCGCGAGGTGCCGCGCAAACTGGGTGGCCGTGTCGCGTCCGATGGCCGTCGGATTGCGACTGCCGACGATCGCGAGTTGCGGCATCGAGAGCGTGTCCACCGCTCCTTCGACGAACAATACGAGTGGCGCATCATCGATCGAGGCGAGCAGGGCGGGGTACTCGTGCGAGCCCCAGGTGACGAGGCGCCGTCCGGGGCCCGCGAGCCAGCGCTCGTCGCTCTCGATTCCGGCGGTGTCGGGATTGCGGATGGCTTCGGCTGCCGCGTCACCGAGGCCGAGCGCCGAGAGGCCGGCGCGCGATTCGCCGAGCAGCGCGAGCGGCGGCACGGGCGGGCCCTCGGGTCGGCGCAGGTGCCCGGCGTGCAGGCTCGAAGCACGGGCCAGCGTCAGCCACGGTTTCGGGTCGTCCATGAAGGAAGAGCCTACCGGGATTCCTCCCGGCAGGCTCTCTTCGAATCGCGCGTGTTCGCGCCGATTGGCCGGTCAGCGGAAGAAGTTCGAGTTGCCCTGCGCGTCGTGCCCGAAGTCCGGGTGCTTGATGAAGTCGCCGACCCGCATCGGCTCGATCGACTCGACGACGATGCCGAAGCTCAGGCGGTCGCGTACGTCGAACAGGAGCAGCGTGCCGCTGCGCTCGTCCGGCAGCCGCACGGTGTTGTAGCTCGCCGTGTAGGCCATCCAGCTCTGTCCGCGGCCGCCGTAGTCGGCCACGTTGACGCCGCGCGCGAAGATCGCCACGACATTGCCCGGCGCCAGGCCGTCGCGCTTGCCGCGGTTGATCACGAGCGTCGAGTACTTGCCGCCCACGGAATAGTCCGTGCCGATCGCGATGACCTGGCCGTTCAGCTTGGTGTTGGACGGCACGCTGATGGTGAAGTCATCCCCGTGCTCGGGCAGCGGCGGCAGGACCTTGTCGCCCGGCTGGACCTCGCGTCCGGTCTGTCGCACCGCCAGGTGCGCGAGTTCCTCGTTCCCCTTGCCCGTGTCCGCGATCACCTCGACCGTGGCCGCGTAGATTCCCTGGTAGCCGAGCAGGTCGCCGTTGTCCGGGTCGCGCAGTTCGCGGCCCGGGTGGATCACGGCGTGCATCGAGCCCACCTGCGGCTTGCTCATGCCGGTGGCATAGAGTTCGTTGTCGCTGGCGCCCACGATGTGGCGCTCGCGGAAGCCGACGATGTACGGCGCGTTCCTGATCTGGTTCCGGTCGAGCACGCTCGGCCGGCGGACGAAGCTCATCAGCACGTCGTACGGCACGGTCCGTATGGCCTGCGCCAGCGGTTCGGTCCGGACCTCGGGCGAGAGGCGTACGGCGCCCGCGGTCTCCACGGTGACGCGCGGCTTGCCATCCACGTACACGAGACGCAGCACGTCACCGGGGTAGATCCAGTGCGGGTTCGCGACCTGCGGGTTGACGTACCAGATCTCTGGCCAGTACCAGGGGTACTTGAGGAACACGCCGGCGATGTCCCACAGGGTGTCGCCCTTCTTGACGACATAAGTCTCGGGGGCGTTCGGTGCGAGGGGCACCGACATGGACTTGCCCGAGGCCTGGGCCTGGGCCGTGTCGGGCGCGGCGGTACCGAGCGCCAGGCCAAGGCCTGCGATGGCCAGGGCCAGGGCGGCGCCGCGGATCCAGCGGACCGGGCCATTCGAATTGTCATGGGCGACGCGCAGGTTACGATCCATCCCTTTCTCCATCGGGTGTCGGGGTCGCGACCGTCGCCTTATAATCCGGCGCGCCAGCCGGCCGCTGCCGACCACGTCTCAGTCGAGCGACGCCGCTGGACGGCGACGCTGGGTCCAGGGCGGTCCGGTGGTTGCTAAATTCAAGCCTGACTTAACTTTAGCAGCATTTTTGAAAGAATGGCGAAGCTCACCATCCTCGAATTTCCCGACCCCCGGCTCCGCACGCGCGCAGCCCCGGTGGCCGTCGTGGACGACGGCATCCGGCGCCTGATCGACGACATGCTCGAGACGATGTACGCGGCGCCGGGCGTGGGCCTCGCCGCGACGCAGGTGGACGTGCACAAGCGCGTGCTCGTCGTGGACGTCTCGAAGGACCAGACCCACCCGCTCGCCTTCGTCAACCCGGAGATCATCGAGCGCGAGGGCACGCCCGAAGCCGAGGAAGGCTGTCTCTCCGTGCCGGGCATCTTCGACAAGCTCACGACTCGTTCGGCGCGTGTCGTCGTCCGCGCCCTCGGCCGCGACGGAAGGCCGTTCGAGCTCGAGGCGGACGGGCTGCTCGCTATCTGCATCCAGCACGAGATGGACCACCTCGAGGGCAAGCTGTTCGTCGACTACCTCTCGGAGCTGAAGCGGACGCGCATCCGCAAGAAACTGGAGAAGGAGCGTCGCGAGCGCGCGTCGGGCACCGGCGGCCGGGATCGCTCGCCCGTCCCGGTGATCTGATCCGCGCGCGGCCCGTCCCGCGGCCGCACGCACCGCAACGCATATGACGAACCGGCTGCGCATCGTTTTCGCCGGCACGCCGGAGTTCTCGGTACCCGCGCTCGAGGCGCTGCACGCGGCGCGCCATTCCATCGTCGCGGTCTACACCCAGCCGGACCGTCCCGCCGGGCGCGGCCGCGCGCTGACCGCGAGCCCGGTCAAGCGACGTGCGCTCGAGCTGGGACTGGTCGTGGAGCAGCCCGCGACGCTCAAGTCGCCGGACGCGGTCTCGCGGCTTGCGGATTTCGATTCGGACCTGATGGTGGTCGTGGCATACGGACTGATCCTGCCGCAGGCGATCCTCGACGTGCCCCGGCTCGGCTGCCTCAACATCCATGCGTCGCTGCTGCCGCGCTGGCGTGGCGCCGCGCCGATCCAGCGGGCGATCCTCGCGGGCGACGCGCGCACGGGCATCACGATCATGAAGATGGACGCCGGACTCGACACCGGGCCGATGCTGCTCGTCCGACCCACCGACATCGCGCCGGGCGAGAACGCGGGCCATCTCCACGATCGCCTGGCCGCGATCGGCGCCGAGGCGATCGTCACGGCGATCGACGAGTGGCGGTCCGGTCGCATCGCGCCAGTCGCGCAGCCGGCGGACGGCGTCACCTATGCCGCCAAGATCCGCAAGGAGGAGGGGCGCATCGACTGGACCCGTCCTGCGATCGAGATCGCGCGGCAGGTCCATGCCTTCAATCCCTGGCCGGTCGCGGAGACTCGCTGGCAGGGGCAGCAACTGCGAGTCTGGGAGGCGGAGGCCTCGCCCGAGGTTGCCGTGGGTGAGCCCGGCCTCGTGATCGAAGCCGTCGACGGACGTCTCGTCGTTGCGACGGGATCGGGTGGGCTGCGCCTGTTGCGAGTGCAGCTGGCCGGCCGCAATTCGACATCCGCGGCGGAGTTCCTGAATGCCCACTCTCCTGCGGGCGCGAGCCTCGGCTGATGAGCACGCGGGCCTCAGCGGCTGAAATCCGGGCCTCGGCTGCGACGCTGGTCTCGCAGACGATCGACCGGGGCCGGTCGCTGGACGAACTGCTGGCGGGCGACCCCGATGAGGGCTCGGCGCGCGGCCTCAAGCGCTCGCTCTGCTATGGCACGCTGCGCTGGCACTTCAGGCTGATCGAGATCCTGCGTCGCCTCTGCGAGCGGCCGGTCGAGCGCCTGGAACCCGGGCTCCGTGCGCTGCTCGAAGTCGGCTTGTTCCAGCTGCTGTCCGGCGAGGTGGCACCGCACGCGGCGGTCGCCGAGACGGTTGGGGCCGCGCGCGTGCTCGGGTTCGAGCGGGCCGCGGGGTTCGTAAACGCCGTGCTGCGGCGTTTCCAGCGGGAGCGGGAGGCGCTGCTGGCGGCGGTGGATGCGGACCTCTCCGTCCGGACCGCGCACCCGCGCTGGTTCGTAGAAGCGCTCGAGCGCGATCGCCCGCAGCTCGCCACGGCCATCCTCGAGGCTGGCAATGCGCACCCGCCGATGTGGCTGCGCGTGAACCGCCTGCGGGCCGATCCCGCCGGCTATGCCGCCAGGCTCGAGTCGGAGGGCTGGCAGGTCAAGCAGCACGCTTTCGCCCCGGACGCCCTCCTGATCGACCCGCCGACGGACGTGCGTTCGCTGCCCGGGTTCGCCGAGGGACAGGTCTCGGTGCAGGACGCGGCCGCCCAGCTCGCCGTCGAACTGCTCGCACCGCAGCCGGGGGAGCGAATCCTCGACGCCTGTGCCGCCCCGGGCGGCAAGACCTGTCACATCCTCGAGCGGGTCGCCGGCCGAGCCGAGGTCGTGGCCCTAGATGTGTCCGAGGGTCGGCTCGAGCGGGTCCGGGAGAACCTGGCTCGCCTGGGGTTGGCCGCCTTGGTCCAGGCCGGGGATGTGTCCCATCCCGCGCAATGGTGGGACGGCCGGCCGTTCGACCGGATCCTGCTCGACGTCCCCTGCTCGGCCACCGGGGTGATCCGCCGCCACCCCGACATCAAGGTGCTGCGCCGGGCCAGCGACATCCCGGCCTTGGCCCGCCGGCAGGCCGCGATGCTGGAGTCGGCCTGGGGCCTGCTCCGGCCGGGTGGCGTCCTGCTCTACACGAGTTGCTCGGTCCTGCGGGCCGAGGACGAGGGAGTCGTCGGGGCCTTCCTCGCCCGGACAGCGGATGCCCGGGACCGGACCCCGGAACGCACCGCCGGCTGGCCGGAGCGGTCCCCGGGGGCCGGCCCGGGGTACCTGGTGCAATCGGGGGAAGCCGACATGGACGGCTTCTATTATGCTTGCCTCGGCAAGCACCCCTGACGTTGGAAATGAGCAACAGCCCCAGCCGCCCGCGACGTCGCACGCAGCAGTTCCTGCGGCTTGGCGCGGTGTTGCTCCTGTGCTTTCTAGCAACGGACACGGCGCTGGCGGCCCAGGCCGATTCCAGGGTCACGATCCGCAGCGCTTCGCTCCAGCTCGATACGGAGCAGGACGTCTACGAGCTCGAAGTGAAGGCGGACATCAGCCTGCCGGACGACGCGCGCAAGGCGATCGAGGCGGGACTCACGCTGCGCTTCTCCTACGAGATCGAGCTCTCGCGCGTGCGGCACTACATGCCCGACGCCACGGTCGCGGCGCTCGTGCAGAAATTCGAGCTCAGTTACCACGCGCTGAGCCAGCGCTACCTGTTGCGCAACCTCAACACCGGCGAACAGGAGGACTTCGGGACCCTGCAGGCCGCGCTTGCGCGGCTCGGCGACGTGCACGACCTGCCCGTCATCGACGAAGCGCTCGTGCCCCGCGGCCCGAGCTACGAGGGATACGTGCGCGGCGTGCTCGACATGAGCACCGCGCCCGACGCCCTGAAGTGGATGCTGTTCTGGACCGACGACTGGAGCGCCTCGAGCGACTGGTACACATGGCCGCTCCGTCTCTGAGTCGCGCGCTCTCCGCAGCGCTGATGGGCGTCGGCGGCCTGCTGTGGCTCGCCGCGATCCTCTTCATGGCGCAGACGGCGCAGAACTCCGAGCAGTTCAGCCGCCTGCACCCCTGGATCCTGATGATCAACGTGGCCGGCCTCGTCGTGCTGGTCGCGCTGCTCGGCACCAAGCTCACCCAGCTCGTGCGCGACTGGCGCGGGCACGTGATCGGCTCGCGGCTCAAGGCGCGCATGGTGTGGATCTTCGGCGTGCTCGCCACGCTGCCGATCCTGCTCGTGTACTTCTTCGCGGTGCAGTTCCTCAACCGCGGCATCGACAGCTGGTTCAACGTCGAGATCCGCAAGAGCCTCGACGACGCCCTGGTGCTGAGCCGCTCGGCGCTCGAGACCCGCATGCGGGAGCACCTCGGCGACACGCAACTGGTCGCGGACGAACTCGCCATGAACGGCGGCCCGAGCCCGGGCCTGCTCGAGTCCCTGCGGCGGCAGGTAGGCGCAGTCGAGATGGTCGTCGCGAACGAGAACGGCTCGGTGATCGCCGTCAGCAAGGGCCTGTCGTCGGACATCGTGCCCGACGAGGTGCCGGGCGAAGTGCTGCTCCAGCTGCGACAGGGGCGGCCCTTCGTCAGCCTCGAGCCGCAGTCGGAAGGTGGCTACCTCGTCCGTACGGCCGTGCCTCTGGGCCGGAACGCGCCGGGACGCGAACGCGTCGTACTGCAGGCTCTTTACCCGGTCGCGGAACGGCTGGGTGCGCTCGCGGACACGGTCCAGGCCGCCTACAAGCAGTTCGGCGAGAAGGACTACCTGCGCAAGCCGCTCAAGGCGAGCTTCATCCTCACGCTGACGGTCGTGCTGCTGCTCTCGCTGCTCGCCGCGTGGTACGGCGCGATCTTCACCGCGCAGCGGCTCGTGCAGCCGATCCAGGACCTCGTGAAGGGCACGCGCGCGGTGGCCGAAGGCGACCTCGACACGCGCCTGCCGCTCACCTCGCACGACGAGATGGGCTTCCTCGTGCACTCGTTCAACGACATGACGAAGCGGCTGCGCCGGGCCCGCGAGGACCAGGTTCTCGCGCAGCAGGCCGCCGAGGCCGAGCGTGCGAAGCTCGCCGTCATCCTCGCGAGCCTGTCGACGGGCGTGGTGTCGCTCGAACCCGACCTGAGCGTGCGCACGGCGAACCGCGCGGCCAGCACCATCCTCGGCGAGGACGTGGAGGCCTGCGTCGGCCGCAAGCTCGGCGAAATCGGCTCGAGCGAGGGCCTGCTGCGGCAGTTCGTCGAGGCCTGCCGGGCGCGGCTCGCGGCCGGAGACGTCGAGTGGCGCGAACAGCTCACGTTCCAGGCGGGCATGGGCCGCCGCGTCCTCATGTGCGCGTGCACGCCGCTGCCGGGCGAAGGCGAGTCGGCGGGCGGCTACGTGCTGGTGTTCGACGACATCACCGTCATGCTGCAGGCGCAGCGCGAGGCCGCCTGGGGCGAGGTCGCGCGCCGCCTCGCGCACGAGATCAAGAACCCCCTGACGCCGATCCGCCTCTCCGCCGAGCGCATGCGCCACAAGCTGCTGCCGTCCATGAACGAGAAGGACGCGCAGCTGCTCGACCGCGGCACCGAGACGATCGTGCAGCAGGTCGAGGCGATGAAGGAGATGGTCAACGCCTTCAGCGAGTACGCGCGCGCGCCGCGCTTCGAGATGACGAGCCTCAACGTGAACAAGCTCGTCACCGAGGTGACGGATCTCTACCGCGCGCAGCTCGTGGGCAGGGGAGTGCGCCTCAAGGTCGCGCTCGACCCGGCGCTCACCACCGTCGTGGCCGACCAGGGCCGCCTGCGGCAGCTGCTGCACAACCTGCTCACAAACGCCGTCGAGGCGCTCGAGGGGCAGGCCGACGGCGAGATCGTCGTGAGCACGCGACTCGCAACGAAGGACGGCACCGAGGCGGCGGAGATCGAGGTCGAGGACAACGGGCCGGGCTTCCAGCGCGACCTGATCGGGCGGGTCTTCGATCCTTACGTCACGACGAAAGCGCGCGGCACGGGCCTCGGGCTCGCGATCGTGCGCAAGATCGTCGAGGAGCACGGGGGCCGTGTCGAGGCGGACAATCGCGCCGAGGGCGGCGCGCGCGTGCGCATCGACCTGCCGCTGACCGAATCAACGAGGGGCCAGGTCGCGCGGCGCGAGCCACGCCGGGCCGAGCCCAGGAGAGAGCGTGCATGAGTAACGCGCGGATACTGGTCGTGGACGACGAGGCCGACATCCGGGACCTCGTGCAGGAAATCCTGACCGAGGAAGGTTACGCGGTCGAGGTCGCGGGCAACGCGGCGGAGGCGCGCGCCGCATGCGCGAACCAGGTGCCTGACCTCGTCCTGCTCGACATCTGGATGCCCGACACGGACGGCATCAGCCTGCTCCGCGAGTGGCAGCATACGATGGGACAGATGGTTCCCGTCGTGATGATGTCCGGACACGGCACCGTCGAGACCGCCGTCGAAGCGACGCGCCTCGGTGCCGTCGATTACGTCGAGAAGCCGCTGTCGCTCGCGAAGCTGCTGCGCACCGTGCGCAACGCCCTGGAGGAAGGCAGCCGGCGCAGGCAATCCGCCCGCGTGCTCGTGCCGCCGCTCATCGCCCCGGTCGGGCGCAGCCGGCTGATGCGCGAGCTGCGCGACCAGGTGAAGCAGGTCGCCCCGCACGAGGCGCCGGTCCTGATCGTCGGGGAGCCCGGCACGGGGCGCGAGGCGTTCGCGCGCTACATCCACTCGCTCGGTGCGCGTGCGGCCGGCCCGTTCGTCACTGTGGTCGCCGGTGCGCTGACCGGCGAAGACGTGGAGGCGATGCTCTATGGCGCCGAGTCTGCCGGCACGGCGCGCAAGGGCCTGCTCGAGCAGGCGGAGCGCGGCGTCCTGTTCATCAACGAGCTCGGCGACCTCTCGCCGGCCGCGCAGCGGCTGCTGTTCGCGGCGCTCGACACCGGCAGCTTCCGGCGCGTCGGCGGTCCGACCGCGGTGCGTCTCGACGCGCGCGTGATCTCCTCGGCGCAGCCCGGCTTCGAGTCGCGCGGCCCCGAGCCGTTCCGCATCGACCTGCTCTCGCACCTGAACGTGCTCAAGCTGCGCATCCCGCCGCTCCGCGACTACGCGGAGGACGTGCCCGAACTGCTGCGTCACTACGTCGACCGGCTGGTCGACGAGGAGCGGCTGCCGTTCCGCCGCTTCGGCGTCGCGGCCCAGAACCGCCTGCGCAACTACCCGTGGCCGGGCAACATCCGCGAGCTCAAGAACCTCGTCCACCGGCTGCTCATCCAGGGTGGTCCCGAGGAAATCGGGCTCGAGGAGATCGAGCGCGAGATCGCCTCGCGGGCCCCGGCCGACGAACCGCTGGTGAAGCAGGACCTGCTGGCGCTGCCGCTGCGCGAGGCGCGCGAGCACT
>VEPJ01000041.1 GCA_012026925.1 Gammaproteobacteria bacterium | reverse complement strand
CAGCTCGCCGAGATGGAGAAGTCCTTCGGCGCGATGCTGCGGCAGCTCCCCAACAAGACCGAGGTGCCGAACCTGCTGGTGGACATCTCGCAGACCGGCCTCGCTGCCGGCCTGGAGGAGAAGCTGTTCCAGCCGCAGGGCGAGGTGCGCAAGGACTTCTACGCCGAGCTGCCCATCGCGATCCGGCTCACCGGCGGCTACCACCAGATGGGCAACTTCGCGAGCGGCATCGCGGCGCTGCCGCGCATCGTCACGCTGCACGACATCGAGATCACGCCGGCGGGCAAGGATGCAGGCGCGGACGACCTCGTGCTGAACGTCACGGCCAAGACCTATCGGTATCTCGACGAGGACGAGGTCCCCGCCGACGGCGGCAAGGCGGCCAAGGGCGGCAAGAACGCGAAGCCCGGCAAGGCCAAGAAGCCGGCCGGGGGCGAGTGAGGCAGCCATGGCAGAAGCCCGAACCAGCATGAACACGGTGGTACGCGTCGTCCTGGCGTCGACGGTCCTCGCGACCGCCTCCGCCTGCCACAACGACACGGACCAGCTCCGCGCCAAGATCGCGGAGATCAAGAGCCGGCCCGGCGGGCGCATCGAGCCGCTGCCGGAAGTGAAGCCCTACGAGACGTTCGCGTATCCGTCCGCCGACCAGCGTTCGCCGTTCGTACCGGGTGTGCCGGCCTCGGCGGGCGGCCCGAACGCGATCCGACCCGATGCGAACCGGCCGCGCGAGTTCCTCGAGCAGTACTCGCTCGACACGCTGCGCATGGTCGGCACCCTGAAGCTGCAGAACCGCACCTACGGGCTCGTGCAGACGAAGGATGGACTCGTCCACCGGGTTCTTCCCGGCAACCACCTGGGCCAGAACGACGGCCGCATCACGGCCATCGCTGAAGGCAAGATCTCGCTCATCGAGATCGTTCCTGACGGCATGGGCGGCTTCGTCGAGCGTCCCGCCGCCCTCGCGCTGAGCGACTGATCTGCAAGGAGATTCGAGCATGACCGCTGCATCGTTGCACACGATCGAACGTCGCGAAGGGGCGCGCGGGGCGCACCGTCGGTCGCTCGTCGCGCTGGCCGGGCTCGCCGCGCTCTTCGCGCAGGCCGCGTTCGCGCAGGTCGCCACCCGCCTCGAGAAGGTGGAGGTGAACCCACAGCCCGGCGAGCAACTCGAGGTGAAGCTCGTGCTGGACGGCCCGGCGCCGCAGCCGGTGACGTTCACCATCGACAACCCGGCCCGCCTCTCGGTGGACCTGCCTGGAACCACGCTCGCGCTGCCGTCGCGGCGCATCGACGTGAACAACGGCGGGGTGGACACCATCGTCGCCGCCGAGGCCTCGGGCCGCACCCGCCTGGTCTTCAACATGGACCAGATGCGCCCGTACCAGACACGCGTGTCGGGCAACAACATCTTCGTGACGGTCGGGCGCGGCGCGGCCTTTGCGCAGGCGGCACCGGCAACGGCGTCGGCTGGCAGCGGCAAGTCGGCCGCGCCCGTCGCGGGCGCCTCCGTGCAGAAGGTGGATTTCCGCCGCAGCCCCGACGGCGCCGGTCGCATCCTCGTGAGCACGAGCGACCCGCGCGTGCAGGCGAGCCTCAAGCAGGAAGGTGGCCGCATCGTCGTCGACTTCCCGAACACGACGGTCCCGGCCGACTACCGCAAGCGCTTCGACGTGGTGGACTTCGCCACCCCCGTGAGCTCGTTCGACGTCACCGAAGGCCCCAACGGCGCGCGCATCGTGGTGGCGGCGACCGGAGACTTCGAGCAGCTCGCCTACCAGTCCGACCGCGACTACGTGCTCGAGATCCGTCCGCGTCCCAAGGCCGCGGTCGTCGACCCGACCAAGCGCGAGTACAAGGGCGAGCGACTGACGCTCAACTTCCAGGACATCGAGACGCGGGCCGTGCTGCAGTTGCTCGCCGAGACCAGCGGCCAGAACATCGTCGTGAGCGACACGGTGCAGGGCAACGTCACTCTGCGTCTGCAGAACGTCCCGTGGGACCAGGCGCTCGACATCGTGCTCAGGACCAAGGGCCTCGACAAGCGCCAGGAAGGCAACGTCATCTACGTGGCGCCGAGCGAGGAGCTGCAGGCGCGCGAGAAGCAGATGCTCGAGGCGCAGAAGGCCTATACGGAGCTGGCCCCGGTCCGCACCGAGTACGTGCAGGTCAACTACGCGAAGGCCACGGACCTGGCGGCGCTCATCAAGTCGCAGGGCAAGAGCCTGCTGTCGGAGCGCGGCAGCGTGTCGGTCGACGACCGCACCAATACGCTCCTGCTGCAGGACACCGCGGATCGCCTGGCCGACATCCGCCGCCTGGTCTCGACGCTCGACATCCCGATCAAGCAGGTGCTGATCGAGGCCCGCATCGTCATCGTCAACGACTCGTTCCGGCGCGCGCTCGGCGTGCGGCTCGGCAGCGCCTTCGTCGGCAACTACGGCAGCAGCGACGGCCTGATGTGGGTCGGCAACAACGGCCTCAACTCGGCGACCGGCGACCGTGGCCCGATCATCTCCCCGAACGGCCCGGGAGGCGTGGGCCTCGACGGCAACCGCGTCGCGACTTCGCCGGCGCCGGACCGCTATCTGGTCAACCTGCCGATCGCGAACCCCGCCATGAAGATGGCCATGACGCTCCTCGACAAGGACTACGTCGTGGACCTCGAGATCACGGCCGCGCAGAGCGAAGGCAAGGGCGAGGTGATCTCCGCGCCGCGCGTCATCACGGCGAACGGCAAGGAGGCCTACATCGAGCAGGGTACGGAAATCCCGTACCAGGAGTCCGCCTCGAGCGGTGCGACGACCACGCAGTTCAAGAAGGCCGTGCTCTCGCTCACGGTGACGCCGCAGATCACGCCGGACGACCGGCTGCTCCTCGACCTGAAGGTCACCAAGGACAGCGTCGGCAAGTACGTGCAGAGCGCCACGGGCGGCCAGGTGCCCAGCATCGACACCCGCGAGATCACCACGCAGGTGCTGGTGAACGACGGGCAGACCGTCGTGCTCGGCGGCATCCTCGAGACCGAAAAGCGCGAGGACGTCCAGAAGGTGCCGTTCCTCGGCGACATCCCGGGGCTCGGCGCGTTCTTCCGCAGCAAGTCGAAGAACGACGACAAGAACGAGCTGCTGATCTTCGTGACGCCGAAGATCCTGCGCGAGGGTGCCAACGTCTACTGACGCGCGCCCGGACGGATGGGACAATGAGGCCGCAGCGATCCTGCGGCCTCGTTCTTTTCGGGCATGTCGAAATCGGAGAACGTCTTCCTGGTCGGTCCCATGGGCTCGGGCAAGAGCGCCGTGGGCCGGCTGCTCGCCGGGCGTCTCGGGCTCGAGCTGGTGGACAGCGACACCGAGGTCGAGGCGCGCACGGGCGTGGACATCCCGTACATCTTCGAGCGCGAAGGCGAGGCGGGATTCCGCGCCCGGGAAGCCGAGGTCCTGGACGAGCTCACCCGCCGGGCCGGAGTGCTCGTGGCCACGGGTGGTGGCGCGGTGCTCGATCCGGGGACCCGGGAGCGGCTGCGCGAGCGCGGCTGCGTCGTGTATCTTCGGACCTCCGTGGACCAGCAGCTCGCCCGCACGCGGCGCAACAGCCAGCGGCCGCTGCTCAACAATCCCGATCCGCGGGGGACGCTCGAGCGCCTCATGGCGCAGCGTGCGGCGCTGTACGAGGAGGTGGCGGACCTGACGGTCGACACCGACGGACGCAAGGTCAAGGCGGTCGTGGAGGAGATCCTGCGGCGCCTGGCCTCGGAGCGGAGCGAGTGATGCAACGGGTGACCATCGACCTCGGCGCGCGCAGCTACCCGATCCTGATCGGGCCGGGGCTCATCGGTGACCCGGCCGTGCTCGGGGACGCGATCGGCGCCCGCGACCTCCTGGTGGTGACGAACGAGGTGGTCGGTCCGCTGTACCTCGACCGGCTGCTCGAGGCGCTGGCCGGCAAGCGCGTGCGCTCGGTGCTGCTGCCCGACGGCGAGCAGCACAAGACGCTCGACGTCGCCAACCGCGTCTTCGATGCGCTGGTGCACGGCCGCATGAACCGCGATGCGTGCGTGGTCGCGCTCGGCGGAGGCGTCGTCGGCGACATCGCGGGTTTCGCCGCGGCCTGTTACCAGCGCGGCGTCGACTTCGTGCAGGTGCCCACGACGCTGCTCGCGCAGGTGGACTCGTCGGTCGGGGGCAAGACGGGGGTGAATCACCCGGGCGGCAAGAACCTCATCGGCGCGTTCCACCAGCCGCGCGCCGTCGTGTCCGATACGGCGACGCTGAAGACGCTTGCGACGCGCGAGTTGCGCGCCGGGCTCGCGGAAGTCATCAAGTACGGCCTGATCGCGGACGCGGGCTTCCTGGCCTGGCTCGAATCCAACCTCGCCTCCCTGCTCGCGCTCGATCCCGAGGCGATCGCCCATGCGATCCGGCGTTCGTGCGAGATCAAGGCGGAGATCGTGGCCGAGGACGAACGCGAACACGGGCGTCGCGCGTTGCTCAACCTCGGGCACACGTTCGGCCACGCGATCGAGACTGCCGCCGGCTACGGCGAATGGCTGCACGGCGAGGCGGTGGGCGTCGGCATGCTGCTCGCCGCCGACCTGTCCCGGCGTCTCGGGTGGCTGGATGACGGCGACGTCGCGCGGGTCCGCGACCTCCTGCGTCGCGCCGGCCTGCCGGGGGCCGCTCCGGCCATCGGCGCGCCGCGAGCGCTCGACCTCATGGGCATGGACAAGAAGGTACTGGCGGGCCGCATCCGCCTGGTGCTGCTGAAGCGGCTCGGCGAGGGTGTCGTGACCGGCGACTATCCCGCAGAGGCGCTCGTCGCGACGCTCGCCGGGCATTTCGGTGGCGCGGCATGAACGGCGGCACGCCCGTCCTCGCGCCGTACGCGCAGCACGACGCGGCGTCGCGCGGCCGCCGGTTCCCGGAGCCGCCGCCCCGTCACCGCACGGAGTACCAGCGCGACCGCGACCGCATCGTGCATTCCACGGCATTCCGACGCCTCGTCTACAAGACGCAGGTGTTCGTGAACCACGAGGGCGACCTCTACCGCACCCGGCTCACGCACTCGCTCGAGGTGGCGCAGATCGCGCGCAGCGTGGCCCGCGCGCTTGCGCTCAATGAGCCGCTCGCGGAGGCGATCTGCCTTGCGCACGACCTGGGCCACACGCCCTTCGGCCACGCAGGCCAGGACGCACTGCATGAATGCATGCGTGAATTCGGCGGTTTCGAGCACAACCTCCAGTCGCTGCGCGTCGTCGACGAGCTCGAGGAGCGCTACGCGGAATTCCCCGGGCTCAACCTCACCTTCGAGACGCGCGAGGGCATCCTCAAGCACTGCTCGGCGGCGAACGCGCGCCGGCTCGGCGACCTCGGCGAGCGTTTCCTGCAGCGCCGGCAACCGGGCCTCGAGGCACAGCTCGCGAACCTGGCCGACGAGATCGCCTACAACAACCACGACGTGGACGACGGCATCCGCGCGGGACTCATCAGCATCGAGGAGCTCCGCGGGGTCGCCATCTTCCGGCGGCAGTACGACCTGGTGACGGAGCGATACCCCGGATTGAGTGCCCGCCGCCTGGTGCACGAGGTCGTGCGGCGCATGATCGACTACCTCGTCAACGACCTGATCGACGCATCGAGCACGTCCATAGCCGCCGCTTCGCCCGCCGACGCCGAGGCAGTCCGTGCAAGGTCCGAGCCGTTGCTCACGTTCGGTCCCGAGGTGAGCGCCGAGCACCTCGAGCTCAAGCGCTACCTGCGCCAGCATCTCTACCGGCACTACAAGGTACTGCGCATGACCAACAAGGCGCGGCGCGTGGTACGCGAGCTGTTCGAGGCGATGCTCGAGGACGTGGACCTGATGCCCACCGAGCATCAGGAGGCCGCGCGGCGCATGGAGGCGGAGGGCGGGCGATCCGGCCGGGCCCGCGCGGTGGCCGACTACATCGCCGGCATGACGGACAGGTTCGCGATCCTGGAATACCAGCGGCTGTTCGATCCCTCCGAGCGGACGTGAGGAAAAGCGGCTGGCGGTTAGCGGATAGTAGGATCGGAGTGGTCGGCCATTACCCCGACTTCTTCCTCCGGTATCATTACGGCCCGCATTTCCCCTTTTTCGCCGAGCCCATCGATGCCCTTCACACCCAAGGCCATCCCGGCGCACGAGCGCCTGATCTTCGCCATGGACGTTGCCGACCCGGCCGAGGCCCGTCGACTCGCCGATACGCTCGGTGACTCCGTCCACTTCTACAAGCTCGGCCTCGAGCTCTTCATGTCGGGTGGCTACTACGAGCTGCTCGACTGGATGGTGGGCCGCGGCAAGAAGGTCTTCGTGGACCTCAAGTTCTTCGACGTGCCGGCGACCGTGGCGGCTGCCGTGCGCCAGCTGCGCAATCGCGGCGTGGCGCTCACGACCGTGCACGGCAACCAGGGAATCATGGAGGCTGCGGCGGCGGCGAAGGGCGACGTGAAGGTCCTCGCTGTCACGGTGCTCACGAGCCTCGATCGCGGGGACCTCGACGACCTGGGTTTCAAGTGCGACGTCGAGCAGCTCGTGCTGTCGCGAGCCCGGCGCGCGCTCGAAGCCGGCTGCGACGGCGTGGTGTCGTCGGGGCTCGAGGCCCCGAAGCTGCGCGAATTCATCGACCAGCGCCTGCTGGTCGTGACGCCCGGCATCCGCCCGGTGGAAAACCGTCCGGTGGACGACCAGAAGCGCACGGTGGACGTGGCTCAGGCCTTCGCCAACGGCGCCGACTACATCGTCGTCGGACGTCCCATCCGCGACGCGGCCGACCCCCGGGCGGCGGCGCTCGCCATCCAGCAGACGATCGCCGGCATCTTCGGCGCGAAGGCCGCGCAGTGACGGCCCCGCTGCAGAACGACCTGTTCCTGCGCGCGCTGCTGCGCCAGCCGACGCCGCGCACGCCGCTGTGGATGATGCGCCAGGCCGGGCGCTACCTGCCCGAGTACCGTGCGACGCGCGCGAAGGCGGGCAGCTTCCTCAAGCTCTGCATGAACCCGGAGCTCGCGTGCGAGGTCACGCTGCAGCCGCTCGATCGCTACCGGCTCGACGCCGCGATCCTGTTCTCGGACATCCTCACGGTGCCGCACGCGATGAACGTCGGCCTCGAGTTCGAGGCGGGGGAGGGACCCAAGATCGCGCGACCCGTGCGCACGGCGGCGGACATCGACAAGCTGCCGGTCCCCGATCCCGAGGGCGAGCTGCGCTACGTGATGGACGCAGTGCGCCTGATCCGGCGTGAACTCCGCGGGCGCGTACCACTGATCGGCTTTGCCGGCAGCCCGTGGACCGTCGGCACCTACATGGTCGAGGGCGGCGGCAGCAAGAACTTCCAGCACATCAAGGGCATGCTCTACGGCGCGCCGCGCGAGCTGCACCGACTGCTCGACGTGATCACGCGCGCGACGCTCGCGTACCTGAACGCGCAGGTCGCGGCGGGTGCGCAGGCGGTGATGGTGTTCGATACGTGGGGCGGCGCGCTCACGCCCGCCGACTATCGCGAGTTCTCGCTCCGCTACATGAAGCGGATCGTGGATGGCGTGACGCGCGAGAGCGAAGGACGCCGCGTGCCGGTCATCCTGTTCACCAAGGGCGGCGGCCAGTGGCTCGCGGACATGGCGGACACGGGCTGCGACGCGCTGGGCGTGGACTGGACGACGGATCTCGCCGACGCCCGCCGCGCCGTGCAGGACCGCGTCGCCCTGCAGGGCAACCTGGACCCCAGCGCGCTGTATGCGCCGCCCGCGGAGATCCGTGCGCAGGTCGCACGCGTGCTCGAGAGCTACGGCAAGGGGCACGGCCACGTTTTCAACCTCGGGCACGGTATTCATCCGGATGTGCCGCCCGAGCACGCGCTTGCTATGGTGGAAGCGGTGCACGAATTGAGCCCGCAATACCACGGGTGATCCATGGACATCAGCAAGATCGGCATCGGCGAAGACCCGCCGCATGACGTCAACGTCCTGATCGAGATCCCGCAGGGCGGCGTCCCGGTCAAGTACGAGCTCGACAAGGAGTCGGGCGCGCTGCGCGTGGACCGGTTCCTGAACACGGCGATGTTCTACCCCGGGAACTACGGGTTCATCCCCCACACGCTGTCGGGCGATGGCGACCCGGTGGACGTCATCGTCGTCGTGCCGAGCCCGGTCGTGGCCGGCGCGATCGTCCGCGTGCGCCCGGTCGGCGCGCTGCTGATGAAGGACGAGGCCGGCGACGACGAGAAGGTCATCGCGGTGCCGGTGGACAAGCTGCACCCGTTCTACTCGGGCGTGAAATCGTACAAGGACCTGCCGTCCACGCTCACGGACCAGATCGCGCACTTCTTCCAGCACTACAAGGACCTGGAGAAGGGCAAGTGGGTCACGATCGTGAGCTGGGTCGGGACCGAACGCGCGGAGAAGATGATCCTCGAGGGGATCAGCCGTGCTTCGAGCCACGGCGACGACGTCGCGGCGCACTACGTGGCGCGGATGTCGCTCAGCCGCAGGAAGAAATAGGCGCCGAAAATAGGTGCCAGGCACCGGATTCGACGCGGATCAGGGCTCCTGCGTCTCGGGATCCGGCTGCTCGCGCCTGGGCTGCGCCGGCTTCGGCGGTATCGGTGGCGACGCACGCAGGTGATCCAGCAGCGTCGTACGCTGGTCCAGTGCCTCGCGGTCCAGGTCGCCCTGTCCGGACGTCAGCGGCTCCAGGACTTCCAGCATCTGCAGGTCCGTCATGCCGGGCTCGTCGGTCGGCGCAGGCGGGCAGCCCTTGTCACGCTTGAGCTGCAGCAGTCCGACGATGCGGTGGTCGGCCGCGTCGAGCACGCCGCTGCCCGGTTCGTGAACATACGCGGGTCCGTGGAGGATCAACGACAGCGGCACCGCGAACAGCGCGTTGGCGCCGTAGCGCACCGCTCGCTGACCGCTGCTCTCGAGCGTGCCGCCGTCGTCGCGTATGACCCACCGCACCGTGTCCGCCTTCAGGATCGCATCGTCGAGCTGACCGCACTCGAGCGCGGATTCTTCCGGCCTGACCGCGTGCGACATCGGGTGGCTGATCGTCGGGTGGTAGGTCGTGCAGCCGAAGCAGGTGACGCAGGCCGCGAGGACTCCGCAGCGCCGCACTGCGTCTCGCGCAGATTCCGACCGTACGTTCACGCTCCGGGAGTCCTCACGGTGGAACGACCACCACAGGCACGCCTGCCAGGACCAGAGTCCCGAGCGCTACCGTGAATACGACCACGCTGCCGGCCGCAGCGACCGCTTTCGGGTCGAAGCGCGTTACCTCGATCATGGCTACATCGGCGTAGGGCACCTCCACGGGAGTGTCTGCGAGCCGGCTCTCCTTTGCATTGGGCTCGACCGTGACGCCCAGGAAGCGGTCGTCGCGGACTTCTGCGACCTTGAACGAGATGCGATCGCGGTCGGTCGTGACGACGCGGATTTCGTCGCCGGCGCGGATCCTGAGCTTGCGCGTGTCAGCCGGACTGTCCGTCGTGTAAGAGTGGGTGGTGCACGCAGCGCAAACCCATGCAAGGGCCACGATCACGAGACGCAATTCCTTGCGCAATGGCGTGCTCCATTTCCGTGGCAATTCGGTGCCTGGCACCTATTTTTTCAGCTGGTCGCGGAGGTCGCGGCGCAGGATCTTGCCCACGTTCGTCTTCGGCAACTCGTCGCGGAAGTACACGCGCTTCGGCACCTTGTAACCCGTGAGCGCCTTGCGGCAGTGCTCGATCAGGGCCTCCTCGGTCAGCGACGGGTCCTTCTTGACGGCGAACAGCGCCACGACCTCGCCGGCGCGCTCGTCCGGCTGGGCGACTGCCGCGACTTCGAGCACACCCGGGTGCGTGACGGCCACGCCCTCGACTTCGTTCGGATACACGTTGAATCCCGAGACGAGGATCATGTCCTTCTTGCGGTCCTCGATGAACACGTAGCCTTGCTCGTCCATGTAGCCGATGTCGCCGGTGCGCAGCACCCGCCCGTCGATCATCACCTTCGCGGTCTCGTCGGGCCGGTTCCAGTAACCCTGCATGACCTGCGGACCCTCGACGCAGATCTCGCCCGACTGCCGGAGCGGCAGCACGTTGCCGTCGTCGTCGCGGATCGTCACGACCGTCGAGGAGATCGGCAGCCCGATCGAGCCGTTGAAGTCGATCCCGGCGGGATTGATGCACGCCGCCGGGGAGGTCTCCGTCAGGCCCCATGCCTGCGTCAGGACGTTGCCGGTGACCTCCTTCCAGCGCTCGGCGACCGCGCGTTGCACGGCCATGCCGCCGCCGAGGCTCACGCGCAAGGTGCCGAAATCGAGCCGGTCGAAGCCCGGCGTGTTGAGCAGCGCGTTGAACAGCGTGTTGACGCCGGGGAAGAACGTGAACTTGTGCTTCGCCAGCTCCTCGACGAAGCCGGCGAAGTCGCGCGGGTTCGGGATCAGCACGTTCTGCCCGCCGAGCTTCATCACCACGAGGCAGTTCGCCGTGAGCGAGAAGATGTGGTACAGGGGCAGCGCCGCGATCGCGACCTGCGGCTCGCCGACGCCGAGCGTGCCGGCCACCCACGCCTCCGACTGCAGCACGTTCGCGACGAGGTTGCGATGCGTCAGCACCGCGCCCTTCGACACGCCCGTCGTGCCGCCCGTGTATTGCAGGAAGGCGACGTCGTCGTGCGTGAGTTCCTGCCGCTCGAGGTTCTCGTAGCGTCCCTTGCCCAGCGCCTCCTGGAAGCGCACGGCGCCGGGCAGCGCGTATTCCGGCACCTGCCTGCGCACGTGCCGCAAGACGAAGTTCGCGATCACCGACTTCGGGAAGCCGAGCAGGTCGCCGGCGCCGGTGACGATGACGGTGTCGAGCCTGGTCCCGGCCAGCACCTCGTCGAGCGTGTGCGCGAAATTCTCGAGGATCACGATCGCGCGGGCGCCGGAGTCCTTCAGCTGGTGCTCGAGCTCGCGCGGCGTGTAGAGCGGGTTCGTGTTGACGACCGTCAGGCCGGCGCGGAACGCCGCCGCGATCGTCACCGGGTACTGCAGCACGTTCGGCAGCATCACCGCGATGCGGTCGCCCTTGCGCAGGCCCGCGACCCGCTGCAGGTAGGCGGCCAGTTGCCGGCTCAGCGCGTCGAGCTCGCGGAAGGTCAGCTCGCGGCCCATGCAGGTGAAGGCCGTGCGGTCCGGGTACTTCGCGAGGCTGCGCTCGATCATGTCGCCGAGCGAGCGGTACTCGTCGGGGTTGATCTCGGCCGGGACGCCGGGCGGATAGCTCTTGAGCCAGACCTTGTCCATCAGTGACTCCCGCAGGGGCACGCCTGTCGCCGTCGAATCCGCGGCGTTCCCGGCTGCGATCAGGACTATACCGCAGTGCCCGCTGCTGCCATCAGCGGGAAAGCAGCGGTAGCAGTTTCGGCCAGACCTGGTCCAGGAGCTTTGGCTGGGCGGCCGCGTTCGGGTGCAGGCCGTCCTCCTGCATCAGCGAGTCGTCGAGAGCAATGCCGTCGAGGAAGAAGGGCACGAGCGGCACCTTGAGCTCGGTCGCGACGTCGCCATACATGGCGTGGAACGCCTGCGTGTAGGCGGGGCCGTAGTTGGGCGGTATCCGCATGCCGACGAGCAGCACCCGGGCTCCGGCCTTGCGGCTCAGGCGAACGAGGGAATCGAAGTTGGAGCGAACGTCCTTGATCGGCAGGCCGCGCAAACCGTCATTGCCGCCGAGCTCGATGATGACGATGGCGGGACGCTGCTTCTCGAGCGCACGTGGCAGGCGGGCGAGCGCGCCCCCGGTGGTCTCGCCGCTCGCGCTGGCGTTCACCACGCGGTACCCGTACCCTGAGCTCTTCAGGCGATCCTGCAGGAGCGACACCCAGCCCTGCTCGACGCGTATCCCATAGGCTGCGCTCAGGCTGTCGCCGAGGACCAGGACGGTAGGCGAGTCGGCGCGTGCCGATTGTCCGGCGAGGACCAGGCACAGGAAGACGAGGCGAATGCAGACGGAGCGGATGGACACGGTGCTGAGCGCCGAGCGGCTGGGCAAGCAGGTTAGCAGCCCGGAGGGAACGCTCGCCATATTGACCGACGTGTCGCTCGCCATCGCGCGCGGGGAGTCCGTGGCGATCATGGGCGCCTCGGGCGCCGGCAAGTCCACGCTGCTCGCACTGCTCGCGGGGCTCGACGAACCCAGCTCCGGTCGCGTGCTGCTCGCAGGCAACGAGCTCACCGCGCTCGACGAGGACGGGCGCGCCGCCGTCCGGGCACGCCACGTCGGTTTCGTCTTCCAGTCGTTCCACCTCGTGCCCTCGCTCACCGCCCTCGAGAACGTGATGTTGCCGCTCGAACTCGCGGGCCGCGCGGATGCCCGCAACGCGGCGCTCGAGGTGCTCCGCCGCGTCGGGCTCGAGGGCCGCGTCGGTCACTATCCGCGCCAGCTTTCGGGCGGAGAGCAACAGCGCGTCGCCATTGCGCGCGCATTCGTGACGCGACCCGACGTCCTTTTCGCCGACGAGCCGACCGGCAACCTCGACACCGCCACCGGCGAGCGCATCATGGACCTGCTGTTCGGCCTGAACGCCGAGGCCGGCGCCACGCTCGTGCTCGTCACCCACGACAGGACGCTCGCGGCGCGCTGCGGCCGGGTGATCACGCTCGACGCGGGCCGGGTCGTCGGGGTCTGACCGTGACCGGGGTTCGCTTCGCGCTGCGCAACCTCGCCCGCGACCTCAAGTCGGGCGAGATCGGCGTGCTGCTGCTCGCGCTGGCCGTCGCCGTAGCTTCGCTCACGGCGGTCGGGTTCTTCACGAGCCGCGTCGGCCGGGCCGTGAACCAGCAGGCGGGCGAGGTGCTGGCGGCCGACCTGCGGCTCGAGTCCGCGCGGCCGATCGACGAATCCTATGACCGCGAGGCCGCGATCCGCGGTCTCAGCGTCGCGCGCATCCTCTCGATGCCCAGCGTCGTCTTCCTCGGCGAGGAGTCGTCGCTGATCACGCTCAGGGCGGCGACGGGAGGCTATCCGCTGCGCGGGCGTCTCAAGGTCGCCGACCGGCCGTTCGGTCCCGCGCGCGTCGCCGACGGCATTCCTGCGCCGGGCGAGGCGTGGGCCGACTCCCGATTGCTGGCGCGGCTCGGCGCGAACGTCGGATCCGAACTGGCCGTCGGCGCGACGAAGTTCCGCGTCACGCGCGTCCTCGACTATCGCCCGGACCAGGGCGCCGGCTTCGCCGACCTCTCGACCACGCTGCTCATCAACATGGCCGACGTGGCTGCGACCGAGCTCATCCAGCCGGGGAGCCGGGTCGCCCGGGCCGTGCTCTTCGCCGGCGATCCGCTGGAGGTCGAGCGGTTCCGCACCTGGCTGGGAGAGCACAAGAAGAAGGGCGAGCGGCTCGAGTCGGTCGCCGACGCGAGCCCGCAGATCCGCGCGTCGTCGGATCGGGCCGGCCGCTTCCTGTCGCTCGCGAGCATGGTGAGCGTGCTCCTGTCGGCCATTGCAGTCGCGATGGCGGCGCGGCGGTACGCACGGCGGCACCTCGACAACGTCGCGCTGATGAAATGCATGGGGGCGTCGCAGGGCTTCGTGCTGCGGCAGATGCTGCTGCAGCTCGTCGTGATGGCGGCAGTCGTCGGGGTCCTCGGCACGGCCGTCGGGTACCTCGCACAGGCCGGGCTCGCGTGGCTGCTGCGCGACCTCGTGAGCGGCGCGCTGCCGCCGCCTGCAATGGATGCGTTCTGGCTCGGGCTCATGACCGCCGTCGCGATCCTGGTGGGGTTCGCACTGCCGCCGCTGCTCCAGTTGAAGCGCGTCCCGCCCGCGCGCGTCCTGCGCCGCAACCTCGAGCCGCCGCCGCTCCGCTTCGTGCTGGTGTACGGCTGCGCCGTGGGCGCGGTACTGGCGCTCCTGTACTGGATCGTGCGCGACAGCCGCCTGGTAACGTACGTCGCGCTGGGCATCGGCGGCACGTTCCTCGCGCTCGCGCTCGCCGGCTGGTGCCTCGTGCGCGCCCTGCGGCCGTTGCGCCGTGGCGTGGGCGTGGCCTGGCGCTATGGGCTCGCCAACATTGCGCGCCGCGGACGCGACAGCATCGTGCAGATCGTCGCGTTCGGCCTCGGCCTGATGGTGCTGCTGC
>VEPJ01000051.1 GCA_012026925.1 Gammaproteobacteria bacterium | reverse complement strand
CTGCGAGAGAGAGCACCCGCTGGTCGTCCAGCAGGTCGCGGAGGGCTTTGGCGGTGGTCTTGAGCATGGCACGCGTCGCTTCCAGCTGCGGACCTCGAGTCTACGGTCGTGCACGGTGCGCGGCAAAAGAAGGGGGCGCCAGGCTGTTGCGCCGGCGCCCCCGGATTACGAAACGCCCCGTCAGTATTGCAGGCGGGCCGCCACGGACGCGTGGTCGGACGGCCACAAGCCGAGGCCGGGCGGCGAGGTCTTCGACGCGACCGTATCGCCGAGCAGTCTCGCATCGAACACCTTCTTCGGTGGCTTGAGCGAGAAGATCATGTCGATTCGCTCGTAGAGCATCGACTTGTGGTTGGAGAGGTACTCGTCCTGGCAGCACGAGAACCCGACCAGCGGAGCACCGTTCGATGTCGCCGTGCCAGGCCGCAGCGTCCAGGCATCCGTATAGGCGCCGCCCGGTGCCGGGCCCGTGAAGATGAAATACGGCGGAGGCAGGGGCCCGATCGGTGTCGGCAGTGCGACCAGTGGGTCACTCGGTCCCGAGTTGATGTCGCCCACGATCAACTTTCGGGTCCCGGGAAGGGCAGGGAAGCCGTCGGCGACTTGTACCAGTTCGGCGGCCTGCAGTCGTTGCAGGACGCGCGATTCCACGTTGCCCGGCACGAGTTCGCGCTGTTCGAGGTGCGTCGCGAAGATCCGATATGGCTGCCCGGCGAGTAACAGGTCGATGGCGGCGTAGCCGCGCTCGACCGTGATGTCACCGAGCGAAGTGGTTACCGTCGGCACCGCAATGTAATTGCAGCCTTCGAGCGATGGCCGACACGCGGGATTCGCTGCCAGCGGAACGGGAGCGGCGAAGGGTGCCAGGTCCTGTCGCACCAGGATGGCGTCGCGATCCATGACCGTCAGGAATGCCCAGTAACCATCGATCTCGAAGGGTATCTCTGCGGCCGCAAAGTTCCTGACGCGGGCTTTCGTCACGTACTTCCCGGCGAGGTTGGCTTCCGAAGTCGCGAGAAAATCGACGAATGCGCCCTTGATCCGCTGGTTGCCGCATCCTTCCGTCGCAGGCGTGTGGACCGGATCCATGTTGCTGCATGAGAAGGCAAATGCTTCGTTCAGCGAGACGACATGCGGCGAGCGATCCACGATGAGCTTTGCGAGCCGTCCGAGGCGATCGGCAGGCAACGTGCCCGCGACGTTCTCCAGCGCCTTGACGATTTCGTCGTTGAGGTCTCCCGGGCTCGCGGTGATCACGGGCGCGAGGTCGGTACCGAGATATTGATTCTGCGTCATCACATCGATTTCCCCGCCCTGCGGCGAAGGGGCCGCGGCACCGATGCCCGCGACTCCCAATGAAGTCCCGGCCAGCGCGGCAAGAATCAGGTGTCTCATCGGGTTCCCTCCGTTGAATTGGTTCTAGTCTTTCCGGCGGGACGCGGGCCCCGCATGTTGGCGATCCTGCGCCGGCCGTTCGGTGTAGACAATCAGAACTTTGGGAATTTGACTTAATCGGGGAGCCGCTGCGCATGCAGCCGACTCACGAGCGCTGCGCGTGGACCCACTCCAGAAATTGCGTCACGGCATGCACCGTGTGCATCGCGCGTACCGACCGGAATATCTCCCACGCGTGCTGCGCACCCGGCAGTTCCGCATAAACGACCGGACTGCGCGACACGGCACGCAGGCGTTCCACGAACAATCGCGCCTCTTCCACACTGGCCAACGAGTCGTGTGTTCCGTGCAGCACGAAGAAGGGTGGCGCCTCGGGGTGAACCTGCTCGATCGGTGAGGCCAGGTCCCAGAGCGCGGGATCCGTCTGCGGGCTGCACGGCATGACGGTCTTCTCGAGCCACTTCACCATCTCGGCGCCGCTGCCCTTGAGTCCATGGCGATCCGTGAAATCGTAGACGCCGTAAAAGGGCACGCAGGCCGCGGCCCGGGTATCCACCTGCTCGAATCCCGGTTGCAGACGAGGATCGTTCGCAGTGAGTCCCATCAGCGCTGTGAGATGACCGCCGGCGGAGCCGCCCGTCACCGCGATGAACGACGGGTCGCCGCCGTACGGCTCCACGCCGTGACGCACCCAGGCGAACGCGCGCTTGCAGTCGACGAGATGATCCGGAAAGCGGGCCTTCGGGCTCAGCCGGTAGTTCGGTGTCACGACGACCCAGCCGCGCGCGGCCAGGTGATAGACGAGCGGTAGGGCCTGCTCGTGCTTGTTGCCGAGCACCCAGCCGCCACCGTGGATCTGCAACAGGACCGGCGCGTTGCTGCATCCGCCGCTCGGCCGGTAAATGTCGAGCACGTGCCGAGCGTGTCCATCCGCATAGGCGATGTTCCGATGCCATTCGACGCCCGGTCCACGCAGCGCGAACGGGAGGGCGAGCTCTCGAAACGGCACTTTGTCGCGCAACACCGCGCGGCGCTGTGTCGGAATCGACCGGCGGTAGTCGGCGCCGAGCCCGGTCTGCAACGCCTGCTCGAGGATCGCCGCGGTCGGTCGAGCGCGCCACTGCCCGACGATGAGTCCCGCCCACGAAACGAACACGAGCGCGAGCCCGAGACGCGCCGGCCAGGCGGCGAATGCATCGCTCCACAAGCAGAAGCCAAGCACGACCAGCGCCGACGCACCGACGTGGAACAGCGCCAGCTCGCTCGTGAGCCAGCTCGAAAGGAACCAGAACATGTTGCCCCAGCCGAGACGGGTCGCGCTCTTGACGCCGGTGATCGCCATCAGCAGTCCGATCGAGGCGAGCGCGAGAAACATCCACGATGAAGCTGGAATGTGCACTTGGATTGTCCCGGCAGGTTCAGCACGTCTGGCGCGGCGAGGCGCGCCACGTTAGCACCGCATTGGGCCGCATTGAACCTTGGTCGGCTCTGCTAGAGTTCCGCCCACACCCGGGTCACTGCGGGCCGCGCATGTACTTCTGTCGCCCCGAGCACGCTGCCGACATTCCCGCCATTCGCGGAGTCCTGGACGCCGCCTTTCCCACTCGGGCGGAAAGCCGGCTGGTGGACGCGTTGCGCGCGGCCGGGCGCCTCGCCATCTCGATCGTTGCCTCGGACGGCAAAGCGGTGGTGGGCCACGTGGCGTTCAGTCCCGTGGAAGTCGGCGGCACGGGAGGCATTGGGCTCGCACCCATGGCGGTGGTGCCGGCTCACCAGGGGAAAGGCGTGGGCTCGCTCCTGGTGCGCGAGGGGCTGGCGTCCTGCGTGCAGCAGGACTGCGGCTTTGTCGTCGTGCTCGGCGAGCCCGAGTATTACGGGCGTTTCGGGTTCGAGCGCGCGAGCGCCCGCGGGCTCGACAACGAGTACGGCGCCGACGAGGCCTTCATGGTGCTCGAACTCAAGGCGGGTGCGCTGCCGGAGTCCGGCGGCCTCGTCCGCTATGCGCCGGAGTTTGCGTTGGTGAGTTGAGGCTCCCCGGCAAATCGCACGCACCACCCGTCGGCGTCAGGCCCTCAGGTGCCGCCGCAGGAACTCGAGCTGGTCCGATACGCTGCGCTCGAAGGGCGCGCCGAAATACGGCTCGAAGTGGCCGATTGGGTAGCGCCGCACCTCGCCCTTCGAGCCCAGCCGACGCACGACCTCTTCCGCGGCGGATGCAGGCGCGACGCTGTCATGCTCGCAGATCTGCACGAGCACCGGGCACCGTGCCTGTACCGCGAAATTCACGGGACGATAGAGCCCGGCGAACAGGGCGATACGGGCGGCCACTTCGAAGCGGAATCCCGGCGGCGCCAATGCGCGGTAACCCGAGTCCGCGTCGGGGCTGCTCATCATCGCGAGCTCGCCCGGCTTGCCCACGATCGGGATGTAGTGAGCCTTCCCGAACGGCGCGCTGCAGAGGTCCAGCAAGCCATGGCCAGTGAGGCGCAACAACTGGCCGATGCCGGCGTAGCCGGCGATGCCGCGCACCGCGGCCAGTCCGTCCATCATCGGGCATTGCGCCACGGCTGCGGCGACGCCCGTTACCTGCGCAGCCGTGACCAGTGCGTGCCCGCCCGAGAAAGACGTGCCCCAGGCCGCGATGCGCTGCGGGTCCACGCCCGGCAGCGTCCGGGCGAAATCGACGGCGCTCGCGTAATCCTCGAGCTGTCGGCGAACGGAGACCAGTTGCCGGGGCTCGCCGTCGCTCGAACCGAAGTGCCGGTAGTCGAACAGCAGCACGAACAGGCCCGCCGCGGCGAAGCGCTCCGCGTAAGGGGCGAGTGATGCGTCGCGAGTGGCGCCGAACCCGTGTGCCATCACGACGCAGGGGCGCGGTGTTCCGCCGGAGCCCGGAGCGACGTGCGGATGATAGAGCCACGCCCGGCAGGTGATGCCCGCGCTCGGGAATTCCACGTCGATGCGATTCATGGTTTGCGCCATCAGGGAAGCGGCGACACGCCGATCAGCCACGCGTGCACGCGCAGCACGAAGATCGCATAGAGCAGCAATCCACCGATGACCGCGATCACGTCGTTGAACCGGCCGGCGGGCGCGCCGGGCACCACGCGCAGGGGACGCTTGCCGACCGAAATCCGGTCGAGCACGGCCCAGGCCAGGAACCCGCCGAAAAGCAGCACGTCCGCCAGCATGCCGTTCGCGAGCAGGTGCGCGAACGCCCAGGTCTTCGGCGCGGCGAGCATCGGGTGCTTCACCGCGGTCTTGATGCGACCCGGCAGGTACGCCGAGAGGAGGAGGGGAAACGCCGGCAGCATCACGAGCAAGGCCAGGTGCCGCGTCCAGACCGGCGGCTGGTACAGCACGATAGGCTCGTGGCGCGCCAGTGCGTAGCCGTGGACCAGCAGCACGAATGCGGCGAGCGACGCGATGGAGTAGAGGCCCTTCCAGCGCTGCTCGCCGAGACGGGCCGCCATCCCGTCGCGCCACGCGGGTGCGACGATCGCAATCGAGTGGATCCCGAGGAACGCCAGGAGCCCAATGACGAACTGGAGCATCGAACTGCCTCGCTGAAGGTCGTTGCCGATTCTAGTAGCGAATCGGCAGGAGCGTCTGGGGTGGCTCCGTCCCGGGCCGGACCCAGGTGTGCACCGTGTCGGTCCATTTGCGGAGGATGTCTGCGGCGAAGTCCGAGAACACCCGGACCTTGGCCGACTGGTGGCCCGCGGACGGATAGACGAGGGAAATGGGCGGCCCCGGCACGACGAAGTCCTCGAGCACCAGCTTCAGTTCACGGCGGGCGATGTACTCGGCGACCAGCAGGTCCGCCGTGTGCGTGATGCCCAATCCGGCTGCCGCCGCGATGACCGGCGCTTCCGCCGAATTGAACAGCATCGCAAAGTGCAGCTTGAGCCGGCGCGGCGTGTAGGGCGCCGCGAAGATCCATTCGGGCGTTCCGCCGTTCACGGGCGAGAGGCCCAGCAGGCGATGCTCGCGCAGGTCGTCCGGGGTGCTGAGTTCGCCGTGGTCGGCGAGGTAGGTGGGGGACGCGCAGGTGACGATGTTCACGTGCGCGATGCGGCGCGCCACCATGCCGGCCTGACGAAGCCCGCCCACGCGTACCGCCACGTCCACGCGCTCGGCGACCATGTCCACGACCCGGTCGTTGAGCCGCAGGTCGAGTTCGATGCCCGGATACCGCCGCGTGAACTCCGGCAGCGCCGGCAACAGCAGGTATCGGCCGAATGCGACGGGGACGTCCACGCGCAGCAGGCCCTGCGGCTTGGAGCGCGTGCCGCGCAGCGTCTCTTCGGCGTCGCGGATCTCGTCGAGGATCCGCCGCGCGCGCCGGAGGTAGTCCGTCCCTTCGGCGGTGAGGCTGACCCGGCGGGTCGTGCGGTTCAGCAGGCGCGCCCCGAGGTGCTTCTCGAGTGCGGCGACGTGGGCACTGGCAGCAGCCCGTGAAATGTCGAGTTCGTCGGCCGCCTGGGCGAAGGAGCCACGCTCGGCGACCCGGGTGAAGACGCGCATCGCGATGAGCTGGTCCATGGCTTAATTGTTCAGGATTTCAGAACTCAGAGCAACGACTGCTCCTATTTATGAAATTAACAGGCGAGCCTATCTTTGCTCCCGACGGCAACCAAAGGAGGATCGAGCCGTGTTGAACACCCAGTCCCTGAATTCCAGCGCGCTCTTCGGCATGGTCGCAGCGCTGGCCGCATCGGTCGTGATCGTCCTGGCCTCGCTCACGCACGCCATGCTCCACGTGACCGCGTATGCGTGAAAACGGCCGGCCGCCGGAGGCTGTGTGACCTTGGTCACCGTCTCCGGCGGCAACAGCCTGAGCTAACCATCTGTTTTAAAAAACTTTTATTCGTCTCGATAATGTGACGGAATCGACGATATATTGCTGCATCGCAGCAAGACCTGATGTATCATGGCGCCGTCCATAGAGGACTGAGGCGCGCCTGGCGGGGCGCCCACACCAGCCTCCCCGCCGGAACCGGCCTCCAGCCGCAAAAGGAGGCACCATGTTCGCAAACGAACGTACCTATTCCCTCTACACGCTGGCCGCGCTCGTGTTCGTCGTCGTCGCGACGTTCCTCGCGCTGCTTCACAGCTACGGCCACCTCAACATGTCCTGGTAGCAGGACCCGCCGGCCGGGGCGCGATCAGGAGCGAATCGCCGTCCCCGGCCTGCCGGATGTCACCGCAGCTGCGAGTCGTTCGAAGTCGCTGATTTCATTGTAGATCTGCGCTGAAACGCGAACCCAGAGGCGCCCGCCCCAGGCGTGCAGCTGCACCTCGATCGACGCCTCATATAAGAGTCTGTCCCTGAGCCGCGCGGCGTCCCCAGGGATCGACCCGCAGTCCGGCGGCAATGGGATGGTCGCCATCGTTCCCATCGTCTCCGGCCCGGCCTCGCAAATGGTCCCCCACCGCTCACCGAGCAGCTGCGCGGCGTCCCGTGCGAGCCGGTGGTTCCAGCCCCGAACCGCGTCGACGCCCAGTTCCTCCATGAAATCGATCCCCGCTGGGGCAGCGAGCCATGGGGACGGGTCACGCGTGCCCACCCAGTCGAACTCCCGCGTGAATCCTTCGCCGAGGCCCCAGGAAATCACGACCGGGTGCAGTGTCGGTTGCCGATCACGGGCCGCCCAGAGGATTCCACAGCTCCGGGGAGCCCAGGCCCACTTGTGGAGGTTGCCGGTGTACCAGTCGACGCCGAGCGAGCGGATTTCGAGCGGGATCGCCCCCGGCGCGTGGGCTCCATCCGCCAGCACGGGGACGCCATGCGCGCGGCAGAGTGCAGCGAGTTCGGCCAGCGGCAACACGAGCGCGCTCTCCGAGGTCACGTGATCGAAGATCGCGAGGCGTGTACGCGGACCCAGCGCGCTCGAGACTGTGTCCAGAAATTGCGCCCGATCGAACCGGGGGTAGGGCACGGTGACGGTGACCACGCGAGCGCCGGCGCGAGCCGCGTGGAAGCACGCCGCCTTCGTGACCGCCCCATAGGTGTGATCGCCAAGCAGGATCTCGTCGCCGGCATGCAGGTCGAGCGACTGCAGTACGGCATTCACGCCGGCCGTCGCGTTGTCCACGAAGACGAGGTCGTCGCCGTCGCAGCCGCAGAACGCGGCGACCCGGTCGGCGGCTTGCCTCATCAATGACGGCGTGTCGCGCGGCAGGCCCGCGAGGCCCGAGCACTCGCGCAGCACGAAGCGCGCGGGCTGGCGCTCCATCTCGTCGCGGATCGCCTGCTGCCGGGCGAGCACTCGGCGCGGCGTCGCTCCCACGGTGCCGTGGTTGAGGTAGAGCACCCCGGGATCGAGCGGCCATTCGGCCAGCATGCGGTGCCCGAACACGGGAATCAGCGTATGCCGTCAGTGCGCACGATTGCAGCGGTCCCGTGTATTCACCGTCCGAGCGCCGACATCGGGAGCACGCCGAGCGCATCCGCGTGCAGGCTCTGGATGTAAAGGTCACCCTGGTATTCCGTCGCGCCGCTGGTCTCGGGGAGGCGGCCGCCCGGGTCCTGCAGGTCCGCGACTACTTTGCCGTCCTCGTCGAAGGCAATGACGTGACCATATGCGGGCGGCACGGGCCACAACGATTTCGGCAGGCGCAGGCTGATCGCGCGCAGGAAGGGTTTGCCGGACATGTCGTCGATCGCCTTGGCCCGGGGCTTCGTGAGACCGGTCCAGAGGCGGCCGTCAGCGCCGCGCGTGAGGTTGTCGGGGAACCCGGGCAGGTTCGCAAGGATGACGCGTGCCTGCATGTTCGCGGGATCGTTGGCCACGACCCGGGCATCGAGATTGCTGGCGTTCACGTCCACTTTCCAGACCCGGTACTCGCCAGTCTCGGCGATGAAGAAGTGCGACTGGTCGCCGGAGAGCGCCACGCCGTTCGGGAAACAGAGACCGCCGATGACGACGCGGGACTGCCCGGTCGCCGGGTCGAACTCCAGCACGCGTCCCGTGCACGAGTGCTCCATGATGTCGAGCAGCGCCGCATCGAAGGTGCCGAGTTCGACCGGCGAGAATCGCTGCGAGGCGTCGGTGAACAGCATGCGGCCGTTCGACATCACGACCACGGCGTCGGCATACAGGACCGGACTCGCGCCGACGTGGTCGGCGAGCACCTTCACCGATCCGTCCTTGCCGACGGCGAGCAACCCCTTCATCGCGTCCGCGACGACAAGGTTGCCGCCGGCGTCGAAATCCATGCCGAGCGGCCGGCCGCCGGTGTTCACGACGGTCTCGACGCCGGTGCCATCGGGATTCATTCGCAACACGGCGCCCGACAGCACGCCGGTGTAGAGCTTGCCGTCGGGGCCGAACGCAATGTGCTCGGGGCCGATTTCGGGCGCGACCGAGATGAGCCGCATGGCGGCGAGACGGTCGTTCTTCGAGTACGGACCTGCGTAACCGTCGAATTGGGGCGCCCGCCACGCGACCGGCTTCAGCGGGACCGGCCAGGCGAGGAGGTAGGCGACGACGAGCAGGAGCGCCAGCCCCAGCCACTTCAGGATTCGCTTCATCCTTCCCCCGTTGCTGCGTGTCGCCATCTCGACTGCGTCTCGAATCTTACGCGCGTGCGACACGCCTGCAACGCGCTCCCGCCGCGCTTGCCCGTGCCGGTGCCGATCCCTACGATCGGGTCATGCAGGAACTCAGACTGAATCGCGCCTGGTACAGGCAGGAACACCTCGACTTCCGCGAGACCGTGCGGCGTTTCGTCGCGCGCGAGATCGCGCCTCACGTTCAGGAATGGGACGAGGCGGAGTCCTTTCCTCGCGAGCTGTACCGCAAGGCGGCCGAGGTCGGATTGCTCGGTCTCGGCTTCCCGGAGGAGTACGGCGGCGTCACCGGCATCGATTACTTCCATCGCCTGATCGCAAGCGTCGAACTCGCGCAGTGCGGCTCGGGCGGCCTCGTCGCGTCGCTGATGTCGCACACCATCGGCTCGCCCCCGGTGGCCGCCCTGGGCAGCGCCGAACTCAAGAAGCGCGTGCTGCCCGCGGTGCTGTCCGGCGAGCGCATCGCTGCGCTCGCAATCACGGAGCCGTCGGGCGGTTCGGACGTGGCCGCACTGCGTACCACGGCGGTGCGCGACGGCGATCACTACGTCGTGAATGGCGAAAAGACCTTCATCACCTCGGGCATGCGCGCGGACTACCTGACTGTGGCCGTGCGCACGGATGCGGCGGCGACCGGCGCCCGCGGCATCTCCCTGCTGCTGATCGAGGGCGACACGCCCGGGCTCGAGCGGACGTGCCTGAAGAAGATGGGCTGGTGGGCATCGGACACGGCCCACCTGCGCTTCAGCGATTGCCGCGTGCCGGCCGTGAACCTGATCGGACCCGAAGGCATGGGTTTCCTCGCGATCATGCAGAACTTCAATGCGGAGCGGTTCTCGCTCGCCGCGAGCTCGGTCGGTTTCGCCTGGGTCTGCTACCAGGAAGCGCTCGACTGGGCGCGCGAGCGCAGGACGTTCGGCAAGCGGATCGCCGACCACCAGGTCGTCCGGCACCGGCTCGTGGACATGCTCGCGAGCATCGAGGCGTCCAGGGCCTTGCTGGAGGAGACGGCATGGCGGCTCGATCACTCGCCGCCGGGCGATCCCGAGCTCGTCGCGTCCATCTGCATGCTGAAGAACACTTCGACGCGCGCGATGCAGTTCTGCGCCGACGCGGCGGTGCAGACACTCGGGGGCATGGGCTACATGCGCGGCACGCACGCCGAGCGCATCTACCGCGAGGTGAAGGTGAACATGATCGGCGGCGGCACCGAGGAGATCATGAAGGAGCTTGCCGCGCGGCAACTCGGGCTCTGAGTCGATTCGCACTGCTTGTGCGCTGCAGCATGGGCGGCGCGCATCGGGCGCATGCCGAGAACGATGTAGACGCCGTCGCCGCAGGCAAGTAACGTCGCCGATACGAAACGCGAATCCGGGCGCGGCACGCAGCCCGGGCGGTCAATAGGGGACAGACGTGAAGCAGCTCTCCGGCATGGACAACATGTTCCTGCACCTGGAGCATGGCAACCAGTACATGCATGTGGCGGGACTCGGCATCTACGACCCGTCCACCGCAGCCGGCGGGTTCGTCCGCTTCAAGGACATCCTGAAATTCTTCGAAGCGCGGCTCGACAGCGCGCCGGTGTTCCGGCGCCGACTCGTCACTGTGCCCATGGAACTCGACCGCCCGTACTGGATCGAGGATCCCGACGTCGACGTCGAGTACCACGTGCGTCACATCGCGCTGCCGCACCCCGGCGACTGGCGCCAGCTCTGCATCCAGGTCGCACGCATCCACTCGCGGCCGCTCGATCGCAGCAAGCCGTTGTGGGAGGCCTACGTCATCGAGGGCCTCGACAACATTCCCGGCATCCCGCGCGGCAGCTTCGCCTTCTACACCAAGTTCCACCACGCCGCGATCGACGGCGAGGGCGGCACCGAGGTGATGGCCGCGATTCACTCGTTCTCGCCGGAAGAGGCGGTGCCCGACGACACCGTGCGCCGGACGCGTGTCCGTGACCGGGAGCCGACGCAGGTCGAGCTCTACACGCGCGCACTCGTGAACAGCGTGCAACGGTTTCCGCGCGCGGCGCGGTTCTCGGTGCAGACGGCGAAGCGTCTCGCGGGCCTGAGCCCGAACTACATGGCCCAGCTGAAGGAGCTCCTGCAGGAGGCCGGCGTCCCCTCCGTCGAGACCGTGAAATCGAAGCTGCGCCGGCCGCCGGCGACGCGTGTCAGCGGCAAGGTCTCCGCGCAGCGTGTCGGCGAGCTCGTCGGCGTGCCGATGGCGCAGATCAGGCACGTGCGGCAGAAGATCGAGGGCGCGACGATCAACGACGTCTTCATGGCGACGGTGGGCGGCGCCCTCAACAAGTACCTCGGCGCCAAGGGCGAGCTGCCCGATCGCAGCATGACCGCGCAGGTCCCGATGACGCTGCGCGGCCAGGACAAGGGCGGCGACGTGGGCAACCAGGTCGGTGTCGCGGTCATGCCGCTGCATTCCGAGATCGCCGACCCCGTGGAGCGCCTGCACGCGATCCGCGAGGGCGCGGAGAAGGCGAAGGCGCTCGTCGGCCTCGTGGGCAAGGACCTCACCAAGCACGTGTACGACCTGCTGCCGGCGGCCGCTTCCGAACTCTTCACCCGCAGGGTCATGCTGCCGACGATGAACATCGTCGTGTCGAACGTCCGCGGACCGGACGTTCCCATGTACCTCGCCGGTGCCCAGATGGTGGCGTTTGCGCCCGTCAGCATCGCGATGGATGGCCTGGGCCTGAACGTCACGGGGTTCAGTTACCACGGCACGCTCTGGATGTGCGCCGTCGCCTGCCGCGACATGATGCCGGACCCGGCCTTCTTCGCCGATTGCCTGCGCTCGAGCTTTGCGGACCTGGTTGCCGCGGCGGACGCGCGACACGCGAAGAAGTCCGAAGCGGCAGAGGTCATGCCGACGGACAAAGTGTCGAAGCGACCCCGCGCCCGAAGGAAGACGGTGCGTCGCCGCGTCCGTGCCGCGCGATGAACGGAGACGCGGATCTTTGCTGCATGGCAATAACGCAACGCTTGTTCCTGTTGTCAGCGAAGCGCAGCACTGGCAACCTTGCGCAAGCCCGGCGTGATGCCGTGGCATTTCGGATACTCCCGACTGCTCGAGGGAGAATTCGGGATTAGGCTCGCGGAAAGTCGCAACTGTGAACAAACGCGGTTGCTGCAAAGCAGCAAACGCGCCGCGCGGTCGGGGCGATTGGATCTCAAGGCAATGGGGGACTACTGATGACGAGCGAATCGATGATTCCGGGTCGGCGCAACACGGTGCTCGCCACCGTGGTCGGTGCAGTGCTTGCGTCCTACGCGGGCGGAGCTGCGGCGCTGGAGTTCGAGTCGGACAGCGGCGTGCGGGTCAACTGGAACACGACCGTTTCGGCAGGTTCGAGCTGGCGTTCCGAGGACCCGAACAAGCTGCTCTATTCCCTTGCCGATGCGTCGCTCATCGGCAAGTACAAAGGCAATTACATTCCTGGCACGGTACTGAATTCAGCGGAAGGCCACGCAGGCAACTGGGCCGGCGGCGAGGCAACGCTCAACTATGCCAAGGGTGATCGCTTCTCGACACCGTTCAAGATCCTGAGCGATGTCGAGGTGAAGAAGGGCAATTACGGTGGACTCGTCCGCATCAAGGCGTGGTACGACCAGGCGACGAGCGAAGAGAATGTACGTCTCGGCAACCAGGCCAATGCCTTCAACGGGGCGCGACCCACGGGGTCGCCGTACATCGGGCCGACGCTCCCGAACTGCTTCCCGACGGTTGCCCCGGCCAACATCGGCAAGTGCATCCCGATGTCGACGCCCGGCGTGAACAACTGGCCCAGGGCCAAGCTGAGCGACACCGGCTTCGAGGACGAGCAGAAATTCAGCAACCTGATGCTGCTCGACGCGTACGTGTACGGTTCGTGGGAACTGGGCGATACGGACCTGCAGGTGCGTCTCGGCAACCAGGTCGTGAACTGGGGCGAGAGCCTGTTCATCCAGGGCATCAATCAGATCAATCCGATCGACGTGCCGGCCGCTCGCCGTTCCGGCGCGGAGATCAAGGAAATCCTGTTGCCGGTCTGGATGGCGTACGCGAACTGGGGCGTGCCCTTCGGGTCCTTCGAGGCCTTCTACCAGCTGCAGTGGAACAACACTTCGATCGACAGCTGCGGCACGTACTGGGCGGTCACCGCGGGCGCCATTTCGTCGAAACCGGGTCCGTGCAACAGCGCCACGGCGTTCGGCAACGTGCTCGGTACCGCGGCACCGGGAACCGTCTCACCACTCATCCCGCAGTTCGGGTCATCGCCCTACCTGCAGGCCACCGGGCAATACGTGCCGCTCGGCAAGGGCAAGGACGCGAAGGACGGAGGCCAGTTCGGTGTCGCGTTCCGCTTCCCGGTCGAGAAGCTAGACACCGAGTTCGGACTGTACGGCATGAACATACACGCGCGCATTCCGATGATCTCGTCGCGCGCGGGTACGTACATCGGCGACCTGACGGCGCAACAGCAGGCCATCCTGAAGAGCGTGGGCCTCGTCGACGTGGACACCCTCGGCTGGTACTGGAAGTCTGGCGCCACCAAGATCCGCGCGCCGATCCCGATCTTCACGCAGACGGCGGCAGCCATCGGCGCTCAGGCTGGCGTGCCGATCGCGATGAAATCATCGACGTCCTTCTGGGAGTACCCGGAGAACATCCAGATCTTCGGCCTCACCACGGCGTCGAACATAGCTGGCTGGTCGGTGTCGTCCGAACTGAGCTACACGCCCAACATGCCGGTGCAGATCAACGGCAACGACCTGCTGATCGGCGGCTTCGCTTTTTACGGCCCGCACTGGGAAGACAGTGTCAAGGTCTATCAGAAGGGAACCGGTGCGTACCTCAAGGGCTACGACCGGTTCGACAAGACGCAGTTCCAGGTCAACACCGTCAAGACCTACAGCCACGTGCTCGGCTCCGACAACATGCTGATCGTCGGAGAGGTCGGTGCGCAATGGAACAACGTGCCCGATTACACGACCGGCGCGGTGCGCTACGGGCGCGGGTTCATGTGGGGTTACGGCTCGAGTCCGGCGTGGGCCCAGACACTGCCGCCGACTGCGGGCAATCTCTGCACACCGACATTTGCCGGGCTTCCCGTGCCGGTGGCTTCCGGCACTGTTTACAACCCGAACCCTCGTGGCTGCAGGTACGACGGCTACGTGACGGAC
>VEPJ01000176.1 GCA_012026925.1 Gammaproteobacteria bacterium | reverse complement strand
ATCGGGAAGCGCGCCAGTGCTTCGTTCGCCGCGCTTCGCTTCGCAGCGTCCCTGAGGCGCACGACGAGCACCGTCCCATGCTTCTTGTCGTCGCGCGCTTCGACCTCGGCGGCGACGCCGGCCACGCGCAGCGCGTCCCCGAGCACTCGTTCGATCGCCAGGTGCCGCAGGCGCGGCTTGAAGATCTTGCCCACGGCAGTGACCGGCATCTGCGGAAGGATCTCGATGCGCACGGGAACGGCCGCGCGCTCCGCGATCCGCGCGGCCGCGAAGTCACGCAACGAGTCGGCCGTGGCGGTCGCACCCTCGCGCAACTGCACGAACGCGATCGGCACTTCCCCGGCGTGCGCGTCCGGCTGACCGACCGCCGCCGCCATCGCCACGTCGGAGTGCTCGCAAAGCGTCTCCTCGATCACCTGCGGGTCGATATTGTGTCCGCCGCGAATGATGAGGTCCTTGGCGCGCCCGGCGAGCCACAGGTAGCCGTCCTCGTCGGTGCGCGCGAGGTCGCCCGAGTTGAACCAGCGCCTGCCCTCCACGTCCACGACCCAGGCGCCTGCATCGTGCACCTGCTCGAGATAGCCGGGAAACACGTTCGGCCCGCGCATCAGCAGTACGCCGACCTCGCCCACGGCTGCCTCCCGCTGCAGTCTCGTGCCCTCCACGACCCCGACGCGCAGTTCGGCATACGGCAGCGGCAGGCCGATCGAGCCGACCTTCGATTCACCCTGCACGGGATTGATGGAAGACACGGCCGCGCCCTCCGTCATCCCATAGCCTTCGAGCAAGGTGAGTCCGGTCACCTGCTGGAACCGCCTGAACACCTCCACCGGCATCGGCGCCGCACCGACGTAGCACCGCCGCATGCACGAAATGTCGTAGTCGCCGATGGGGACGTCGAGCAACGCAGCGTAGATGGTCGGCACGGCCATCATTGCCTGGACCTTGTGCCTCGCGAGCAGTCCCCACAGGTTCGCGAGCAGCCCGGGCGTCCGGTACCCACCGGGCGTTCCGAGCAGCACGTTGCCGCCCGCGGCCCACACGGCGATGCCCGTGGCGACGGGAGCATTCACGTGGAAGAGCGGCAACCCGACGAACGTGGTCTGCCCCGGCTCGATTTCCAGAGCGCTCGCCGCCGCCCAGGCCATGAATACCTCGTTGCCGTGCGTGTGCGGCGCGACTTTCGGGCTGCCGGTCGTGCCGCCGGTGTGGAACAGGCTCGCGATGTCGTCGGGCGCGATGTCGCGCGCGAACGCGAGCCCCGCGCCCGACTCGGCGGCGAGCGCCGCGTCGAAGTCGTGAACGGCGATCCTGCCGAGCGGTTCGTACGATCGCGCCGACGCCGCCCCGGTCGCAAATGGCGCCGGATCCACGCAAAGCACGTGCTCGAGCGTCTCGACCTGTTCGGCAATGGCGGCGCACTTCGCCCACAGGTCCAGCGGCGAACCTCCGGGCGCGAGGGTCACGAGCAGCCGCGCGCGCACCGCACGCAGGAGGCGCAGGACCTGCTCCGGCTCGAGCAGCGGGTTGATGGCGGCCACCCGCCCCGCGGCCTCTCCTCCCCAGATGGTGAAGTGCGTCTGCGGCAGGTTCGGCAGTACGTAGGCCACGACGTCCGTCGGCCCGAGCCCGAGTCGATTGAACGCATTGGCCGCCTGCGTGATGCGGGCAAACAATGTCGCGTGGCTGTAGACGATGGGCCGTTCATCGAGCGTGCCGCGAAGCAGGAACGTCAGCGCCGGGCTGTTCCCGAATTGATCGGCACCGGAACGAAACACCTCGTAGGTGCTGCGCTCGGAATAGCGCGTCTCGAGCGGGACGGAAGTGGCAGCCCTTACCGCAGCGATGTCCTTCAGGCCGAGCGATTGGATTCTCATGAGGCGAGTGCAGCAGATGGGCGGGCCGGTGCGCAAGACCCCGGCTCGACGCCCTTCGACGTCACGGACCCGGTGGCCCCTTCGGCTTCCGCACGAGTCTAGGCTGGATGCCGCGCCTGCCGAGCGACTCGCGCAGCAGGTACTCGACCTGCGCGTTGACGCTCCGCAGGTCCGACGCCGCGAGCCGCTCGATCTCGGCCCACAGTTGCGGGTCGATCCTCAGCAGAAACGCCTTCTTGTCGGGGCTGGCCACCGGGATGCAGACCGTCGAGCGCCGGCTCTCGTTACCCGCTACTGCGCGCGAGTTACTGGTACAGCGTCCCCGCGTTGATCACGGGCTGCGCGTCGCTCTCCGAGCACAGCACCACCAGCAGGTTGCTCACCATCGTTGCGCGGCGTTCGTCGTCGAGGTGCACGATGTCGCGCTCCGACAAGCCCTTGAGCGCCATCTCCACCATGCTGACGGCGCCGTGCACGATCTTGCTGCGGGCGGCGATGATGGCCTCGGCCTGCTGGCGGCGCAGCATCACCTGCGCGATCTCGGGCGCGTACGCGAGGTGAGTCAGCTTGGCGTCCTCGACCACGATCCCGGCCTGGTCGAAACGATCCGTCAGTTCGCGCACCAGCGACTCCGTCACGCGCTCCTGGCCCGCCCGCAGGGTGATCTCGCCCGTATGGAGGTCCTCGCCCTCATCGTAGGCGTAGCTGGAGGCGAGGTGCCGGACCGCTGCCTCGGCCTGTATGCGCACGTATTCGTCGTAGTTCTCGACGTCGAAGACGGCCGCCGCAGTATCGCGGACCCGCCAGACGATCGCGGCGGCGATCTCGATCGGATTGCCGCGCTTGTCGTTGACCTTCAGGCGCTCGGACGCGAGATTGCGTGCGCGCAGGCTGATCTTGCGCTTGCGGTAGAAGGGGTTCGACCAGCGCAGCCCCTCGCCGCGGTCGGTGCCGACGTACTTGCCGAAGAGCAGCAGGAGTGCGGCCTCGTTCGGCTGCAGCATGTACAGGCCGGTCAACACGAATGCACCCAGGACCATGAGCGGCACCGCGGTGCCGAGCAGCCCGGCGCCGGATTCGGCCGAGAGGATGAATAAGTACGCGCCCGCAAGCAGCATCCCGAGCCCGACGGCGACCATGAGATAGCCGCTCAGTGTCCTGCGCTCGATCTCCTCGGTGCGTTGTCCGGCGTATTCGCTCATTGCAGTCTCCCGGTTCGAAAGGTCCGCCGCGCGTCGCCAGGCGTGCGCCCGACATAGTGATATCACTATGATATTTGCGAATGCCGTTGTCAACGCGCACTCCTTCCCCGACAATCGGCCGGCCACGCGAGGAACCGGCCATGAACGGCGCACAGTCACTGGTCCAGACCCTGGTCAACTGCGGTGTCGAGGTCTGCTTCGGCAATCCCGGCACGTCGGAGATGCATTTCGTGGCGTCGCTCGACTCGACGCCCGGCATGCGCGCGGTCCTCTGCCTCTTCGAAGGAGTGGCGACCGGGGCCGCCGACGGATACGGGCGCATGGCCGGCAAGCCCGCGGCGGTGCTGCTGCACCTCGGGCCGGGGCTCGCGAACGGCCTCGCGAACCTGCACAACGCCCGGCGTGCCGCGACGCCGATCGTCAACGTCGTCGGCGACCACGCGACCTATCACCTGCAGTACGACGCGCCCCTCACCTCGGACATCGCCGGATTTGCGCGTCCCGTGTCGTCCTGGATCTGCGAGTCGAAGAGTTCGCGCAGCGTGGCTGCGGACGCGGCGCGTGCGGTGCAGGCGGCCTGCGCGGCGCCGGGGGGCATCGCGACCCTGATCCTGCCCGCGGACACCGCATGGAACGAGGCGCATCACGCCGCACAGCCGCTGCCGCGGATCGGTCCGGCGGCGGTGCCCGATGCCGCGATCGAGGAAGCCGCCACGCTGCTGCACAACGGCAAGCGGTCGGTCATTCTCCTGCGCGGCCCAGCGCTGCGCGGCGCAGGTCTCGAAGCCGCCGGGCGCATCGCCGCAAGGACCGGGGCACGACTCATGTGCGACACGTTTGCACCGCACGTCGAGGGGGGGGCCGGGCGCGTCGTCGTGGAGCGACTGCCCTATTTCGCCGAGCAGATCACCCAGGCGCTGTCCGGCGTCGAGCAGATGATTCTCGTCGGTGCGAAGCCACCGGTGTCTTTCTTCGCCTACCCTGGCAAGGCGAGCTGGTGCTCGCCGGAGGGTTGCGCTTTCGCCCAGCTGGCCCACGAGCACGAGGACGGCGCACAGGCGCTGGACGCCCTGGACAGGGCGCTCGGTGGGACGGCGCCCGCGGTTGCGCGGGCAGAACTCGCGCTGCCCGATCTGCCCACCGGCCGGCTCACGGCCATGTCGGTGGCCCAGGCGATCGCGCGCCTCACGCCGGAGCAGGCCGTGATTGCCGACGAATCTGCGACGTCGGGCCTGCACCTCGCGATGATGTTGGCGCGCGCGAGGCCCTACGACCACCTCGCGCTGACCGGCGGCTCGATCGGGCTCGGCCTGCCGCTCGCCCTAGGGGCGGCGGTGGCCTGCCCCGATCGCAAGGTCGTCTGCCCGCATGGCGATGGCGGCGCCGCCTACACGATGCAGGCACTCTGGACGATGGCGCGCGAGAACCTCGACGTCACAACGGTGATCTACGCGAACCGCTCCTATGCGATCCTCAACTTCGAACTGCTGCGCGTGGGCGCGATCGGCGCGGGCCCGAAGGCCATGTCCATGCTCGACCTGCACCATCCGGAGATGAACTGGACGCGCATCGCGACCGGCCTCGGCGTCGAGGCGAGCCGCGCCGAGACGGCCGAGGAGTTCAATGCGCAGTACGAGTCCGCGATGAAGCAGCGCGGTCCGCGCCTGATCGAGGCGATGATCTAGGCTGGGCCGCGCTCGGGCGGCGCTGCACCACGCAGCCGACTCATTTGGGTACCGGGCCGCCCTTCTCGGCGACGATCTTCTTCGCCTGGGCCATCGCGCCGTCCACGGCGGCCTTGATGCACTCTTCCTCGCCGTAGCCCTGCACCGGGAACTTGACGTCCATTTCCTTGCAGGTGGACTTGGCGGTCTCGTGGATGCGTTTCTCGAACTCGCGCACGCCCTTCGCGGTCTTGAGGTCGAGGTCGGCGTAACTCACGTGGCTCCGGATCGTGATCTCGCGCACGGGCGCCCCGTACTGAGTCTGTGCGACCTTCTCGGAGCGCTCCGCTTCGACGGTGATGACCTCCATCGGTGCGGTCTGCGCCGAGGCGAAACCGCCCGAAACCGCGCAAGCGATGGCAGCTGCCACCAAACCGGCTGCGCGACGGCCGAATGATTCGTATCCCATGTGGACGCTCCCTCGCGACGGGCGAGGTCGGCCGACCCCGGAGTCACGTCCCGGGTCGGCGCAGACCTGTTGCCGGCCGCGGTGCCTGACTTACTTCTTGGGAGCCTTGCCTGCGGCGGCAACGGCTTCCTTCACCTTCCCCATTGCATCGGCCGTAGCTTTTCTCGCGCAGGCCGTGTCGTCCGGCGTTGCGAGCGGATACATCCGGCTGATTTCCTTGCAGGCCGCCATCGCGGCGTCCTGCACCCGCTTGTCGAGCTTCGCGGCGCCATCGGCGGTCGCCAGGTCGAGGTCCGCATAGCTCACGCGGTAGCTCAGCGAAATCGCCTGGATCGGCGCGGAATTCGGCGCGCGGCCGATCGTCTCCTTGACGACGCGCGAGGCCTCGACGTTCACACCTTCGAGCGGTTCGGACCGGGCGAGCGTCCCCGCCACCGTGCATGCAAGCAGGCCGACCGTGATGCCAAAGAGGATCCTTCTCATGTCCGCCTCCTTCCTCCCGGGGCACGGACGCTCCCGACGCGGGGCGTCGCAGGTCCCCTGAGGTCCCACTATGCGCCGCCGATTGCCCGGCGCAATCGGGGATATGGGAGGGCGGACTGCGGGAAATCAGCAGCTATTTCTTTTCGGCGAGCCTGCACTTCACTTCCACGTCCACCTCGTACCATCTCTGCGTGGCCCGCAGCACCGCCGACCCCTTCTTGCCCGGGTCGAGGAACACGAACGTCCGGTACGGCACCTGCGGGTCCGCCTGGAAATTCACGTCGCAACGTACCTTCTGCGATGCATTGTTCTGCAGGTTCACCACCAGCATGCCCGGATTCGACACGGGGTCGATCTTCACGTCGAGTCCGTTCAGTTCGGGCGTGACGTTCACGGTGTAGGTCGTCTGCGCCAGGGCGGTCGGCACTGACGTCGTCAGCAGGGTGAATGCGCCGATCGCCGTCGCGATGCGTGACCAGGGTCGTCGGGGGCTCATGTCGTTCCTCGCTACGTGGAGTTGTCGGCGGTCTCCGTCTTCGATCTTCCGCAGTCCTCGTAAGTACATTAGGTCCTGCAAGCGGCGGTGAGGACGGCGTACAAAGATAGCGGGTCCCGCGTGTCGATGCCTGCTGGTGGTCGGCGACACGGGGCCCGAGCGGGTCGGGACGACGGGTTCCTCCCCCAGCGGTTCCACCGCTCGCAACCGGCGCGATTCGTCGCGCCGGGTGCCTTGGCCAGCCGACTGTGCGATTCGCTCCCCTCGGCGGCAAGGCTTTGAAGCCGGAGCCAGCAAGGCCGGGCCCGGTGCAGCCGGGCCCGGCCTTTCAAATGGGCCTCACGGCAGGCCTGCCCCGGGCGCATTCACCCCGGCACTCTCGATGCGGCCCTGCCGCGCCTGCGAGACGACGTCGGCCATCGAGGTCGGCGCCGTCATCATGTACAGCGTGCGGCGATCCTCGCCTCCCAGCATGCATGCGAAACAGGGCTGGCTCGTCTGCACCGTCGCCACGACCTCGCCGCCGGGGGCGATCAACAGGCACTCCGGCGCAATGGCGTTGGCAATCCACACGTGGCCGTCGGCATCGAGGCAGATGCCGTCGGGTGCACGCATGCCGAGCGTTGCCCACGTGCGGCGATTTCCGAGCGTCCCGTCGGAGGCCACGTCGAACGAGGTGAGCCGCATTGCGAGGGTCTCGGCCACGATCAGCGTGCCACCGTCCGGCGTGAGCACGCACCCGTTCGGAAAGTGCAGTTCCTCCGCGGCCAGGTGCACGCGACCATCCGGGTCCACGCGCGCAAGCCGGGCCGTCGGGTGGTCGGCGATCACGCTCTCGACGCCCCGTGCCTTCAGCGCGTCGTCGAGACGAAAGCCGAAGTTGCCGACGTAAGCTCGCCCGGAGCGGTCGACCACCATGTCGTTCGCGTGGTACGCAGCCACGCCCGAAAGATCCGCGTGGACCTTGACGCCGTCGGGATCCACGCGCAGCAGCCTCATGGCGTGCATCGCGACCACGAGCAGCCGCCCGTCCGGCAGCCAACCAAGACCGGAGGGCTGGTCGTCGATCACGAGTTCGGTGCGGATCGCGCCCGAAGGATCCATCGACTTCACCGCGTGGTCGTAAAAGTCGCTGAACCACAACCGTCCGTCGTGCCAGCGCGGACCTTCGCCGAAATACAGGCCCTCGGCCAGGACCGTTGCCTTCGTCATCAGGTGCAACCTCCGGTTCGGCTCAGAAAGTGGGGATCGCCGGTCCGCCTTTCGCCTCTGCGCGCTGGTAGGCTGGCCGCGCCTTGATGCGGGCGCAATACTCCGCGATCTTCGGGTACCGTCCGGGATCGGCCGCACGCGTCAGCAGGGCCTCCACCGGGTAGCTCATCTGGAAGTCCGCGATGCTGAGGCCATCCCCTGCGAACCAGCGATGGCGACCGAGGTGCTCCTCCATGAAATCGGACGCCGTCCCGAGGTTCGGATCGACGAGTTGCTCCAGCACCTTTGCACACAGTCCGCGCGCGATCGGCCGGGCGAAGAACGGCATCGGCCGGTTCGGGATCGTCGTGAACACGAGCTTCATGAGCAGCCAGCTCATGAGCGACCCCTCCGCGTAATGCATCCAGAAGCGACACTGCCGGTGCTCCGGTGAGCCAGGCGACGGCTGCAGGCCGGCAAGGTCACCGGTCGCGCGGGACGTGTACTTCTCGGCGAGATACTCGATGATGGCGCCGGACTCGGCGATGACTTCCCCATCGTCCGAGATCACCGGCGACTTGCCGAGTGGGTGCACCTGTTTCAACTCGGGAGGCGCGAGTCGCGTCACCGGGTTTCGACGGTAGATCTTCAACTCGTAAGGGACGCCGAGTTCCTCGAGCAGCCAGAGGATGCGCTGCGAGCGCGACGTCTCAAGGTGATGGACGGTCAGCACGAACTCCCCCTCCCGCCTGCTGTTGGGGGGGAATTCTGCCGGACCGCCCGGCGGCCGGCCAGCGCGACCCGTGGTATTTCCTTACGGCGCGAGTCTGGTGAGAGGCTGGACTCAGTAGGAAAATGGCGCGCCGCACGCATTGCCCCCCCTCGCACAGAAGGGACGTCGTCCATGGGCCGGATTCCCCGTTCGAACCCAACTCCGCCGGTCTCACTCGTTCCCCAGCCCGAGGCGTTGGCGGCACAGCGCGAGGAAATCGAGCGGGTCCTCGACGGCACCGGCGTCGGCCTCTGGGAGTGGGATCTCCGTACCGGCAAGTCCACGCATTCGCGACTGAACAACCGGGCGCTGGGATACGACGACGGCGAGGAACTGGGAGGCACGTTCGCAGAGCTTGCACGAAAGATTCATCCGGAGGATGTGACGGCCATGCAGGTCAGGCTGGAGGAGTACCTGCGCAACGAGACACCCTTCTACCGGGCGGAATTTCGCGTCCGCCGCAAGGACGGTACCTATGCGTGGTTCGAGTCCCGCGGCGTGGTGGTCGATCGGGCCCTTGACGGCGAGCCCCTGCGAATGATCGGCACCCATCTCGACATCAGCGAGCGCAAGGCCAACGAGCACCTGCGACAACAGCTCGAGCACGCATTGCGCCGCAACCAGGAGGAGCTCGAGGCACTGGTGCGCCTCCAGACACGCAAGCTGATCCAGGCGGCCGATGCCGCCGAGCAGGGCAATCGCGCCAAGAACGTCTTCCTCGCCAACGTCAGCCAGGAGCTTCGGGCGCCACTGAGTGTCGTCGTGGACGAATCGGACAGGATGCTGGGTGGAGCCGTGGGCGAACTCTCGCCGGAACTCCGCGCGGCGATGCTGCACATCCAGCAGGCCGGCCGCCAGCTCGCCGGCATGGTAAAGCGCGTTCTCGACGTCAGCAGCATCGAGACGGACACGCTCGAGGTGTGCTGCACGCCCGTGAACCTGCGTCGCGTCCTCGATGAGCAGTGTGAAGACGTACAGGATCTCGCGCTCGAGCGCGGTCTCGACCTGCGCGTGCCGCGCTGTGACGACACGCTGGTCGTCTATGCCGATCGGGCCAGGCTGGCGCAGGTCGTGCGCGAACTGCTGACGAACGCCATCAAGTTCACCGAGCACGGACACGTCCAGGTCGGAGCGAGAACGTTCGAGGGCACGGTGCTCGTCGAAGTGCAGGATACGGGCGTGGGCATCCCGGCCGAGCGCCAGGCCACTCTGTTCCACGCATTCGAGCCGATCGCGGATCGCCCGCGCGCTCTCAAGCAGGGGCTGGGGCTCGGCCTTTCGATCTGTCGCGCCATCGTCGATGCGATGGCCGGAGCCATGGGCGTGACGAGCAAAGTCGGTCGCGGCAGCCGCTTCTGGTTCACCGTGCCGCTCGCCGCAAGCGCGCAGGTCGTCAGCTCGACGCGCCACTGAGCATCGACCAACGCGAAGGTCTGCCGTGCCGGCGAAGTCATGCGCCCGTACCTCGAAAATGCGGCGCGCCCGGCTCGCGTTCACCGATAATCATGCGAATTGGGCCACCGCGAGACCTGCCGATGAAGCTGCATACTTCCCCGCGCGCGCCGAATCCCAGGCGCGTCGACATGTTCATCGCCGAGAAAGGCATCGTGGGCATCGCCCGCGAATACGTGGACCTGAACGCCGGCGCGCATCGCACCCCTGCCTTCTTTGCCCGCAACCCGATGTCGCGCGTTCCCGTGCTCGAACTCGATGACGGACGCCACCTCGCGGAGTCCCGTGCGATCTGTACCTACCTCGAGGGCTTGCACCCGGAACCGAACCTGATGGGCGTGGATGCCGAAGAACGCGCCTTCATCGAGATGGCCGACCGGCAGGTCGAATTTCACCTGTTCGGGACGCTGGCCAACTGGGTCCGCCACACCCATCCGGGCCTCGCACCCCTCGAGAACCCGCAGTTCCCGGACTTCGGACTCGCGCAGAAAGAGAAGATGCTCGAGGCCGCGCGCATCCTGGACACGCGGTTGGCCTCGCAGCCATGGATCGCGGGCAGCCGGTTCACCGTGGCCGACATCACGGCCTTCTGCGCCGTCGAGTTTGCGCGCCTGGTGAAGTTCAAGCCGTCCGACGCCGGACTCACCCACCTCGCGGCCTGGCGGGACCGGGTGGCTGCGCGCCCGAGTGCGCAGCTGTAGTACCCGTCTCAGCGCAGCGCGTCGAGGCCGAACAGCTTCGAGAGCTTCGCGTCGAACAACGCGCCCGGGAGCAACTTCTTCAGGAGCGGGTATCGCACGCTGCCTGCGCCTGCGCGAAGGATCCTCGGTGGCGGGCTGCGGAGCAGTGCATCGACGACGGGCACCGCGAACTCCTCGGCCGGCATCGCGCCCTGCTGACCGGCCTGCGCGCGGGCACGGATGCCCGCCTCCGCCGCCCGGTAGAGCGAATTCTCCGGCAGACGAACCGCGGCCTCGGCGTGCTGGCCGAAGCTGGAGCGCACGCCACCCGGTTGGACCGAAACGACATGGATGCCGAACGGCGCCAGCTCCATCCGCAGCGCGTCGGTGATCGAGTGCACGGCAGCCTTGCTGGAGCAATAGGCGGCCGCGAACGGGGTCGTGAAGAGTCCGACGATGCTGCCGACGTTGGCCACGACAGCGCTGCCGTTCCTGGCCACCGCCGTACGTAGCAAGGGCACCGCTTGCGCGGTTACCCTCGCGGGCGAGATGACATTCGTCTCGTACTGCCGCCTCAGGTCCTCGCGCGTCAGGTCGATCACTGCGCCGACCTGGGAGAAGCCCGCATTGTTGACCAGCATGTCGAGGTGCCCGGTCTCGCGCGCGACCGTGGCGAAGGCCGCCGCGACTGATGCATCGTCGTTGACGTCGAGCCCGAGCGGCTCGATGCCGGCCGCCTGCAGCGGCGCCAGCGTTTCGGGTCGCCTTGCCGTGGCATACACCCGGTGTCCCCGCTTGTCGAACTCACGAGCGAGCGCCGCGCCGATGCCGCTCGAGCAACCGGTGATCAGAATGGTCTTCTGCATGCGCGCGCCCCTATTGATTGCGTGACTGCGCCCCCGGCGGCACATGCTGGCGGCCCGGGCGCGGAGCCGCAATCGTACACCAAGGGCATCGCGCCAAAGTGTCGCAGCCGCTGCAACGGCCGGACGCATCTTCGTCGCAATCACCGGGACTCGCCGCGTGGCCCGAGTTTATGATCCAGCATCGGAGGACCGATGCTCATGCGCAAAACGCTCGTACCCGCCCTGCTCGTGACCGGACTGCTCTCGTCAGCCACGGCCTTTCCGGCCGACGCTGCGCCGCCGTGCAAGTCGACGGTCAGTGGCGATCTCCGGCTGCACGCGCTCGCGAGCCGCATCTTCGGCAACACGCGGACGATCCGGGTCCTGCTGCCGCCGGGTTACGACCTTCCGGAGAACCGCTCCCGCCGTTATCCCGTCCTCTACATGCTCGACGGGCAGAACCTGTTCGACGCGTGCCTTAGCGACGTGAGTCACCACGAGTGGGGCATGGACGAGATCGTCTATCGCCTCGTGGCGGAGAAGAAGATTCCGCCGCTGATCGTCGTCGGCGTGGCCCACGCGGGCAGGAAGCGGGACCACGAGTACCTGCCCTACAAGGATTTCGTCGGCGACCCGGAGATGGACGAGCCGGCCGGCAAGCGATTCCCCGACTTCCTGGTGCGGGAAGTCATGCCGCTGGTGGATGGCAGGTACCGCACGCTGCAGGGGCAGCCGAACACGGGCATCGGCGGGTCGTCCTATGGCGGCGTCGCTACGCTCTATGCGCTCATGGCCCGGCCCAACACGTTCGGCTACGGCCTGATCGAGAGCCCGACGATGTGGATCGGAATGGGCCAGCTCGTGAGGGTTTCGAGCCCGCTGGTCGCCCTGCCGGTCTAGGTGGTCTTCGGCGTCGGCGGCAAGGAAGGCGACCCGATGATCGTCGGGAAGATGACCGGGCTGATCCGCCAGGTGGTGTCGAATTTCAAGACGGCGGGCTACGACGACTCGAACGTTCGCTTCACCGTCGATCCGGACGCGCTGCACACCGAAGCCGCATGGGAAAAGCGCCTGCCCGACGCGCTCACGTTCCTGTTCGGCGAGTGGAAGGAGACCCCGCCGCCGTCGCGCTGAGGCGCGCCTCGAACGCGCTCCCGTGCTCGCTCCTACAGCCGCAGCACGTCTCCCTTGCCCGACTTCGCGGCGCCCGAGGCGATTGCCGCCAGGAAGCGCGAACGCAGCGCGTCGGACATCAGCGCCTTCTTGACGGGGCTCAATCGCAGGAACCCGCCGACGATCCCGCGCATCGCCTTGTGCGACAGGCGATCGGGCTCGTCGAACAGCTGGTTCTGCAGCGTGCCCCGCTCGAGGCACTGCAGGATGACGCGTTCGAACGTCGTCTCCGGGTGGATCACGTTGCGCTCGCGCTTGCGCATCTCGATCGCGTCGGGCTCGCAGACGAGGCTGCAGACGCCACAGCCGATGCAGGCCTGCTCGTCGATCGCCGGCATGAACATGCGCTTGCTGCCGGCGGCCTTCGGTTCCGGGGTCAACGTGATCGCCGAGACGTGGCAGACCCGCGCGCACTTCTGGCAACCGTTGCAGTCGTCCACCTCGACGTGCGGCACGAGCGTCGAGGAGACGATCGCGTTCGGGTAGCCGTGCCTGTTGATGCCCTCGAGGATCCCGCAGCAGCAACCGCAGCAGTGGCACACGAATGAAGGCTGGTTCTGCACGTTGTCGGCCGAGAAGACCAGCTTCAGGTCCTTGGATCGCTGCACTACATCCTTCATCTCTTCGCGCGAGATCTGCCGCGCCATGCCGTGTCGCACGAGGTACTCCGCCCCGCGACCGAAGCTGGTGCAGGTCTCGAGCGGCACCTTGCAGACCTGTTCGCCCGCGTGGTGCTTCTTGTGCCGGCACGAGCACACGCCGAGGGAGAAGTATTCCGCCTCCTCGACGATGTGATCGATGCGCTCGTAATCGAGGATCTCGACGTGGTCGCCGAGGTGCTCGAGGTGCGGCACGGCCCGTGCGACGGACACCTGCTGGCCGTCCCTGAAATTGGAGTCGTAGAACTCGCCGCTCTCCATGTACTCGAGGAACAACCGCGAGATGCGGCCGATCTCCGCATCCGAGCCCTTCAGGCGCATCATCGTGAACTCGAAGATGCCGATGACGAACGGCGCGGGCATGTAGTGGTAGGTTCCGCCGAGATTGAGGTCCACCACGAGCCCCTTGTCGCTGAGCCTCGCGAGCTGCGGCTCGAGTTCCGCGGGAGCGCGACCGGTAACCCTGGCTATGCGGTCCACGGTCGAGAGCGTGAACGGCATCCTCACGACGAGTTCCGCCTCTTCCGGCGAATAGAGTTCCCGCAACACGGCGCGGAAGGTTTCCGTCTGCGGCGTGTGTACGGTCAGGCTGTCGATCTTCTCGCCGAGCGCGCCGAAGATGTCCTTGGCGACGATGTGACCCATTCTGCTCCCCTTGCGCAGACCTCAGCGCGGCGGATCGACCGGCACGTAGATCAGCCCACCATCACCGTAGGCCTGCACGTAGAACTGCGATCCGCACAGGTAGTACGTGACGCCGTTCGAGCTCAGCATCTTCGGCTCGCACGGCAGATCGGCCGTCGGGGGCCCGGAGGTGGTCGTCGTCGTGGTCGTCGTAGCAGTGGTCTCTTCCGACTCGTCCGCGACTGCGACGGCCGTACCGACCACCGCAGTGCCAACCATGACTCCCGCGACCCAGTCATCGTCGTAGTAGTCCCAGTCGCCGTGGTAGTAACCCGGCGGTGGCGGAGGCGGGTAATAGACCGGCGGCGGAGGAGGCCTCTGGCCCGGCGGCGGCCGACTGTCCGAAGGGGGCCGGGCGCCCTCGGGCGGGCGTGACGGCAGGGTGCTGGCCGAGGGCGGACCGCGATCGGGAGTCGATCCCGACCAGCCCGCATCGCGACTCGTCGAGGGTCCGGGGCTCTTCTGCGAGAATCCGCCGCCCGACGCGGGCCCTTGGCGCGAGAAGCCTCCACCCCCGCGAGCGCCGCCGCCGCCGCG
>VEPJ01000172.1 GCA_012026925.1 Gammaproteobacteria bacterium | reverse complement strand
ACGGGGCCTTTCCTTTTTCTGCCCTGACGTGCCGAACTCGCCGCGGCGCCGCGCGCGTCCACTTCGCCGGCGGCCCGAACTTGTCCCCCGGGCCTCCGCAGGGCAACATCACGGATCCCGAGCACCGCCTGCTCGCTGCCAATGATCGAGGCTCGAACGGCTCCCATGGCGCACGACGTGTTCCTGAGTCACTCCGCTTCCGACAGGACGGCGGCCATGGCGGTGCTGGCGGCGCTCGAGAGCCAGAAGATCCGCTGCTGGATCGCGCCCCGCGACATTCCGGCGGGGTCCGAGTACGGGCAGCAGATCGTGGACGCGGTGAAGGACTGCCGCGTGTTCGTGGTCGTGTTCTCCGCGGGTGCCAATTCGTCCCCGCACGTCCGGCGGGAGGTGGAACGCGCGGTGTCGCTGGACAAGCCCATCGTGCCGTTCCGTGTCGAGAACGTCATGCCGACCGGTGCGATGGAATACTGCCTCGGCGGCACGCATTGGTTCGACGCATTCCCTCCGCCGCTCGAGCCGCACGTTGCACGGTTCGTTGCCGTCGTGCAGCAGATGCTCGGCGCGCACCCCGCCGGTGCGCCCGACGGCGCCGCGCAGGAGAAGGCCGAGCGGCCCTCGATTGCCGTGCTGCCGTTCAACAACATGAGCGGGGATTCCGAGCAGGAGTACTTCAGCGACGGCATCACCGAGGACATCATCACGGACCTGTCGAAGGTGTCGGGCCTGTTCGTGGTCGCGCGCAACACCGCGTTCACGTACAAGGGCAAGGCCGTGAAGGTGCAGGACGTGTGCCAGGAGCTCGGGGTGACGCACGTGCTCGAGGGCAGCGTGCGCAAGGCGGGCTCGCGCGTCCGCGTGACCGGGCAGCTCATCAGCGGCAAGGACGGCGGGCACGTCTGGGCCGATCGCTTCGACCGCGACCTGACCGACATCTTCGCGATCCAGGACGAGATCACGCACGCGATCGTCGAGCAGCTGAAGGTGAAGCTCCTGCCGCAGGAGAAGCAGTCGATCGCGCAGGCGCCCACCGACAACATCGAGGCGTACACGTACTACCTGCGCGGCCGGCAGTTCCTGCACCGGCACACGAAGTCCTACTACCAGTTCGCGCGCCGTATGTTCACCAAGGCGGTGGAGCTCGATCCGGCCTACGCGCGCGCCTACGCCGGCATCGCCGACTGCGACTCGTTCCTGTACCTGCACTACGACGTAAGCGTGTCCACCGACGCGATCCTGGCGACGAGCGCGCGCGCCATCGAGCTGGACCCCCGGCTCGCCGAGGCACATGCGTCGCGCGGCCTGGCGCTGTCGCTCGCGCAGCGCTACGACGAGGCGATGGCCGAGTTCGAACGCGCCACGACGCTGGACCCCAACTCCTTCGAGGCGCACTACTTCTATGCGCGCGCCTGCTTCGCGCAGGGCCTGCTCGAGCAGGCCGCGCGGCTGATGGAACGCGCCGCGGTGCTGAACCCGGACGACTACCAGGCGCCCGCGATGCTGGTCATGGTCTACCGCTCGATCGGCCGCGCGTCGGAAGTCCAGGTCGTTGCACGCAAGGTGGTGCAGCTGGCCGAGGCCGAACTCGCGCGACACCCCGAAAACCCGCGGCCCGCCTACCTCGGCGCCGGCAGCCTCATCGAGCTCGGCGAGATCGAGCGCTGCAAGGAGTGGCTGTCACGCGCCGTGGCGACCGACCCGGACGACGTGCTCACCCAGTACAACGTTGCCTGCATCTACTCAAAGCTCGGCGAGAGCGACGCCGCGTTCGACCTGCTGGAGCGGCTCCTGCCGCACGCGAACCACGAGACCCGGTCCTGGGTCAGGCACGACGCGGACTTCGACAGCCTGCGCGGGCTGCCGCGTTACCGGAAGATCCTGGAACTGGTCCGGTAGTCCGGGCGACCTTGTCTCGGTCGCGGCGGAATGAGCCTCGCCGCAGGCCAACCTGCAATTGGAGATCGCGTCATTATCACGAACAGGCGAATCGCCGCGGCGCTCGGGCTCGGGGCACTGTCCTTCGCCTCTCAGCTTCAGGCCGCCTCACCCGCTTTTTCGGGGCTCGCCGCCGTGGCCGATGACGCGGAAGGCGCACTCACGAATCCGGCCGGCATGACCCGGCTCGACCGGCCCACGACGAGCCTCGGCGCCCTGCTGGCGCACGGCTTCGGGACATTCAAGGTCGACCAGAACCTCACCACCGTCGATGGAGGCGACCCCGACGGCAGCAATGCGCCAATCGTGATCCCTTCGGCGTACTACGTGCGCCCGATCGACGACCGCTGGCGTGTCGGCATTTCGCTGACCGTGCCCTCCGGCTTCGGTTCGGACAACGGCGCGGACTGGGCCGGGCGGTACTACTCCGACAGCTACTCGCTCGTTTACGTGGCCCTGACGCCCGCGGTCGCCTACCGGATCAACGCGCAGTGGTCGATCGGCGTCGCGGTGGGGATCAACTACACGCTCTCCAACAGCGAGGTCGCCGTCAACACACTGGTGCCCGGCCGGCCCGACGGCCGGCTCGAG
>VEPJ01000132.1 GCA_012026925.1 Gammaproteobacteria bacterium | reverse complement strand
AACCGGCCGGACTTGCCGCCGTGGCCCGCCTCCATGTTCACGCGCAACAGCAACGGGTTCGAGTCGGTCTTGAGACGCCGCAACCGGGCCACCCACTTCGCCGGCTCGAAGTACTGCACCTGGCTGTCCCAGAGTCCCGTAGTCACGAGCATCGCGGGGTAGTCCTGCGCCGACACGTTGTCGTACGGCGCGTACGAGAGCATGTACTCGTAGTACGCCTGCTCCCCCGGATTCCCCCACTCGTCGTACTCGTTCGTCGTGAGCGGGATGCTCTCGTCGAGCATGGTCGTCACGACGTCCACGAACGGCACGTGCGCGACGATGCCGGCGTAATCCTGCGGCGCGAGGTTGGCTACGGCACCGACGAGCAAGCCGCCCGCACTGCCGCCGCGCGCGAACACGCGCTGCGGGGCGGCGTACCCCTCGCGGACCAGGAAGCGCGTGACGTCGATGAAATCGTGGAACGTGTTGCGCTTGGCGAGCAGGCGGCCCCCGTCGTACCAGCGCCGGCCCCGCTCCTGCCCGCCGCGCACCTGGGCGATCGCGTAGACGAACCCGCGGTCGAGCAGCGACAGCACGGGCGATGAGAACACCGGATCCGTCGACAGCCCGTACGACCCGTAGGCGTACTGCAGCATCGGCGCGGTACCGTCCCTGCGGAAGTCCTTGCGATGGACGACAGCCACCGGGACGAGTTCGCCGTCCCGCGCAGGCGCCCAGAGGTAGTCGGTCGCGTACAGGGACGGGTCGAAACCTCCCAGCACCGGCTCGCGCTTGAGCAGCGTGCGCTCGCCCGTGCGCACGTCGAAGTCGTAGGTCGTGAGCGGCGTCGTGAGCGACGTGTAGGTGTAGCGGAGCGTGGTGCTGTCGATTTCCTCGTTGTCCCCGAGCACCATCCGGTAAGCCGGCTCGTCCGCCTCGAGGAAGAACTCCCGCCCGTCCCGCCAGGGCCGCACGCGGATCCTGCGCAGGCCGCCGGAGCGCTCCTCTATCGCGAGGAAGTCGCGGAAGACGTCGAAGCGGTGAATGAATGTCTCCGCATCCGCCGCGACGACGTCCCGCCACTGCGCCCGGTCGCCGGCTTGCCCGAGCGGCGCCTGCATGATGCGGAAATTCGGTGCCCGCCAATTGGTGCGGATCATCCACCGCCCGTCGAAATGCTCGGCGTGGTACTCGTGGTCGCGCTCCCGTGGCAGGAGCACCTCGAAGGCGAGCGCGGGGTCCGCCGCGCGCGCAAAGCGCTGCTCAGTCGATACGGTGCTCTGCGAGTAGATGTAGAGGTAACGCCCGTCCTTGCTCCGCCCGACGTCGATGTAGAAGCTGTCGTCGGGCTCCTCGTACACCACCGGATCATCCTCCGGATCGGTGCCGAGCACGTGCTTGCGGACCCGCTTGCCGAGCAGCGTCTCCGGGTCCTTCTCCACATAGAGTACCGTGCGGTTGTCCGCGGCCCACACGACCGCCGGCTCGACGTTAGGGACCGCGTCGGGCAACGTCGCCCCGGTCACGAGATCCTTGAAGCGCAGCACGTATTGCCGGCGCCCGACTGTGTCCTCCGCGTACGCCAGCCAACGGTCGTCCGGGCTCACCTCGAGTTCGGCGACGTCGTAGAACTCGTGGCCCTGCGCAAGTGCGGCAAGGTCGAGGAGGACCTCCTCGGGGGCGTCCAGGGATTCGCGGCGCCGCGCATGCAGCGGATACTCCGCGCCCGCGTCGAACCGGCGGTAATACCAGTAGCCGCGCTCGCGATACGGCACGGAGGAATCGTCCTGCTTGATGCGCGCGACGATCTCGGCAAAGAGTTGCTCCCGCAGGGGCGCGAGATGCGCGAGCATCGCATCCTTGTACTCGTTCTCGGCGCGCAGGTGCGCCAGCACGTCGGGGTCGGACCTCGCGTCGTCGCGCAGCCAGTAGTACTCGTCCACGCGCGTGCCGTGCGGGGCGCGCACCTCGTGCGGCCGCATCCGGGCCTGCGGCGGGGCGGGCTCAGACGGCCGCCGCACCGACCCGCACCGGGAACGTGGGACGTGGGCCCGGCGCCTGGTAGTACGGCATCATCTTGTTGACCAGCGCGGCGAGGGCCTGCTGGCGTGCCGCGTCGCTCGGGTGCGTGCTGAGGAACTGGGGCGGATTCTTCCCGCCACCGTAGGCCGCCATTTTCTGCCAGAGCGTCACTGCCGCGTGCGGGTTGAATCCCGCCCTCGCGGCGAGTTCGATGCCGATCCGGTCCGCCTCGGACTCCTGCGAGCGGCTGTTGGGCAGGTTCACGGCCAGCTGCGCCGCCACGGCCGCCATCGCCATCGTCTGGGCCGGCTTGTCCGACAACACGCCGGCCGCGATCACGCCCACCTGGGTCGCCATTGCGGTGGACATGCGCTCGGCCGTGTGGTTCGCCAGCGCGTGCGCGATCTCGTGCCCCATCACCTGCGCGAGCTCGTCGTCCGTCGGGTCGATCTTCATGAGGAGACCGGTGTAGATCGCCATGCGCCCGCCCGCCATGCACCAGGCATTGACGTTCTTGGGGTCGTCGATGACCTCGACGGTCCATTGCCAGTTCCGGCTGTCCGGGCGCATCTGGACCGCCTGGGCGACGAGCCTCTCGGTGATCATCCTGACCCGGTTCAGGACGGCCGGGTCCGTGACGAGCTTGCCCTCCCGCTTGTACTTGTCCATCTCCTGCAGGTAGGCCTGCCTGGACGCCGCAATCGCCTGGCTCTCCGAGACCAGCATCAACTGCGTCCGGCCGGTGGGACTGGTGGCGCAGCCGGCGATGAGCACCGCGACGAGGAAGGCAACCGAGAATCTACGCAACATCCGGTAATTCCGTGTGGACGGCCCCCGAGGGGCGAATGATGCCGTGCGCGCGCGCACCCGGGAAGGGCGCGGCCCCGGCGCGACCGGCGACGAATGTCCGCAAGTGGACGGTTCGGCCCGCTATCCTGTGACCTTGCACGCACCCCGCGGTTCCAACCGAACGAGAGTATGGCGCTGAAGCGGATCAACGTCGGCGAAATCGTCTTGAACGTGCAGCACGTGGGCGCGGGCCCGCCCGTGCTGCTGCTGCACGGGTTCCCGGACTCGCACGCACTCTGGAAGGACGTGGCGCCGCGCCTGGTCGCCGCTGGCCACGAGGTGATCGCACCCGACCTGCGCGGCTTCGGCGATTCCGACGCCCCGGCCGGACGCCGTCACTACGCGATGGACCGGATCCTCGCCGACCTGCTCGGGCTTTTCGCGGCGCTCGACGTCCGCGAGCCGGTGCACGTCGTCGGACACGACTGGGGCGCCGTGGTCGCGTGGGCGCTGGCCATCGCTCATCCGGGGCGCGTCCGTTCGACGGTCGTGATTTCCGTGGGCCACCCCCGTGAGTACGCGCTCGCCGGCCTCGAGCAGAAGCGCAAGGGCATGTACACGATCTACTGGCAGTTACGCGGCATCGCGGAGGCTTCGCTTGCGCGCGACGACTTCGCCGGCCTGCGCTGGTGGGCCCGCCACCATCCGGACGTCGAGACCAGCGTGCGGCACATGTCACGCCCCGGACGCCTGACTGCAGGCCTCAACTGGTACCGGGCCAACCTCCCGAGTGCGGTGTTCGGCCACTGGCCGAACTGCCGCGTGCCGACCCTCGGCATCTGGAGCAGCGAGGACCACTGCCTGGCAGAGGACCAGATGCAGCGCTCGGGACGCCGCATGGACGCGCCCTGGCGGTACGAGCGTATCGAGAACGCCCGGCACTGGATTCCTCTCGAGGAACCCGGGCGCGTCGTGGATCTCGCGCTCGAATGGTTCAGGCAGGGCGCCCGACCGTCAGGCTAACTCGCCGGCAATCCGCCGGACTTCCTCGACGAAGATCTCGAGATCGCGGTCCTCGGTGCGGTGGTTGGCAATCGCCGCGCGCAGGCAGTAGCGCCCGCCGAGCGTCGTGTATGACGGCGCGGCGATCCCGCTCTCGTGCACGCGGATCAGCAACTCCTCGTTCAACGAGTTCAGTTGCTCCGCATCCAGCCCGCCCGGGTTGTACCGGAAGCAGACGATGTTGATCACGACCGGCGCCACGAGCTCGAACCCGGGCGTGCGCTCGACGAGCGCCGCGAGCGCCTTCGCCTGCCCGATCGTGCGGTCGATCAGTTGCGCGTAGCGATCCCGTCCGTGCTCCTTGAACGACATCCAGACCTTGAGCGCGCGGAATCCGCGCGACAGTTGCAGCCCGTACTCGCTGAACCACAGCGGACCGCTCGCGAGGCCGCGCTCGGTGTGCTCGAGGTACTCTGGCGTCAGCGCAAACGTGCCGCGGTGCAGCTGCCGGTCGCGAATCAGCGCGCAGCCGGCCTCGAACGGCACCTGCAGCCACTTGTGCAGGTCGAGCGCCACGGAGTCGGCGCGCTCGATCCCGGCCACGAGCCCGCGGTGCAGTGGCGACATCGCGAGCACGGCCCCGATCGCTCCATCCACGTGGAACCAGAGCCGTTCGCGCTCGCACAGGTCCGCGAGGCCCCCGAGGTCGTCCACCGAGCCCGTGTTGATCGTGCCCGCCGATCCGATGATGCAGCACGGCGCGAGGCCCGCCGCCCTGTCGGCTGCGATCATCGCCTGCAGCGCGCCGACGTCGACGCGGTACGCCGCATCGACCGGCACCTTGCGCAGCGCCCGGCTGCCGAGCCCGAGCAGCTCGATCGCCTTCTGGATGCAGCTGTGCACCTCGATCGAGGCGTAGAAGACCGGCAGTGCCGGCAGCGCACGCACGCCCTCGGCGCGCACGTCGACGCTGGACGTCGCGTTGCGGGCCACGGCGAGCCCGACGAAATTCGCCATCGATCCGCCGCTCACCAGGAGTCCGCTCGCGTCGCGCGGCAGGCCCACGATCTCCTTGCACCAGTCGACGACCTGGGCCTCGACATGGTTGGCGACGTGGTTGCCGCCGCCCATGTTCGGATTGAGCATCGCAGCGAGGTAATCGCCGAGCGCCCCGAATGCCGTGCCCGCTCCCATGTACCAGGCCCAGAACCTCGGGTGCGTGTTACCCATGCCGTAGGGCACGATGGAATCGCGGAACTCCCGGTAGACAGCCGCCGGGTCCTGCGGCGACGCGGGCAGCGGACGATGGAAGCGAGCGACGATCTCGTCGGGCACGGGCTGCCACACCGGCCGCTCGCGAACGCTCATGAGGTCGTCGATCGCGTCGTCGACGGCACGGTGCGCCAGGGCGCGGAATTCGGACCAGTCCGCCGGGTCGAGGCTGGCCGACGGCTTCGAGTCGTTGTTCATCCGACAGTCCCCCTTCCTAGCCGAGGCCCAGCGCCCCGGGATTCAGGCACCCGCGGGGATCCGCGGCCTCTTTCAAGCGGCGCAGGAACGCAGCACTCTCGGGCCGCAACACTTCTGCGTAAGGATACGTCCGGCCGATCTGGTTCGAAGCGGCGCCGCGCTCCGCGAACAGCCGCACGAGCCGTCCGCGGATCTCGTGCACGAGCGCGCGAGCCTGCGGATCCGGAGCCGGCTCCCTTAGCTTCGCGAGATGCGCCGGTTGCGATGCCCGCCGGTGGATCGGCAGCCATTCGTCGTGCCAGTGCAGCACGGGCTCGAAGCTGAATGCGTGATTGGAGATGGCGATCATGAGCCGGCTGACGGTGATGCCGTGCGCAGCCATCGGCGACGCGTACGACGCGAGCAGCGCTTCCGCCGCCGCGATGAATTCAGGAGCATCCGAATGCGCCACCTTGGCATTGAGCGCCGCCCAGCGCCCGCCGTCGGGCCCCAGCACGTCGTTGAGCGGCGGAAACGGGTTGGCACGCACGGCCTTGGGAATCGAATTGGGGAGCTCGAGCCCGCCTTTCCCCACCGCGATCGCACGACAGGCGTCGACGTCGCCCTCCACCGCCGCTTCGGTCCGTCCGCTGCAGACCACGTGCAGCGAATAGGCGTCCTCCGGGACGAAGGACCGCCCGGCCACCGCAAGCGACAGGCTCTCGCGGATTCCTTTCAGGATCCCACCCTGGCCCCGCGCCACTGCGGCGAAGGCCGCAAGCGCCCGGCCCGCGTCGAGGCCGCCGAGATTCTTGCGCGTCGTACCCGGATCGAAGACGTAGGCTTCCTCCGCGACTTCGGCACGCCCGACCTCGCTGAGCGCCGCCGCAGCCGATGCGCCGTCCGCAAACGCGAACGACGCGTACCCGAGGTTCCGCGGCGCGCGAACCAGCCGGAACGTGGCCTGCACCTTCACGCCGAGGACGCCCGCATCGTGCACGAACGGGCCGCTCAGGTCGGGGCCGAACGTGCGATAGAACGGCTTCGACCCCGCCCGAAGCGCGCCCTGCCCCGTCGCGACCAGCCCACCGTCACCCGTCACCACTTCGAGGCCCAGCAACGAATCGGCCACCGTGCCGTACCGGGCGGTGCCATGGAAGAGCGCTCCATTCGACAGTCCACCGCCCACGGTTGCGCCCGCACCGGAGAACGAACCGAAGCACGGCAGACGCAGGCCGAGGGGCGCCAGGGCCTCGTGCAGCTGCCGCCAGGTCACTCCCGCCTCGGCGGTGACGTACATGTCGTCCGGCGCGATCTCGACGATCCTGTTCAAGCGTCCGAGATCGAGGATGACCGTGTCCTCACGCCGAGGCGTATAGCCCCCGGTGTACGTTAGTCCGCCTCCGCGCGCGATCACCGCGAATCCCGCCCGTGCGGCCGCTGTGACGATGCCCGGGACCTCGCGCTTTTCGGCCGGCCTTACGACCGCCGCGCAGGTCGCCCCGGCCGAGTACACGTCGGCGGACAGTGCCTCGCGCTCGTCGGGGTCGGTCACCACCGCGTCCGCACCCATCGCCGCGCGGAGCTCCGCGACCAGTGCCTCGGCGCGTTTTGCGATATCGTTCATCTCACCAGCCTCCCGGAGCGAGTGGACACAGACGTGAATTCCTACGAGATCATTCTATGGCTGCACGTGGCGATCATGGGGTACTGGATCGGCAGCGACCTCGTGGTGAACGCGCTGACTCATTACGTCACGCGCGCATCCACGCTGCCGGGGCCGGAGCGCAGGCGCCTCTGGGAGTTCCTGATGCACGTCGACCAGCACCCGCGCAACGCGCTCATCCTCAGCGTTCCGCTCGGGTTCACGCTCTCGGCGCAAATCGGGCTGATCTGGCTCGACAGTGCCGCCATGGCCATGCTCTGGATCGGGTCGGCCGCCTGGTTCGCCTACATGTGGCTCGTGCACTGGAAGCGTTCGGCTGCGTCGGGCGCGGCGCTCGCCAGGTGGGACTGGCGCATCCGGTACGTCCTGATCGCGATGTTCGTGTACATGGGCGTGATCTCGCTGGTCACGGGCAAGCCCCTCGCCGCCCCCTGGCTCGCGTGGAAGGTCCTCCTGTTCGCCGGCGTGATGGTCTGCGGCATCGGCATCCGTTACTACATCCGCGAGAGCTACCGGGTGTGGCCGCGCATCTGGGCCGGCCAGGGCACCGCCGAGGACGAGCAGGCCGTGCGCACCGCGATGAATCGCGCCACCTGGGTGCTCTGGTGCCTGTGGACGCTGCTCGTCGTGATCGGCTGGCTCGGCGTCGCGAAGCCCGACCTGGGTCAGTCGCCGTAGGCGCGGTGCATGCGACGCGCCGTCGCATGCTCGTCGGCGAGGTATTCGCCGAGCGTCGAGAGGACGCCGCGGTCGAGCTCCGCGGGCTTGCCGTCGGCCAGCCGGAAGACCTGGCAGTAGTACCACGACTGCGCGCCGAAGATGTTCAGCATCCTGATCGGCACGATCGGGCTGGTCGGCGAGAGCCAGCCGCGGGCGCGGATGTTCAGCCGATCCTCGATGCGCTCGACCGCGTCGGCCTCGTGCGCGAGCAGCCGCCGAGGGAAATCGGGCTGCCAGCACAGCGGGCGGCCGAGCCCGACGACGTCGCAATCCCCGTCGAGGGCAGCCTCCATGCCGGCCCTCGTGCGAAAGCCGCCCGTGACCATGAGGGGCATGCGCGCGATCTTGCGCACCACCTCGGCGTATTCGAGGAAATAAGCCTCGCGCGCCCGGGTGCTGGGACGGACCGCGACCGCACTGTCCGTGCGCCCCTCGGCACCGATCAGGCGCGGCTGCTCGTACGTGCCGCCGGAGAGTTCGAGCAAGTCGAGCGATTCGTCGTTCAGCCAGCGCACGACCTCGAGGCACTCGGCGTTCGTGAAGCCGCCCTTGCGGAAGTCGTCGGAATTGAGCTTCAGCGCCACGGGGAAATCGCGGCCCACCGCCTTGCGCACGGCGCGCACGACCTCGAGCAGCATGCGGGCGCGATTCTCGAGCGAACCGCCCCACGCGTCGGTGCGCCGGTTCGTCACGGGCGACAGGAACGAGCTCAGGAGGTACCCGTGGGCTCCGTGGATCTGCACGCCGGTGAAGCCGGTCTCGCGGGCAATGACGGCCGCCTGCGCGAAGCGGTGGATGAGGTCGAGGATCTCGGTCTCGGCGAGCGGGACGGGCTTCGCGTAGTTCCCGAGCAGGTCGAGCTGCACGTCCGAGGGCGCGCGCGGCCGCTTCGTGACGTAGCGCGGCGATTGCCAGCCCGCCTGCGAGATCTGCATCCAGAGGTGATTGCCGGCGACGGTGCCGGCGCGGGCCCATGCCCGAAGGCGTTCCCGCGCCTCCGGCGACACGGTGCGCGGCTCGGAAACGTCGACGGAAACGTTGCCGGGCCGCTCGAGGTCGGCGCGGTCGACCTGGACGTTGCCCGTGAGCAGCAGCCCTGCCCCGCCCTCGCTCCAGGTGCGGTACAGCGTCTCGTGGCGCGGAGTCGCGCGGAGCAGCGGGTCCGCGACACCCTCGGTCATCGCGGCCTTGCAGAGGCGGTTCGGAAGGACCGCTCCGCACGGCAGGCGGAGCGGCCTTGCGAGCGGGTCCGTCACATCGCCTCTTCGAGCACCTTGCCCTTCTTCTCCTTCTTCTTCAGGTCGCCGACCAGGAAGGCGGCCAGCGACGGCAGCAGGAGAATGGCGCCGAACGCGTTCACGAGGAACATGAACGCGAGCAGGATGCCCATGTCCGCCTGGAACTTGAGCGCCGAGAAGATCCACGTCGCGACCGAGATGGTCATCGTCGCCGCCGTGAAGATCGACGCCGTGCCGCGCTGCTTGAGCGCCTCGACGAACGCTTCCTTGAGCTTGAGGCCGTTGTCCTCCATCTCGTGCTTCATGCGCTCGAAGAGGTAGATGCCGTAGTCCACGCCCACGCCGACGCCGAGGGCGACGACCGGCAACGTGTTCACCTTCACGCCGATGCCGAGCATCGCCATCACGGCGTTGCAGAGCACCGTGACGAGCGCGAGCGGCAGGATCACGCACAGCGTGATCGGGATCGACCGGAACGTGAGCAGGCAGAGGATCGAGACGGACGCGAACAGCGCGAGGTTGACCCACTTGTCCGCGGCCTCGACCGCCTCGTTGGTCGCCGCCATCACGCCGACGTTGCCGCTCGCCAGGCGAAACGTGATGCGATCCGTGTCGCCGCCCGCCGCCTTGAATTCCTTGATCTTCTCGACGATGTGCGCGATGGTCGTCGCCTGGTGGTCGGTGGTGTAGATGCTCACCGGCATCGCCGTGCAGCGCGAGTTCATGAACTCGTTGCCGAGGCGCGTCGCGTAGCCGACGCCCTGCGCGATCTGCGCCCGCGACTCGGGCAGCATGTGCCACTTCACGAAGGTCTCGGCGAACGACTGCGTCATCGTCTCGACGAAGCCCGCGAGGCTGCGCACGGTGGCCACCCCGTCCACCTGCCGCATCTGGAAGTCGAAGTCCTCCATCTTGTCCATCACGTCGCGGTCCACGCAGGGCGAGTCGTTCTCGTCCTTCGCCTTCGCCTCGGCGATGATCTGCAGCAGATCGACGCCGATCTTGTAGTGGCTGGTGATGAAGTCCACGTCCTGGTTGTAGCGCGAGTTCGGCCTGAGCTCCGGCACGCCCTTGCCGAGGTCGCCGATGTGCAGGTGCCGGGCCTGCTGGATGCCGAACGCGAGCAGGCCCAGGCCCACCAGAATCGGCATCCACGCGTACTTCTTCGTCGCGAGGAAGCCGAGCCGCTGCCACAGCCAGTCACCCGCCGTCTCCTTGCCGCTCAGCTTCTTCGCCTGCTCCGGCGTGAAGTGATAGTAGGAGAGCAGGATCGGCAGCAGCATCTTGTTCGTGATGATCATCACCGTGACGCCGATCGTCGCCGTGAAGGCGAGCTCACGCACCATCTCGATCTCGATGAACGCGATGACCATGAAACCGAGCGCGTTTGCGAGCAGCGCCATGGCGCCCGGTATGAAGAGCTTCTGGAACGAGCGCGTCGAGGCCGTCACGCCGTCCGCGCCGTGCAGCGTCTCGAGCTTCCAGGCGTTCGTCATCTGCACCGCGTGCGAGACCGCGATCGAGAAGATCAGGAACGGCACCAGGATGGACATCGGGTCGAGGCCCAGCCCGAACACGGGCAGGAGTCCCAGCAGCCAGATCACCGGCACGATCGCGCAGATGAGCGCGAGCGCCGTGATCATCAGCGACCCCGAGTACCAGTAGAGCAGCAACGCGGTGATGACGAACGCCACGCCGAAGAACACCAGCACGCCGGCGGCGCCCTTGGCGATGTCACCGACCGATTTCGCGAAGCCGATGATGTAGACGCCCGTCTTGTCGTTCTCGTACTTGGTGCGGATGTCCTCGAGCTGCTTCGCGACGTTCTGCAGGTCGAGGCGCTTGCCGGTGTCCGGGTCGTTTTCCATCAGCGTGGCGACGACCATCGCCGAGGTCTGGTCGTTCGAGACGATGCGCCCCAGCCAGTCGGACTTGAGCAGGTTCTCGCGGACCTTGTCCATCTGCTCGGGCGTGCCGGCGAAGTCGGCGGCCACGATGTTGCCGCCGCGGAAGCCGTCCTCGACCACCTCGTTGTAACGGACGTTGGACGTGAAGAGCGAGGTCACCGAGCTGCGCTCGACGCCCTTGATGTAGAACACCTCCTCCGTGACCTTGCGGAGGTCGTCCATGAACTGCTTGTCGTAGATGCTGCCCTGCTTGTTGCCCAGCGCGACGATGATCTTGTTGGCGCCGCCGAAGTCCGCCTGGTACTGCAGGAAGGTCTGCATGTACGGGTGCTTGAGCGGGATCATCTTCGTGAACGCGGCCTGCACGCGCAGCTGGCTCGCCAGGCCGCCGAGGACGACCGTGAGCAGGACGAACAGGATCAGGAGCGGCTTGCGGTTGCGGAAGATCCAGTAAGAGATCTTGCCGACCCAGTCGGTGCGGAACTGTTCCTGGCCGATTTCGGCGGTCGTGCCGCCCGGTGCGATCTTGCTGTCTGTAGCCATGTCGGTCCCCTACTGGCCCGCCGCCTTCGTCGTGCCCGTCAGCCAGGCCGGGTCGAGCTCGCTGATGCCAGCCTCCCCGACGAGGATGATCCGGCCACCGGCTTCCACCAGCTGCGAATAGCCGCGACCGCCGGGCGCCCAGTGCAACTCGAGGGTCTGGCCGTCATCCTTGCTCACGGCAAGCAGGCCCACGTTGCCAACGAGCAGGATCCGCCCGTCTGAGAGCTGCTTCCCGCCCATGAGCGATGCGGTCGTGTCGAGCGGGATCTTCGTCCAGTTGGCACCGAAGTCCGTCGTACGGTAGACGTTGCCGCGCATGCCGAAGGCCAGCAGCGCCCCGTCACGCGTCTGTAGCGCAGCAAAATACGAACCCTCGTACGGCGAGGTCATCGCGGTCCAGGTCTGCCCGCCGTCGTCGGACCGCGCCAGCGTGCCGGACTCCGCCACCATGAAGAGCGAGTTGCCGACGGGGATGACCTGCGAGATGTGCCGGTCGAAGTCCTCCGAGACCACCATCCGTTTCTGCCAGGTCTTGCCGGCATCCGCCGAGTCGAAATACATGCCGAATGCGCCGTACGCGATGAAGTGATCGCCGCCGAGGTTCGTCACGCCGAGCAGGGACTCGGGTTCGGCCTCGGGCAGTGGGACGTGGGTCCAGGAATTGCCACCGTCCTCGGTGCGGACCACCGACGCGCCGTGGCCCACGGCGACGCCGACCTTGGCGTCCTTGAATGCGACGCCCGTGAGCGTGCGCGTGACGGGCGTGGCAATCGCCTTCCAGCTCTTGCCCTGGTCGTCCGAGACCATCGTGAAGCCACGCTCGCCGACCGCCACGAGGCGATTACCTGCAGCCACGATGTCGAGCAGGAGGATGCGATCGGTGCGGATGTCGACGACGACACCGGACTTCTTCGGCGCCGCCGCCGGGGTCCCGGCGCCTTCTTCCGCGCCCGTCGCGGACATGCTCATCAGGCCTGCGCCCAGCAAGACGCACGCCCATCTGGCCCAGTGCTTCATGGAGTCTCCTGCGCGACCCCTCGCCGGGGCCGCTCTCGTCACGCCGGCCCCGGACTCGCGGTCCGGGGCCGGCTTCCCCTTTCGGATCAGTCTTCGGGCGCTACCCTCGCGCCTTACTTCGTACCGATGCGACGCAGCGCATCGGGCTGGAAGTCCGCCCACTTGCCCTTCTCGCCGAACTTCCAGGGCGTCTTGACCTCGTTGTCGAGCAGCGAGAACAGGTAGTTGCCGTTGGTGAGGTCGTGCCAGATGTTGGCGCGGTACCACGGCACCTTGGCGTCGTAGAACTGGATCATCGGGTGGAGGCCGACGCGCCACAGGTTGCCGCGCGTGTCGTACGCGTCGTGATAGACGACGGTCCAGGTGTCCTCGTCGAGGTAGAACACGCGCTTGCCGTAGATGTGCTTGCTGCCGGGCTTCAGCGTCGCCTCGATCACCCAGCACCGGTGCAGCTCGTAGCGCATCAGGTCCGCATTCGGCGTGTTCTTCCGGATCATGTCCTTGTCGTACTTGAGCGACTTGTCGGACATCTTGAACGAGTTGTACGGGATGTAGACTTCCTGCTTCCCGACGAGCTTCCAGTCATAACGGTCCGGCGCGCCATTCCACGCGTCGAATTCGTCGGTCACGCGCATGCCTTCCGTGCCGTCGTTGATGTTGTCGTAGGCGAGGTCCGGGGCGCGGCGCACGCGGCGCTGGCCCGCGTTGTAGATCCACGCAGAACGCGCCTGCTTCACCTGGTCGAGCGGCTCGTGCACGAGGAACACCGTTCCCTCTAGCGTTGCCGGTGCCAGGAAGTACGACAGGAACGCCAGGAGCAGGTTGTCCTGTGGCTGGTCCAGGTTCTGGTTGAAGATGCGGTACTCGTGCACGCGGATGTGGTAGGAGTCGCCGTTGCCGCGCACCGGGAAGCTGTCGTAGTCGCGGCTCACGCCGCCGCCCAGGTAGCGCTGCTGGTGATTCCAGATCGCCTCGAGGCCGGTCTTCGGGATCGGGAACGGTACGGGAGAACGTCCACCGGCGATGCCGAAGCCCTCGATCGACAGCTTCGGCGAGATCGTCTTGACCTCGTCGTACACTTCCTGCGGATAGCAGGCCGTGCGACGCGTCTCGTACACGTTCATCTTGAAGGTGTCGTACTTGTTCAGCATGGCGAGCGTGCCGGGCGTCAGCTTGTCCTTGTACTGCGCCGCGTTCGCCTTGTTGATGGTGAACTTGATCTTGTCGCCGGCGAACGGATCCGTGTAGCCCTTCTCGGGCGACCAGCCTGCCGGCGGCGCGCACAGGCCGCCGGTCCAGGCCGGGATGGTGCCGTCCTTGTTGCCCGCCTTCTCCGCGCCCATCGGCGTGAGGTCCGCGCCGAGCCGCGCGACTTCGGCGTCCGTCAGCTTCGCGAGCGCCGGGGTCGAGACCCCGGCCAGGCACGCGGTCGCCACCGCCGCGCCAAGTACCTTGTAGATCGTCTTCATCGAACTCTTCTCCTGGTTCAGATCAGAACGTCACGCTGACGGTCGCAGAGTAGTAGTCGCGATCCTGCAGCGGGTCGTACCCAGAGTTACCGAACTTGACCCAGTTCATCGCGAGGTCGTACTTCTTGTTGTAGTTGAACTTCAAGCCGAGGTTCAACGCATTGCGGTCCTGGATGAACGCCGGATCCATGGACACGCCCTCGACGTCCTGGGACCAGAACACGCTCGGCGTCACGGCCACGCCGGAACCGAACACGTTCAGGTAGTCCATCGAGATGCGGATCCGATAGCCCCACGCGAAGTCCGTGATGTACCCGTCGTTCCTGCAGCCACGCGGGTTCGGGTTGTAGAGCGTGCCGGCAGGCACCGGAACCGGCAGCGCGGAGTACGTCGGCGAACACGTGGAACCGCCCGTGGGCGCGGTGAGACCGGTTGCAAACGCCGGGCTCGAGCCGTAGCCCCACATGAAGCCGCGACCATAGCGCACCGCACCCGTCGTGTAGTCGGGCACGTTGTTCCACTGCGAACCGACCTCGCCGATGATCAGCATGTTGTCGGCACCGAGGACGTGGCTGT
>VEPJ01000021.1:27230-50706 GCA_012026925.1 Gammaproteobacteria bacterium | reverse complement strand
ACCGGCACGGTCGTGTCGTGGCCCTGGATCACCATGCCGAGCGAGTCCCCGACCAGCACCACGTCCACGTCCGCCTCGTCCACGAGCGCGGCGAAGCTCGCGTCGTAGCAGGTCATGCAGGCGATCTTCTGGCCCTCGGCCTTCATGCGACCGAGGGTGGAGACGTTGACCGGCGGGCGGGCCGAACCGCGCAGTTGGAGTTGTGTGTACATGGAGCGGCCTCGAAGGAGCGGCAAGGATGACGGACCCGCCGTCAAACATCAAATCGGGGATTACACGAGGCTTTTCATGGGGTTGAAGTAGTGCCGACCCTTGCGGGCGCGGACGATCTCGGCCAGCAGCCCCGTGTAGTCCTGTTCGCTGCCAACATGGTCGATTTCGGCGGCATTCACGATCAGCACCGGCGATGCGTCCCACTCCAGGAAGAACCGCGCGTAGGCCTCGGTCAGGCGTTCGAGGTATCGCCGCTCGATCTGCTGCTCGTACTGGATTCCGCGGCGGGCGATCCGCTCCAGCAGGACGTCCACCGGCGACTGCAGGTACACCACGAGGTCCGGCACTGGCGCGTCGATGGCCAGCCTGGCGTACACCTGTTCGTAAAGGCCGAGTTCTTCCTCGTCCAGCGTGAGGCGCGCGAACAGGCGGTCCTTCTCGAGCAGGTAATCGGCAACGCGGACCCGCTGGAACAGGTCCTGCTGCCGCAATTCCTGCATCTGTCGCGCGCGCTGGAACAGGAAATAGAGCTGGGTCTGGAACGCGGCCGCGCGCGGGTTCTTGTAGAAACGCTCGAGGAACGGGTTCTCGTCGCCCTGCTCGAGCACGAGGTCGCTGCCGAAGCTGGCCGCGAGCCGACGCGCGAGGCTCGTCTTGCCCACGCCGATCGGTCCTTCCACGACCACGAAGCGATGCGGAGTGTGGACGATCTCGGGCTCGTCCTTCGGATTGTTCGGCGCGGGGCTCATGCGGCGAGGCGTTCCAGTCCGGTCGAGTCGAGGCGAGCCGCGAGTGTAGCCACCCGGCCGAGTCCCGGCACGTCGAGATCCGGCGCGACCTCCGCAAGCGGCACGAGCACGAATGCCCGCTCGGCGATGCCGGCATGCGGGACCTCGAGCCCCGGCTCGCCGACGCGGCTCGTGCCGTGCACCAGCAGGTCCAGATCGATGCGGCGCGGGCCCCAGCGCACGGCCGGGCGCTCGCGACCCAGCCTCGCCTCGATCTCCTGGAGCCCGGCCAGCATCGCGTGCGGATCGAGCCGGGTCAGCATGCCGGCCACCGCGTTGACGAAATCGGGCTGCGACACCGGACCGAAGGGCGGCGACCGATACAGGGCGGAGCGAGCCACAAGGCGCGAGTCGCGCAGCGTCCCGAGTGCAGCAAACGCCCGTTCGACCTGGGCGCGTGGATCATCGAGGTTACTGCCGAGCGCGACGTAGGCCGGGACCCAGCGCGCCGCGTCCACGGCGTCACTCCGCTGCGCGGCCGGCGGCTGGACGGCGCCGACGCCGGCGCGAGCGCGTGCGCGGCGCGGACTCGCCCGTGGCTGGCTGGCTCTCGACCTCGGCGAGTCGCTCGGCGGGCGACAGTGTCTGCAGACGCGTCCACCAGGCGGCGAGTTCCGGTTCGACTTCGCCCGCCTCGGCCCTGAGCAGCAGGAAATCATAGGCGGCGCGGAAACGCGGATGCTCGAGGAACCGGAGCGCCCTCCTCCCCGAACGGCGCGTGAAGCGCGGCTGCATCAGGATGATGTCGCGCATCGGCAGCGTGAAGCGCTTCGGGACGGCGATCCTGCGCATCTGGCGCGCGACGACGTCATCGATCGCAGACCCCAGGATCGCGACATCGTCCGGCAACGGACCGCCCGGCGCCTTCAGTTCGCGCAGGATGGCGGGCCAGAGCAGCACGGCGAACAGGAACGTCGGTGTGACGGACTTGTCGTTGCGCACGCGCTCGTCCGTCTGCGCGAGGCCGAGTTGCACGAGACGCGCGCCGGCCGAGTCTGGAGACTCGTTCACGGCCCGCACGAGGTCGGGCATCAGGTGACCGAGCAGACCGAGGCGCGCGAGCAGGTTGCACGAAGCCGCAGCCGAACCCGCGAGCATCAGCTTCATCGTTTCGTCGAAGAGCCGCGCGGGTGGCACGTCGTCCAGCAGGTACGCGAGACGATGAACGGGGGCTTCGGTGTCGGGGTGCAGCGTGAAACCGAGCTTGGCGGCGAAGCGCGCGGCCCGGAGCATGCGCACCGGGTCCTCGCGATAGCGCGTCTCCGGGTCGCCGATCAGGCGCAGCACCCGGTCCCGCGCGTCCGGCACGCCGCCGACGAAATCCCAGATCGAGTAGTCCTCGATGTTGTAGTAGAGCGCGTTGGCGGTGAAATCGCGCCGCCAGACGTCTTCTTCGATGCTGCCGTAGAGGTTGTCGCGGAGGATGCGGCCGTGCTCGTCGAGCACGCGGTGGCCGACCTCGTCCACGCTGTTGTCCTCGTCCACCTCGGTGTGGGCGGCGCGAAACGTCGCGACCTCGATGATCTCGGGGCCGAAGCGCACGTGGGCGAGGTGGAATCGCCGACCGATCAGGCGGCAGTTGCGGAACAGCCTGCGAACCTGCTCGGGGTGCGCGTCGGTCGCGATGTCGAAATCCTTCGGGCTCAGGCCCAGCAGCAGGTCACGGACCGCGCCGCCCACGAGGAAGGCCTGGAAGCCAGCCTCCTTGAGCCGGTAGAGCACACGGAGCGCGCTGGGGGAAATGTTGGCGCGCGAGATCGGGTGCCCGGCGCGCGGGACGATGACGGGCTGCGGCTTGTCTGGGCCGTTGTTGTTTTCGAAAGAGAGCAATGAAGCGGCTTCCGCTGGACCGGGAAAAATGGCTGCGTATAATACGCGGCCTCGCGCGGACGCCGTAAGTCCGCCTGTCTACGGCGCGCTCCCATCGTCTAGAGGCCCAGGACACAGCCCTCTCAAGGCTGGTACGAGGGTTCGAATCCCTCTGGGAGCGCCAATCTTTTCAACGCCTTAGCGCTGCACTCCGTGCAATCGGGGAGCTGTGGGAATCTGGTGGGAATCTTTCCGGCTGGATTCCGGTGACATTTCGGGTCCCCTTTAGCCGTCGTTGCTGGGGGTCGCGCGGGATCGGTTTCCTTCTCCGTCGCCCCCTCCCCTAATGCACCGGCCAAGCTCGGACTCCGCCAGCCACTCGAGCAAACCTGAAACGAAGAAGCCCCGGACGGGCCGGGGCCTCGTGTCGCGTTGAGCGCGTCGCCTACGCTTTGCGTCTTCGGCTCAGACCGAGACCGGCGAGGCCGAGACCAAGCAGCGCGAGCGTGCCGGGTTCAGGAACGGCACTCCAATGCACAGCGAAGGTATGTTCCCAACCATCACCCGGGCTGTAATTGAAGATCCCATCCGTATCCAGCGCCAGGGACGCGTCGCCATCAAGAGCCGTGCCATTAAAGCCATCGGGGAAGAAAGCGATCGTCTGGAGGCCATTGAAAGCGAGGCCACCGCCGCCGTTCCATAGCAACGGTGGAGATACAGAAGAGTCGATCAGGGTCGCGTCGGTTGTCACGACGTCGCCCGGACCGAAAGAGTAGCCGAAGACGGTCAGCGACAAAGCAGTAATGGCCGTGTTGCTGATCCAGTCGATACCGGTACCGGAGAAAGTCGTGTCGTCAAACTGAACGAACCCGCTGACGTCTGCAGAGCCAGTCGCGGTGAACGTCACGACACCCGCATCAGCCGCCATCGGCCCGACCAGCAGCCCAACGACCAGCAATCCCGGAATCTTCGTCTTCATGCTCGTCACCTTCTTTTTCTTTGTTTTTCCGCGCACGGTGCACCAGGCGAACTCTGCCGCAATCTACCGCAACTATCGAGAAGGCGTCTGTAAAGAGTTCCGACGCGCCGCGCTTTTGACATAAACGCCGGCGCAGCGTGCCACGGCCGTCTTCGTTTGAGGCTGCAGCGAAATTCGAAACGCAAGAAAACGTCAGCGGAGCAGCTCGCGACCCACGATTACCGCCCCGCCATCAGCTCGACGAACTCCGGGTCGCCGCGGATCGGGTCGAGGTCGGAGTCGTGCTTCATCCAGCCGAAGTTCTCGTAGCCACCCGCGATCGCCTGTCGCAGCGTCTCGATGGCGCGCCTGGTCTCGCCGAGACGCGAATACAGGCACGTCCCGTTGTAGAGCATCACCGTGTCGCCCGGGCTCAGCTCGAGCGCCATCGAGCCCTCGCGCATGGCCTCTTCCTTGCGCCCGAGCTCCGCGAGCGTCACCGCATAGAACATCCGGGCGCGCGAATCGTCCGGGTTCTGCAGGAGGTAGTTCGGCAGGAGGTCGAGCAAATGCCGTCCCTCCGTGGCGGCCTCGTCCATCCGACCGAGGCCCTCGTACGATTGCTTCAGGTCGCTGTAGGCAACGTAGAAGCTGGGGCGCAGCTCGATCACCCGCTTGAACAACTCGACCGCCTGCTCGAGCTCGCCGTTCGTGAGGTGGATGCGCCCCAGCGTCCAGTACGCGATGAAGTCGTCCGGGTCGAGTTCGATCGCCTTGCGACCCGAGGCCGCCGCCTCGTCCAGTCGCCGCCAGATGAAGTACGACAGCGCCATGGCCGTGTAGGCCTCGGGCAGGTTGCTGTCGTACATCAGCGCCTTGAAGCTCAACTCGTGCGCCTTGTCGCGATACCGCTCCTCGCGCGAGAACCACTGGAACATCTGCCCATACGCGCAGGAGCAGCCGGCGTAGGCCGCGGCATAGCGCGGGTCGAGCTCAATTGCCTTCTCGAATAGCTGGATCGCGTACTCGACGCTGCGCTTCGTCAGGCGATAGAGGTAGTCCTGCCCGCGCAGGTAGAGGTCGTATGCCTGGGCGTTCACCGTCTGGCGCTTCGTGAGCGACACCTTCTCCGAGAACGTCAGCTTCAGCTTCAGCGCCTCGACGATCTGCTGCGCGACCTGTTCCTGGATGTCGAAGATGTCGTCGAGCTTGCCCTTGTATGTGTTGCCCCAGATCTGGCGGTTCTTCGCCACGTCCACGAGCTGGACGGTGATGCGCACCGAGTCCTGGAAACGGCGCACGCTGCCGCCGACGATGTAGCGCGCCCCGAGCTCGGATCCTATGCCACGTACGTCCTGAGCCCGGCCCTTGTACTGCATCGACGCCCAGCGCGAGACGAGCTCGATCTCGCTGATGAGCGAGAGTCGCGCGATGAGCTCTTCCGTGAGTCCGTCGCTGAAGTAGTCGGTCTCCTGGTCCGGGCTGATGTTGTCGAACGGCAGCACGGCGAGCGCGCCCGGCTCGATCCCGGCATCCGCGCCATGTGCGGCCGGTGCCGGGGCACGTGAGCCCTGCTCGTCGCCCGCGCCAGTCGCCTTCGCAACCTGGGCCTGGCCGATCTTGACGCCGGCCCGCTCGAGCGAACGCAGTACCGTGCGGAAATTCTCCTCCACGTCGCCGTTGTAGTACTCGATGTGCTGGATACCGGCGAGCGGGTACTTGAGGCCCGCCGGGATCGTCGTCGGCTCGAGGTGCACGGGCAGGATCTGCCCCTTGCGCTCGCTCACGAGCACGACTTCCTTGGCGACGTTGTGGGATCGGGCCGCGGACGCCGTGATGGCGAGCAGCAGGACCTTGGACTGCTCGAGGGCGTTGACGATTTCCTCGCCCCAGAGCGTCGCGCCGTCGATGCCGCCCTGGTCGATCCAAACGGTCACGCCGGCCGCACGCAACCGCGTCGCGAGGTCCAGGACCTTGTCCTTGTCCTCGCGCGAATAACTTATGAAGACGTCGGCTGGCTGTGCCAATGGCGTTTTTCCGTAATCTTGAACGGCGCCCGAGGCTTACGCCCCCCGCCACCTCTCCACCTGAGCTGGCAAGGCTAGCCTATCGGGGGGGTACTGAGAAGGCTGGATTGGACCGCGTCAGCCGAATAGCCCAGCGAGGCCACCGAGCGAGCGCCAGCCGAGGTAAAGGGTCAGCAGCCACGCGAGCACACCAACCGCAGCCAGCCAACGCGGATAGCGGTAGCCGTCCAGCAGGTCCGGACGCCGCAGCGCAACCCACAGGATCACCGCGATCCCGATCGGCAGGATCAGCCCGTTGAACGCACCCGCGAAGATCAGGAGCGGAACAGGTGCGGCCCCTGCGAGCGCGAACACGAGCGTCGAGGCGGCGATGAAGCCTACGACGAGCGGGCCGCGACTCCGGGCCAGTCCCGGACTGAACGTCGTCACGAACGAAACCGAGGTATAGGACGCCCCGATCACCGAGGTGATGGCGGCGGCCCAGAGAATCACGCCAAATGCGCGCAGCCCGAATTCCCCCGCCGCGGCCTCGAAAGCCGACGCCGTCGGATTCGACGGATCGAGGCTCACGCCGGCCGCGACCACACCCAGCACCGCGAGGAACAGCAGCAGCCGCATGGCCCCCGTTACCAGCACGCCGGTGACCGAGGCGCGCGTAATCTCCGGGACGCGGTCGACGCCGCGCACCCCCGCGTCCACGAGCCGATGCGCTCCCGCATACGTGATGTAGCCGCCGACCGTGCCGCCGACGAGCGTCGTAATCGCGAGGAAGTCGATCCGGTCGGGGGCTACGGCGTTGCGGAGCGCATCCCCCACGGGAGGCCCGGACACCCAGGCCACGTACGCCGTCATGCCGATCATGAGCCCGCCGAGCAACACCACGAGGCGGTCCATCGCGATCCCGGCGCGCGGTGCAAGGAAGATGCCGACCGCGATCGCCGCAGAGATCACGCCGCCCCACGTCGTCGGCAGTCCCAGCATCGCATTGAGCCCGAGCCCGCAGCCGGCGACGTTGCCGATGTTGAATACGAGCCCGCCGAGCACCACGAGGAACGCGAGGAACCGGCCCACGCCGGGGAGCACGCGGTCGCCGAGGTCCTGGGCGCGCAGGCCCGAAACACCGATGACGCGCCACACGTTCAGCTGCAGCGCGACGTCCACGAGGATCGAGGCCACGATCGCAAACGCGAACGCGGCGCCGAGCTGCGCGGTGAACTGCGTCGTCTGGGTGATGAAGCCCGGGCCGATCGCGCTCGTCGCCATGAGGAACATGGCGCCCAGGACCGGACCGCGGCTCGGCGAACGCGGGATTTCGTCGCTCATGGGCCTCCCTTGAAGACGCGGCTAGCCTCCGCGATGCCGGCGGCGCATGCAAGCCGGCGCTTGACGTTCGCCTGCAATGAGGTCAGAAACGTCCCCCTACCTCACCGCTCTCCGGTCATTGCATGAAGAGTCCCGCCCGGTTCGGCCTACTCGCGCTCGCCGTGCTCGCCGCCATCGTGATCGTGGTGACCGTACGCACCGCGGCATTCTCCCCGCCCGCCGCCGTCGATGTCGCGGCCGTGCCGCTCGCGGCGGGCGTGCCCGTCGATCGCGCAAAGGCGGCGCAGCACCTCTCCGAGGCCGTACGCATCCGCACGGTCAGCCACCAGGACCGCGACCAGAACGACTGGCCGGAGTGGAACCGCTTCGCCGCATGGCTGGAGACGACGTACCCGGCGGCGCACGCGGTACTGAAGCGGGAAATCATCGCGAGCCACGCGCTCGTCTTCACCTGGCAGGGATCGGACCCGAAGCTCGCACCGATCGTGCTGATGGCGCACTACGACGTCGTGCCCGTCACGCCCGGCACCGAAAAGGACTGGAAACATCCGCCGTTCGACGGCGTGATCGCGGACGACGCGGTATGGGGACGTGGCTCCGTGGACGACAAGGGCTCGCTCGTGGCGATCTTCGAGGCGCTCGAGGCGCTCGCGGCGAGCGGGTTCAAGCCGACGCGCACGGTGATCGTCCTGAGCGGGCACGACGAGGAGGCCGGCGGTTCGGGCGCGCGCGCAGTGGCGGAGGAATGGCGGTCCCGGGGCCTCGCGCCGTCGTTCGCGATCGACGAAGGCCTCGCAGTGGTCTCCGACTTTCCGCTGCTCGGGCGGCCGGTCGCCGTGATCGGCATTGCCGAGAAGGGCTATGCGACGCTCAGGATCACGGCACCCGCGAAAGGCGGGCACTCCTCCGCTCCGCCCCACGAGACCGGTGTCGAGGTCCTCGCCAAGGCGGTGCTGGCGATCACGTCGCATCCGTTCCCGATGAGCTTCACCGGCCCCGCCGCCGAGATGGTCCGTACGCTGGCGCCGGAGGCCGGTCCGTTGGTGCGCGTCGCGGTGGCCAATAAGTGGCTGTTCGAGCCGCTGCTCATCTACACGATCGCGAAGACCCCGGCCGGGGCTGCCACCCTGCACACGACGATCGCGCCGACGATGCTGCGCGGCAGTCCCAAGGAGAACGTGCTGCCGCAGGACGCGACAGCCTGGATCAACTACCGCATACAGCCGGGACAGACCATCGAGACGGTCATGGAGCGTGCGAAGAAGGCGACGCGCCATTTCGACGTCGAGCTGGCCTGGGAGGGCACCGCCAACGACCCGCCGCCCGTTTCGTCGACCACGTCCGAGGCGTATCGCACGATCGCAGCGCTCGCGTCCGACGGCGGCAAGTTCCCGGTCGCGCCCGGCCTTGTCACCGCGACGACCGACAGCCGCTCGCTCGCGGGCATCGCCGAGAACGTGTATCGCTTCCAGCCGATCGTGGCCTCGCTCGGCGAATTCGAGATGGTGCACGGCACGAACGAGCACATGACGCTCGACAACCTCGGCCGCATGACGGACTTCTATGCGCGACTGGTTGCGACCGCGGCGGCGAAGTGACCGCAGCCGACGGCAAGTACTCCGGCAAGGCGCCGAAACCGCTCAAGATTAGCCGTCAGTTATTGCGCTGGTAGCTTGCGGCTTCGCTGGGCTTGCCCCACGCCTTGTAGAGCTCGAGGAGGCGCGCCCTCCCTTTCTCCGCGAGGTTGGGAATCGGCGACTGGCTCAGCGCGTCGCGACTTGCAAGCAGCAGCTGCTCCGCCTGCGGGAAGTCGCGCAACTTCGTGAGGGCGGCGCCCCGCACGTTCATCGCAGCGGCCACCTGCCACGAGTCCTTCGGCATGCTCTTCTCGAGGATGCTCTCGGCTTCCGCCGAGAGGTCACGCGCCTCCTGGTAACGACCGGTCGCCAGCATCAGGTTGGCCTTGACCGTCAGGGCCCCCGCCACCTGGGGATGCTCCGGGCCGAGCACCTTGCGGCGAATGGCGAGGCTCTCCTCGACCAGCTTGCCTGCCTCCTCGTACTGTCCCTCGTCCACGAGCCAGTAGGCTAGGGTCGCGGCTCGCCCCGCGACGTCCGGGTGCTCGGCACCGAGCACCTGCCGGCTCATTGCCAGGGACTGCCGCATCAGGTCGACGCCTTCCGCATGATTGCCCTTCCCGTACTCGACCAGCGCGATGTTGCTGAGGTTGTATGCAATGTTGGGATGGTTCTCTCCCAGCAACTTGCGGTTGACGGCAAGGGCCTCGCGATACGTCCTGTCCGCGGCATCGAGGTCGCCCCGGGACTGGAGAATGAACGCGAGGTTGTTCAGCGCGATGGCGGTCTCTGGGTGCACGTCCCCATAGAGCTGCCGATTCATCGCGAGCGCATTACGACTCAGGGGCTCCGCCTCGTCGAACTTGCCGAGTCCCTGCAAGGCCCACGCGAGGTTGGCCGTTGCCTGCGCAAGCGCCGGATGCACGTCTCGGTGAATCTGGCGCTGCATCTCCATGGCTTCACGCAGGTACTTCACCGCGTCGTCGTATTTCCCACGCTCGTAAGCGTTCTTTCCGAGGTCCTCGATACTCCTGGCAACGTCGGGGTGGACCTCGCCGTACAGCGACTTGCGGATGCTGAGCGCCTCGACGATGAGCGGCTCGGACTTGTCGGGCTCGCCCATCTCAGACAACAGCTCGGAAAGCGAACTCAGCGTGTCCGCGACCTGAGGGCTGGAGTCCCCGAAGATCTTGCGCCGCGTCGCGAGCGCTTCCTGCAGGCGCTTCTGCGCCTCGGCGTAATCGGACTTGAGCCGCAGCACCTCTCCGAGGTGATTGAGGCTGCTCGCCACCTCCGGGTTGTCCGTGCCCCACAACCCGACTCTCTTCTCGTACGCCTTCCTGACGAGCGAGACCGCCGGGGCGTAGAGTCCCAGGCTCGTGTACACGGTGCCCATCGTGTCCATCAGCGTGGCCTGGATCGCCGGCTGGTCGACGAGTTCCCTGTCGATCCGGGCGGCACCCTTGTCGAGAATCTCGCGCGCCGTGATGGTGTTGCCGAGCGCCTCGCTCGGGTCCGACACCTTGAAGAGATCCACCATGAACCGCGTCGTCTGCCGCGCCGTTTCGGCCTCGGCCTCGGCGCGGACCCGCTGGCGCTCGGCTTCATTGCGCGCGAACCAGGCCGCGAGCGCCAGCCCCGATGTGATCGCCATCCCCGCCAGCGAGGCGGCAACGAGCACCATCAGCCGGCGCTGGCGACGATGTGCCTCGCGTTGCTTGAGCTCGTCGAGGCCGACGCCGAGCATCCCGGCGATGAGCTTGAGCTTCGCATCGAGCTTGCTGTCCTTGCCCGGCCGCGCGTCCGCCGCGATCGGCTCGCTACGTACGTCGGTGAGCTGCCCGTCCGCGCCCATCCGGTACATGAGCGCATTGGGGAAGCACTCCTGCCCCGGGTCGCCCGGCTCCCCGTCCACGATCAGGCAGAAGATGCGGTGCTCGCGCCCCAGGCGCTTGAAGGCCAGGATCTCCTCGTTGACCCAGCGGGAACGCGCGGACTTCTGCGAGCAGATGACGATCTGCGCCGCCGACTGCTCGAGCGCACGCGTCAGCGTGTCGCCCAGGCTCGTCGACGTCGCGAGTTCCTCCCGGTCCCGGAAGACCGGATTCAGCCTCTCCGGGACAGTGCCGAACTCCGTGTCACGACCGACCAGGTGCTTCGGTACGCGATACGTCTCCAGCGACTTGTGCAGCCACCTGGCCCACTCCTCGTCGGAGTGGCTGTAACTGATGAAAGCCCGGTACTTGAACCCCTGATCCATTCCCTTCGACCCCCGCGGCAGCCGCGCATGTCAGCTGAGCTTGACGATCTCTCCCTGGTCCACCACACGTTCGCGGAACATCAGGATCCACTGCGCGTGTTCCTCGAGGGCCGCGTCCCCGAGGAGCCTGAGGATCTTCCGCCGCTCGAAGTCGCTCTCCGCCTGCTCGATGCGGCGCTTTGCGTTGTAGAAGATCCGGTGCATGAAATCGAACTGCTTGATCAGCTCGGATTCGGCCGTGGCCTTCGCGTAGGCCTGGCGCACTCCGACGGCGAGCAGCACGCAGCCCATGCCGTAGACGAGCGGGGTCTGAACCTCCGACGGGACACCGGCGCCGACGAACATGAGGATGGCCAGCGTGGCCGCGCTCAACCAGAGTCCCATCCTACCGATGCGCTCCGTGGCGGAATGCTTCAACAGGCGCTCCGAGGACTTGCGCGAGAAGTAGCCGAGCTGCCCGGACTTCTCGTCCCCGATCCACTCCCTGACCACGAACTTGAGGGCCTCGGGGTCGTTGTTCGGCAGGACGTCGCACTCGGTGCCGGCCACCCGCATCACGTTGCGGATCCAGCCGAGTTCCTCGTCCTGCATCTGCAGGAAGTTGTCGTGCGCGAACTTGGTGACGTTGCCGCTGGTGACCCCCGCGGCGGCCCAGTAGAACTGCACGCGCAGGCCCTCGGCCAGCGTGCGGTAATCGAGGTATTTCCGGTGCCAGCCGCGGCGGCTCGCGACCAGGTTGAAAGCGGTGGCGAGGAGCATCAGTCCGAGAACCACGAAAAGGAACGCGCGCGCCGAAGCGAAGTCCGTATACGTGACGTACGAGAGACCGGTCAGGAATACGCAGACGTGGCCCACGCGCAGCGTACGGATGAAGCGCTTCTGATAATGAATCGCCAGCCAGTCGGCCGCGCAGAAGACCTGGTTGATGTCCAGGAGACCCGGCGGCAGCGTCCTGGCCTGCTCTTCCGTGAGCAGCGGGTAGCGCTCGCGATCGATCTCCTCCGCGTGCGCCTGCGCATCCTGGCTGAACTCGTTCGCGCGCTCGAAGACCTTGCGGTGCCTGAGCGGCATCTCACTCGTACGCGGATCCTTTTCGTCGGTCGTGAACCAATAAGCGTCGAGCGGCTTGAATCCCGCGGCCGGGGCCCCATCCGGGCGGTCGCGCGAACAGACGATGTGGTACACGAGGTCGCTCTCGTCGTCCGTCAGCGTCAGGCGACTTGCTGTGGCAAGCGGTGTATAGCCCGGCATCACGTCATTGTGGTGGAACCGCACGACCTGGCTCGTGCCTCCGAGCTGGTGCGACTCCTTACCGTCCCAGAGCGCGAGCAGGATGTGGCAATGGGCGCAGAGGAAGACGCCGGCCTGGGCATACTGCCGCGAACGGTTCTTGCCGGGCTCGCGTATGGATGCCGCGGTATTGCCGGGCGTCAGGGGTAGCTCGAAGACATCCGCCGCTGCGGCGCAGAGCTGCTCGAAATGATCCCTCGACTGCTGCGTCTCGAAATCGCGAACGTACAGCTCCTTGGGCATTGGCAGCGGCACGCTGAGCGGCATACGCATCGTGATCGCCTCCTCGGCGACCAGGCGATCCGCCCCCTCGGCGAGGGGCGTCATTACCAAGATCAGGCGGTCCGGGTTCTCCGCGCGCAGGCCGCCCAGGAAATCGCGCACGCGCTTGCGGATCTGTGGAATCTCGGCAGGCAGGAGGTCGCGATGCCCGGTGACCGCGACGACGAGCGGCACGGCGTAGCTGCGCTTCGCAAGGCGTCGCTCGACGCCATGCGGTGCAGCGGTGAACGGGACAGGGTCAACCGGTCCGGGTGTGGCGGCCATGGAGCGGTGAAGTTACCGCAACGTCGACGCTCATGCACCCCACGCCGGGAGCCACTGGCTGCGCTGCCGAAAAGTTGCGCAGATCACGCAGCCAGTGGAAGACGGTCAAGGTCAGGGCGGGGGCAAGCCCGAGGACGAGATCGGGTAGTTCGGATCGAATCCGCCCGGGGGCATCGACGGTAACACGCGGTCGTTGAACACGTGTCGGATCGTCCTCACTCGAGCCTTCAACTCTCCGCGCCGGTTCGCGACGTCGTAGCAGGGGTCATCGCTGGTGCATGCCGGGATGGCGTTGAAGTAGTTCGCCATCTGGCTGTCGAAGGCCTGGCAGTTGCTCACCGCCTCGTTCTTCTTAGGCGCATTGGATCCTGCGATGCACGTGCTCAGCTTGTCCTTTGCGTTGTACCAGATGTTATCGAGATTCTGTGCGAGGTTAGGCACGACGGTGGACGTCAGCGGCACGCCGCCAACATTTCCGTCCTGATCGACCATCGCGGTGCGATGCTGCGCGTAATACAGGTCGTAGAACTGGGAAACCAACAGCTTGACGAACGTCAGGTTGTCGCGGGCTGTGAGTTCGAGATTGAAGGCATAGATCGAGAAACTTCCGCCCGAGTTCTTCGTGCTGCCGCAACCAACGTTGGCGAGGATGCCGGTGTAGCTGAGCGGCGTGGGGCCTCCAACGGTCAAGGCTTTTTCAGAGATTCTTACTGTCAGGTCCCACGGCAGGAGAGGGCCGACGGACCCTGGCGGCCACGGCGAGACTGGTGAAGTTCCGGTCGGACTCGGGCAGCCAAGTTCTGCACCAGCAAGGTCCTTGATGTACAGCTCGAGATCGAACGTGTCGCGGAACTGGACGCCCTTGTCGGGAATACCGAAGAAGCCATCGAACGTGTACCGACCCGACGAGACCTGCGCGCGGTACTGCGACTGGAGCAGCATCTGCGGAAGTGGCGTCGCAAACTGGTCCGTCACATCCTTCGGCAGCAGCTTTCTGACGTCCAAGTATTGACTGTCTGCACCTGTCGTAGCGGTTGAGCTTAACGGTACGGGCGTTGTCCCATCGCTCTTGAGGATCGCGCCCTCGCAGATCTGCGGCAACGCAGGCACCCCCTGAACTTGTTTGTTCCGATCCTGCAGGATCCACCGGCAGTCCGGCATGCCACGGACCTGGAACAGGGTCATTCCGGTGGAGCTGCCAGCCAAGGTAACCCGGCTGAGTGTCGCAGTCGGGGTGCCGCTACCGTTGGCCGTCAGCGTGCAGCCAGACCCGGAGCACTTGGAGAGATCTACGCTGATGCCGGGCGCCAGCGTGGGCTCGAGCGCGGGGTACTGCGAAGCGGCTGGATAGGTCCCGTTGACGTAGAGCTGGGTCCCGAGCGTCAGATCCCATCCCTTGGTCGGCGGCGCCACCGCTGGGAACGTCGCCACGACGAATCCCGGCCCTGGGCTGCCCGCAAGCGTTGCGCCTGCGGGTCTGAGGGCGGTCGACTCGCAGTAGTTCCGATCCGTCACGTAGATCGTCCCGGATTTCGTGCTCGTACGGATTCCGTACTGCTGAGCTGAAGAGTCGCAAACATTCGGCGCAAGACCATTCCCGGAATACCCTCCCGAGACTCGGGTATTTCGAATATCGGCAAGCGTCTGATAGCTCGTCGAATCAGTCCGGGTCAGGGGCACCTGGAACGCCACTGCACTGGCAGAGTCGGTCTGCTTGGCCAGCACGCGACCAGTGTTTGAAACCACCAGCGCGAAGCTGCCACCTCCACTGGGGAAGGTCACGGTCGTCGTGCCCTGCAGCAGTTCCTTGGTCCCGAGCCCCCAGGCCTTGGAATCGGCAATCACCACCGGATCCACAGAACAACCTGAGTCATTCGGCGTCCCGTCCGCGTCCGGGAAGAACATCAGGGTCTTGCGATCCTCGAGTCCAATGACTCCCGTACAGTTGATGCCACCGGGGAATGCAAGCGTCGTGTAAGCAATGTCGACGAGCAGAGGCCGGTCCCTCGGCAAGAGCACCTTGTAGCAGTACTGCGAATTGGACAGGGGGCGCCACGTGCTGGAGCTGGGGCTGCACACAGCTCCAGCGGGCAGATCCGCTACCGCGTCGACCTTGATGAGGTTGTAGCCGCTCTTCCGCTTGCCGGCGACGACGGTGTTGCCTTTCGCATCCGCCGTGATACCAGTGCACGATTCGACGGAGCGAGAAGTGTCGAGACCGAGCACAGGGTCTTCGCAGCTGAAAAGATAAGGCGTCGGGGACTCGCCAGTGGCCGTGACTGGATTCCACCTACGAACCCAACGCCCGGGATTCCCGTTGTTCTGATCCAGGCAAACAAGCCCCTTGGTGGGGGTCAGCTGGCAGGCCGTGAAGCCCTTGGACGTCGTGATGGCCGGCGGACTGTCGAAAGGGGTGGCTTGCGCCGGATCGTCGAACGCCATGTTCAACACGGCCCGGGGGCTGACCACGTTTACCCTGTCCAGCACCTGGGTTGGTGTCGCGGTCTGCGCGGACACGCCCGCGCCGACGAGCATCGAGCCGAAGGCGATCAACGTCGCAGCCGAACGGACTTGGAGAATACAACGCACGGGAGACCCCCTCAGAATCGCTCAGAATTTGACTGAATTGCCAAGGCAGGCAAGCCGGCGCGACCCTGCCGGAGGAACACGCCTCCTAGCAGGCATTCCGTGATTCGCTCGATTGCAGGCAGCACGCGTAAGGCCAAAGTGAGTAGCGGTCATATCCCCCCTTCCCACCCCCGCGGCATTCCCAGACTGGTCGCAGACGGGACACGGCGACGAGCTCGCAATATACCCGCTTCTATCGAAATGATAAGCATTCTGTTAACACGGTCACAAAAAAGTTCAGGCGGGCCCCGGTTCGACCGCCAATTCGAGGCAGCAATGCACCAAAACAGTGCGCCGACTTCCGTCTTGCGAAGAAAACTGAGGTGTCTTCCGGCCTCACCTTGAATCAGCCGCCTAATCGCGAGCCAGGTCGCAACCCCGAGAAGTCGGTCGCACAGGGGAACCTGGCGCCATCACGCCGGTATTAGACTCGGACGACCAATCGTTCCCAGGTGGGAGAATGAGCGCAGCGGACAAGCGCATCGCCGAGCTGCTCGACCGATGGCTGGCCAGCGTGGACCTGCACACGCGGTATCTCGAGCTCGACGACGACGCCTACGCCAAGGTCCAGGACTGGCCGAAGCACCAGCGGCCCACGAAGTGGGTCGTGGAGCTGGCACGCGTGCGCCTGGTCGAGCTCAAACGACACCTCGAGGAGCGGCAGGCCAAGGGCGACGCAGCCTTCGCGGAATCGCTCGAGCTTATGAGCTTTCTCACGACGCTGCTCGGCTCCGAGCACATCGAGCGGTTCATCCCGATGGCCACGGGGAAACCGGCAGGCGCAAAGCTGCAGTCCGTGCCACAACCGGAAGCAGCCAATGACACCCCGACTCCCAGACCAAAGGCAGCAGCGAGCGAGCCGCCCTCCCGAAAATCAACGGGTGACACCACGACGAAGCAGGTGCTCGCAGTCCGTACGAAATCGCCGAGATCAGCAAAGCCCTTGACGACAAGCTCCAGTAGCGCCCCGAAACCCGTCCCCGTCCCGCCTCGCGCCGAGCCGGCACCCTCTACGGGCGCAGCCCGCGTCAGCGAGAAAGTAAAGGCCACCGTGATCGCCGACGCGGTGCGCTTCCTGTCCTGGGGCCGCGAGTGGCCGCAGCTCGCGAGCTCCATCGCGCGCCTGGCCGACCGGCCTCCGGAGCAGGAGATCTGGAAGATCCTGCGCGCGCATCGCGCGGACATCGAGAGCCAGGCGCGTCGTCCCCCGGACTGATCGTCCCCCGCTCGGTGGCGCGCTGCGGCGCGCTCAGGTAAGGTCGCGCGCCTGCATCCACCCATACGACCAAGGAGTGCTCGACCCATGTCGTCCTCGCGCGCGATCCGCCTCGCCCTGCCCCTCTTCCTCGTGGCCGCCACGCTGTCCACCACGGCCGTGGCGCAGCAGCCCACCAAGGCCGAGCAGATGCTCAAGTACCGCAAGGCCCTCTACACGGCGATGGCATGGAACTTCGGCCCGATGGGCGCGATGGCGCAGGGCAAGATGCCCTATAACGCCGCAGACTTTGCGCTGCGCGCGCAGCGCGTCGCGGAAATCGCGCCGATGCTGGCAGAGTCCTTCGGCCCCGAGACCAAGGGCCTGCCGAACTCGGAACTGAAGCCCGAAGCATGGGACAACCGCGCCGACTTCGACGCGAAGATGAAGGACCTCGTGGACCGGAGTGCCGCGTTGGCGCAGGTCGCCAAGAGCGGGGACGAAGCCAAGGCCAAGGCCGCGTTCTTCGACACGGCCAACGCCTGCAAGGCCTGCCACGACAAGTACAAGAAGAAGGACTGAACTAGTAGAGCGCGATCGTCGCCTCTGGCGCCGCACGGACCGCGAGCGCCAGCGCGACCGCAAGCAGCGCGACGATTGCAAGCGCGAGCGCTGTCCGCGAGCCGGCGATGGCCTCGCCCTCGGGCACGTCCGCCGCGTCCTTGCGGCCCGTCCACATCGCACGCACGATGGGACGGCGCAGGCGCAACGCATACCAGGCGATCGCGAGCAGGTGCAGCGCAACGAGCGCGAGCAGTACGTTCGAGTTCGCCTCGTGCACACCGGTCACGCGGTTGCTCGTTTCCTGCGAGATCCAGCCGAAGAACGGCCCCGCGTTCGCAATCTCGTCGTTTGCAAATAGGCCGGTAACCGCCTGCACCAGCAGCACGGCGAGCATTGCCACCACGCTCAGCGCGCCGAGCGGATTGTGCCCCGCGGTCGCACCGCGTTCACGACCGCGAAGGTAGTCGAGTACCACCCGTGGCCCCCGCAGAAAAACTGCGAACCGGGCATGCCTCGGGCCGACGAAGCCCCACGCGACGCGAAACGCCACGAGCACGAGCGTCGCGTAGCCCAGCCGCCGGTGCCATGGGAACCACTCCGTGCCGGCGTATTGCGTGATCCAGGCGCCGGCGACGCAAGCCGCAAGCGCCCAGTGCGAGATGCGGATCGGCAGGTCCCAGACCAGCCGCTCGGCCGCGGCGGACGGGTCAGACCGGACGTCGTTCATTGATCTCGAAGAAATAGCCATCGGGGTCCCAGAAGCTGAGCGTCGACATGCTGACCTCCACGCCGTCTGCGCCGCGGACGGTGAAGTCGTGCGGCTCGGCGTGGATGCGCGCGCCCCACTCGACCAGGCGTCGGTGCACTGCGCGGACGTCGTCGGTCTGCATCACGAACACCACGTCCCCGATGCCGAGCCGCGTCCGGTCGGCTGCCGGTGCCGGTAGCGGGGGCTCAGTAAACTGCAGCAGCCCGATCATGCCGATCACCGGATCCTGGGCCTTCATGATGACGAGCCGCGTGTGGTCGCCGCGCTTGCCGGCGGCGAGGCCGACACCACCCAGCACGATCTCGTCGTCGTACCAGACGGTGAGACCCAGCACGCTGCGATAGAACTCCGTCGAGCGCCCGATGTCGCGGACGATGAGGGTCGTTCGTTTCAGGGTGTTCTGCATGCCGATACCTCGCGCTGCGATTCTAGCAACGCGAAGCGTGACTCCGATGTCCGTTTCTTCTAACGTTGCCCGGGTCAGTTTCGCCCCACGCCCCGCATGACAGGCATCGACCCGGTCATCTGCTTCTTCATCTTCGGTATCGCGGCGGGCCTGGCGCGGGCGGACCTGCGCCTACCGGGCGCGATCTACGAGTTCGTCTCGACGGTCCTGCTGCTCGCGATCGGGCTCAAGGGCGGGGTCGAACTGGCACGGGATACCGGCGGGATGCCGCTCGTGGAACTCGCGGGCGTACTATCGATCGGCCTCCTGCTGCCGCTGCCGGTGTTCGCCATCGCGCGGATGATCGGCCGGCTGTCGCGCGCCGACTCCGCGTCGCTCGCGGCCCATTACGGGTCGGTCAGCGTCGGGACCTTCGCCGTCGTGATGGGTTACCTCACGACCCGGGGCATCCCATATGAGGCGCGGGCGCCGGTCTGGGTCGTGCTGCTCGAGGTGCCGGCCATTCTCGTGGGCATCCTGCTCGCACGGGGAATCTCGAAGGATGTCGCATGGGACAAGCTGGCGCGTGAGCTCCTGCTCGGACGGAGCATCGTGCTGCTGCTCGGCGGCCTCGCGATCGGCTGGGTGAGCGGACCCGAGGGCACGCAGTCCATCCAGCCGTTCTTCTTCGGCCTGTTCAAGGGAATCCTCTCGCTGTTCCTGCTCGAGATGGGACTGATCGCAGCCTCGCACCTGCCGACGCTGCGTCGGCACGGGCTCTTCATCGCCGGCTTCGGGCTCGTGATGCCGTTGCTCGGCGCCGGCGTCGGCATCCTCGTCGGGCTCCTGCTCGGCTTGTCGACAGGGGGCACGACGGTGCTTGCGACGCTGGCCGCCAGTGCGTCATACATCGCCGCGCCGGCGGCGATCCGCACGGCCGTGCCCGAGGCGAACCCTGCCCTGTCGCTCACGGCTTCGCTGGCCGTGACGTTCCCGTTCAACATCATCTTCGGGATCCCGCTGTACCAGCAGCTCGCGGTCTCGTTGCACGGCTGAGAGACTCGACCATGGAGCAGTATCCCCGCCGCCTGCTGACCGTCGTCACCGAAGCGGTGCTCGAGCGCGACCTGCTCGGCGAACTCGAAGCGCTCGGCGTCCGCGGCTACACGATCACCGATGCCCGCGGGCGCGGCAGCCGCGGAACGCGCCAGTCCGACTGGGCGCAGGACGGCAACATCCGCATCGAGATCGTCTGCGAGCCCGCCCTGGCCGCGCGCGTGGCCGCGCGCCTGCGCGAACGCTACTACGATCACTACGCGATGATCCTCTTCATGCAGGACGTGAGCGTCCTCAGGCCGGAGAAGTTCTGATGCCGGCCGGGTTCCTGCGTCGGCTGGCCGCCATTTTCTACGACTCGCTGCTGCTTGCGGCGGTCCTCATGGTTGGGACGGCACTGTTCCTGCCGCTGACCGGCGGCGAGGCCATCACGACGGGCCACCATCCCGTGCTGGCCGCCGTCTATCGCGTCGTGCTCGCCGCACTCGTCGTGCTCTTCTTCGGGGCGTTCTGGACGCGGCGCGGGCAGACGCTCGGCATGGCGTCGTGGCGGCTGCGCGTCGAGCGCGAGGACGGCCGGCTGCTGACCTGGGGCGACTCCATCAGGCGACTGGGCGCGGCCGTGCTGTCGCTGGTGCCGTGCGGGCTCGGGTTCCTGTGGATCCTGTTCGACCCGGAGCGTTGCGCGTGGCACGACCGGTTGTCACGCACCCGGGTCGTCGTCCTGCCGAAGGCGAGCCGGGGGTCCGGTACCTGAGGCACTCACCGCACGCGGGTGAGCATCCCCATCGTGAGCGCGGCCAGCAGGGCCGTCGGCAGCCACCCCGTGAGCAGCGGCGACAACCCGAGCAGCTGGCCGCTGTTCTCGAGCGTCTGGCTCAGCAGCACGAACGCGGCGCCGATCAGGATGCCCACGACCGTACGCGCACCCTGCCCGGCCGAACGCATGGGCCCGAGCGCGAATGGCAGCGCGAGGATGAGCACCAGCATCAGCGCGACCACCCGGGCCGTGCGCGACCAGAACGCGACTTCGTAGCGGCCCGAGTCCAGGTTGTTGCGCCTCAGGTGTTCGACGTAAGCGAGCAGGTCGCGGAATCCCATCGACTGGGTCTCGGTGACCGCGAGCCCGAGAAAATCCGGCGACAGCGCGGAGCTGATTTCCACCGAAGGTGCCTTGCGGACCTCGGTGCCCGAGTCGGTGAACCGGGTCTCGACGTAGTTCTCCAGGCGCCACTTGTTCTGCCGGTTGACGTTCGCGGAGTCCGCCCGTCCGACGCTGACGAGGTGACGGTCCGAATCGAAAGTGAAGACCTGGATGCCGCCGAAGCGTGATTCCGCGGACTGCTGCTCCACGCTGATGATCCTGTCGCCGTCGCGCACCCAGGTGCCGCGATTGCCCGCGAAGCTGAACTCGCTGTACTTGCTGAAGACCTTGATCTGCCGGCCGTATCTCTCGAGTGGCGGCGCGACGAATTCCCCGACGCCGACCATGACCAGCGCGAGCACGATGCCGGCCGTCGCCAGCCAGAGGCAGAACTGGGCCGTGGTGACGCCCGACGCCCGCATGACAACGAGCTCGCTGCCGCGCGCCAGGTTCCCCAGTCCGAGCAACCCGCCGATCAGCGCGGCGACCGGCAGGAGCTGGACGCCGAAGCTCGGCAGGTTGAGCAGGACATACGTCATGGCCTGCGTTGCCTGGTACGAGCCCGTGCCGATGTCGTCCTGCTCGTTGATGAACAGGAACAGCGCCCCGAGCGCGAGCAGCACGAGCAGCACCAGCGCCGTGTAGCCGAACACGGTACGCAGGATGTAGCGTGCGAGGATCGGCACGTCAGCCCTCCGCCGGGCGCGCGCGGCGCCACATGGGACGGAGTCGCTCGTCGCGCCAGATCAGCCAGGCAGCGAGCAGCACGGGCAGCAGGTGGACCCACCACATGCCGAGCGAGCCGCCGGGGTTGCCCTTCTCGATCCAGACGCGCACGGCCGCGAGGAGGTTCGAATACGCGAAGTAGGCCAGGACGGCGAAACCGACGCGCGCAAATCGACCCTGGCGGGGCCGCAGCTTGGCGAGCGGCACGGCCAGCAGCATCAGGACGAAGGCCATCGTCGGCACCGCAGCCCGCCACGCGAGCTCCGAGCGATCGGCCTTGTTCGGGGACCCGATCAGCGCGCGCGTGGGCTTGGTCGAGAGCCGCTCGCCCTTCGCCTTGACCTCGGGCAAGCTCACCGGGATACCGTGCTCCTTGAATTCTAGGACGCGCCACTCCGGCGAACCCGGCACGCCTTCGTACCGCCGGCCGTTGTAGAGCACGAACAGCTGGTCGGACTGTCCTGCACCGCGCTGCACCGCCCGCTCCGCCACGGCGATCTCGAGGCGGTCCTCGTCGCGGCGCTGGACGAAGACGCCCTCGAGCTGCCCCGACTTGAGCACCCGCTCCGCGTAGAAGACCACGTCGCCACCGGCGAAGGTGCGGAAGCGCCCGGGTTCGAGCGCGCCGAACTGGGCCGCGCGCATCGCATCCACGCGGATCTTCTGCGCCAGGTCGCCGGCCTCTGGCACGACACGGAAGGACAGCAGCGCCAGCACCGCCACCACGACGAACGTCAGGATCAGGATGGGGCGGTAGATGCTGGCCGTGCCGACACCGCAGGCCGCCATCGCGGTCATTTCGCTCTCGTGGTACAGGCGGCCCAACGCCAGGATGATCCCGAGAAAGAGGCCGATCGGCAGCAGCACCGTGAGCTGCTGCAGCGTGGTGAGCACGAGCAGGTTCAGCACCACCGAGCCGGGGAAACCGTTCTGGACCGCCTGGCCCAGCACCCGCGCCAGCTGGTTCGACAGGAGGATGACCAGCAGGACCCCCGTCACGGCGGCGAAGGTCAGGGTGACTTCGCGGAGCAGGTATCGATCAAGCCGGTTGAGCACAGGTCGCGGCTCCGGGCGGGAAACGGTAGACTCCGGCGTCCGCCGCAGGGAGCCGGGCACGACCCCGCGATCTCCGTGCAGCGGAGCGCGACGCAAGTTTAGCGGGCGGTGCCACCCGGCCACCAGCGGCCGCGGCGCCGCGGGATGCCGGCACCTCGATAAAAAGGACCACACATGCGTTTTCATGCCGTCAGCGGTTCCGCCGCGCGCCAGCGTACCGAGTGCGCCGTCGTCGGACTCTACGAGTCCGGCGCGCTCTCCTCCGCGGCTGCGCAGGTGGACGCCGCGCTCGGTGGCCGGCTCACCCGGCTCGTCAAGCGCGGTGACCTGCGCGGCAAGCCGGGCGAGGCAACGATGCTCGACGTCGATCGCGGTCCGTTCAGCCGCGTACTGGTCGTCGGGCTCGGCAAGAAGGACGGCTTCGGTCGCAAGCAGTACAAGAAGGCGCTGCTCTCGGCCGCCGCCGCAATCGCCAAGTCGGGCGCAAAGGACGCGGTGAGCTACATCTCCCAGGAAGCCGTTGGCGGTACCGACGCCTATTACCGCGGGCGTCTCGCGGCCGAGGCGGTCGGACACGCGGTATATCGAGTTCCGGCCATTCGCAGCGCGCGCAAGCCGCCGGAGCCGGCGCTGCGCAGCTTCGGCGTGGCGGTCGCGGAGCGCGACCAGAAGAAGGACGCCGAGCGGGGCCTCGAGCACGGCCGCGGCATCGCGGCGGGCGCGTCGCTCACGCGCGACCTCGCCAACCTCCCGGCCAACATCTGCACGCCGACCTATCTCGCGCAGAAGGCCCGCGAACTCGCGCGCGAGTACCGCAGCATCCGCGCGCAGGTGCTGGACGAGGCCGAGCTCAGGCGGCTCAAGATGGGATCGCTGCTGTCGGTGACAGCGGGCACGGACGAGCCCGCGAAGCTGATCGTGATCCGCTACCAGGGAGCCGCGCCGGCGGCCGCGCCCGTGGTCCTCGTCGGCAAGGGCGTGACCTTCGACAGCGGCGGCATCTCCCTCAAGCAGCCGGTCGGCATGGACGAGATGAAATTCGACATGACCGGCGCGGCGAGCGTGTTCGGCGCGATCAAGGCGGCGGCCGAGATCGGGCTCGAGCTCAACATCGTGGGCGTCGTGCCCGCGGTCGAGAACATGCCGAGCGGCCGCGCAACCA
>VEPJ01000021.1:18016-27220 GCA_012026925.1 Gammaproteobacteria bacterium | reverse complement strand
GGACAGACGATCGAGGTGATCAACACGGACGCCGAGGGCCGCCTGATCCTCTGCGACGCGCTGACCTACTCGCGCCGCTTCAAGCCGGCGGTGGTGGTGGACATCGCCACGCTCACCGGCGCCTGCGTCATCGCGCTCGGCGCGCACCTGACGGCCGTGATGAGCAACGACGACGACCTGGCCGCCGAGCTCGAGGAGGCGGGCCGCCGTGCCGAGGACCGCGCGTGGCACATGCCGATGGCCGAGGAGTACACGGAGCAGCTCAAGAGCAACTTCGCGGACTTCACCAACTCGTGCGGTCGCGAGGGCGGTGCCGTCACGGCCGCCTGCTTCCTTTCCAAGTTCACGGACGGCATGCGCTGGGCTCACCTCGACATCGCGGGCACCGCGTACCTGGCCGGCTCGCAGAAGGGGAGCACCGGACGCCCCGTGCCACTGCTGGTGGACTTCCTGATCAACCGACGCTGAACGTGCCCGAGACCAAGGTCGACTTCTACCTGATCGCCGCGACCGACACGCGGTCGAGGCTCTCCACCGCCTGCCGGCTCGCGGAGAAGGCCTACGAACAGGGCCTGCGCGTCACGGTGCGCACGGCAGGACCGGGCGAGACCGCCGAGGTGGACGATCTCCTGTGGACGTTCAGCGACCGCAGCTTCGTCCCGCACGGCGTCTGGCCGGCCGAGCCCGATTTCGCGTCCGCCACGCCGGTGATGATCTCGAACGGTGCGTTGCCGGAATCACATCGCGACGTGCTGATCAACCTCGGGGCGGACGTGCCGCCCGGCTACGCGGGCTTCTGCCGCGTCTGCGAGATCGTGGGCGGCGACGAGGACGCAAAGCGCCAGGCGCGCGTACGCTGGCGTTCCTACAAAGAGGCGGGCCTTGCGCCGGACACCCACAACCTCTGATCCCGGAGGCGAACCATGAGCCACCCGATGGACACGATCCCGGTGCTGACCGACATCGTCGAGGACGCCCTGCACGAGCCGTCGCCCGCGATCGACCGCACGTCGCTCTTCCTCGGCGAGCTCGAGGCGCACCTGACCGCCGCCATCCACGACCGAGCCGACGAGCTCGTGCACAACGCCTGTCGCGAGATGGAGGCGCTGCTGCTCGAGCAGGTGTCGGACCGGCTGCGCGCGCAGCTGCCCGCGCTCGTCGCCGGCATCATCGAAGAACACTTCCGCGGTCCCGACCGCGTCAACTGAACTAGCTGATGGACAAGAGCTACTCGCCCCGCGACATCGAATCCCGCCTCTACTCGACCTGGGAGGCCGCGGGCTGGTTCGCGCCGTCGGGAGACGGCGCACCGTACTGCATCATGATCCCGCCGCCGAACGTGACCGGCACGCTGCACATGGGCCACGCGTTCCAGCACACGCTCATGGACGCACTCACCCGCCTGCACCGCATGGACGGGGACGCCGCGCTGTGGCAGCCGGGCACGGACCACGCGGGCATCGCGACGCAGATGGTCGTCGAGAGGCAACTCAACGCGGAAGGCCGCTCGCGCCAGGACCTGGGCCGCGACGCTTTCGTCGAGCGCGTGTGGCAGTGGAAGGCGCAATCGGGCGGAACGATCAACCGGCAGATGCGGCGCCTCGGCGATTCCGTGGACTGGACGCGCGATCGCTTCACGATGGACGAAGGGCTGTCGGCGGCGGTCGCCGAGGTGTTCGTCCGCCTCCACGAAGAAGGCCTGATCTACCGCGGCCAGCGGCTGGTCAACTGGGATCCCGTGCTGCACACCGCGCTCTCGGACCTCGAGGTCGTCTCCGAGCCCGAGTCGGGCAACCTCTGGCACCTGCGCTATCCGCTCGCAGACGGGAGCGGGCACCTGACGGTGGCGACGCCCCGCCCCGAGACGATGCTGGGCGACACGGCGGTCGCCGTGCATCCCGAGGACGCGCGCTACCGGCACCTCGTCGGCAAGCAGGTACGGCTGCCGCTCGCCGACCGGCTGGTTCCGATCATCGCCGACGACTACGTGGACCCGGCATTCGGGAGCGGCTGCGTGAAGATCACGCCCGCTCACGACTTCAACGACTACGAGATCGGCAAGCGCCACGGCCTGCCGATGATCAACGTGCTCACGGCCGACGCCGCGATGAACGACGCGGTTCCGGCCGACTATCGCGGCCTCGACAGGTTCGAGGCGCGCAAGCGCGTGGTCGCCGACCTCGAGGCGGCCGGGCTGCTCGAGAAGACCGACCCGCACACGCTGCCCGTGCCTCGCGGCGACCGCAGCGGTGCGGTGCTGGAGCCCTGGCTCACCGACCAGTGGTACGTGCGGATCGCGCCGCTCGCGGCACCCGCCATCCAGGCCGTCGAGGACGGCAGCATCCGCTTCATCCCCGACAACTGGGCGAAGACCTATTTCCAGTGGATGCGCAACATCCAGGACTGGTGCATCAGCCGCCAGCTCTGGTGGGGTCATCGCATCCCGGCGTGGTACGACGACGATGGCAACGTCTTCGTGGCGCGTTCCGAATCCGAGGCGCATGCGCAGGCGCGCGCGAAACACGGCCGGAAAACCGCCCTGCGTCGCGATGAGGACGTGCTCGACACGTGGTTCAGCTCGGCCCTGTGGCCGTTCTCGACGCTCGGCTGGCCCGAGCCGACGCCCGAGCTCGCGAAGTTCTACCCGACCTCCGTGCTGGTGACGGGCTTCGACATCATCTTCTTCTGGGTCGCCCGGATGATCATGATGGGACTCAAGTTCACGGGCGAAGTGCCGTTCCGCGAGGTCTACATCACGGGGCTGATCCGCGACGAGCACGGCAACAAGATGTCGAAGTCCAAGGGCAACATCATCGACCCGCTGGACCTGATCGACGGCATCGACCTCGAGTCGCTCGTCGCCAAGCGCACCAGCGGGCTGATGCAGCCGCAGATGAAGAGCGCCATCGAGAAGGCGACGCGCAAGCAGTTCCCGCAGGGCATCCCTGCATACGGCACGGATGCGTTGCGCTTCACGTTCGCGGCGCTGGCGACCATGGGCCGCGACATCCGCTTCGACCTCGGGCGCATCGAGGGCTATCGCAACTTCTGCAACAAGCTCTGGAACGCCTCGCGCTACGTGCTGATGAATACCGAGGAGTTCGCGGCCGACCTCCAGGGCGAGTGCGCACACGGCGTGGCGGATCGCTGGATCCGCGGCCGCCTCGGCCGCGCGCTCGTCGCCGTGCGCGAGAACTTCGCCACCTACCGGTTCGATCTCGCGGCGCAGGCGATGTACGAGTTCGTGTGGTACGAGTTCTGCGACTGGTACCTCGAACTGTCGAAGCCCGTGCTGCAGGCACCGGACGCTCCGGCGCAGGTGAAGCGCGGCACCCGGCGCACCCTGGTCGAGGTGCTGGAGGCGTCGCTCCGCATGCTGCACCCGCTCATGCCGTTCATCACCGAGGAGATCTGGCAGAAGGTGGGGCCGCTCGCCGGTCGCCGCGGCCCGACGATCATGCGGCAGCCCTACCCCGCCGCCTCCGACCTCGCGGCCGACGCCGACGCCGAACGGCAGGTCGCGCTGCTGCAGGCCGTCGTGCTCGGCATACGGCAGATCCGGGGCGAGCTGGACGTGCCGCATTCACGCGCGACGCCGGTATATCTGCGCACCGATCGCGCGGGTGATGCCGATGCCGTGGCCGCGCTCGGGAGCACCATCGCGCGCGTCGGCAACCTCGAGTCGCTGGCCATCGTCGCCTCCGAGTCGGACCTGCCGCCGTGCGCAATCGCCATCATCGACGGCCGGACGATCCTCGCCCCGTTCGCGCGCCTGGTGGACGATCCCTCGGCCGAGATTGCGCGACTCGAGAAGCGCCGCGCGCGCGCCGGCCAGGACCGCGACAAGAGCGTCGCCAAGCTCGCGAACGAGAGCTTCGTCGCCAATGCGCCGCCCGAGGTGGTGGCGAAGGAACGCGAGCGGATCGCGGAGTTCGATCGCCAGCTCGCGCAACTTGCCGAGCAGATGCGGCGCCTCGCCGCGGTACGCCCGGCGGAGCCGGCAGCGTGAGCGCGGCCGCCCACGGTGCCGCACCCGCGCTCGATTCCGCCGGCGTCGAGCGGGTCGAGGCGGCGGTCCGCGCGCTGAACGGCATCATCCTCGGCAAGGAGCGGCAGCTGCGCCTGTGCCTGGCGTGCCTGCTCGCGCGCGGGCACCTGCTGATCGAGGACATCCCCGGCGTCGGCAAGACGACACTCGCGCACGCGCTCGCGCGGACGCTCGGCCTCACCTACCAGCGCATCCAGTTCACGAGCGACCTGCTGCCCGCGGACATCACCGGTGTTTCCGTGTTCGACGCCGAGACCGGCCAGTTCCGCTTCCACCGCGGGCCCGTGTTCTCGCAGGTCGTGCTCGCCGACGAGGTCAATCGCGCGACGCCCAAGGCGCAGAGCGCACTGCTCGAGGCCATGGAGGAGCACCAGGTCACCTCCGACGGCCAGACCTACCCGATGAGCGAGCCGTTCTTCGTCATCGCGACGCAGAACCCGATGTACCAGGTCGGCACGTTCCCGCTCCCCGAATCGCAGCTCGACCGGTTCCTGATGAGGATCGAGCTGGGGTACCCGGAGGCGGCGCTGGAACGGCAGCTGCTGCTCGGCAGCGACCGGCGCGACCTGCTCGTGGTGCTCGAGCCCGCGCTCACGCCGCAGCAGCTGCTGCGCCTGCAGGGCGAGGTGCCTCGCGTGCACGCCTCCGACGCACTGCTCGACTACGTGCAGGCGATCGCGCGCTACACGCGCCAGGCCAGCGAATTCGAGGCCGGCCTGTCGCCACGCGCTGTGATCGGCCTGCTGCGGGCGGCGCAGGCGTGGGCGCTGATGCACGCGCACCCGGGCGTCCTGCCCGAAGACGTGCAGGCCGTCCTGCCATCGGTGGTCGGGCACCGGCTGGCACCGCGCGAGGCGTCCCGCTTCCGCGACGCGGGGCAGATCGGGCAGCACGTGCTCGAGACGGTGCCCGTTCCCTAGGCCCGGATGCGCGCGCTGATTCGACGCCTGCGCGCCGGCTTCGACGAGCGCATGCGGGCGTGGTTGATGCGCCGCCAGGGCATCGACCGCGACCCGGTGCGCCTCGAGCGGCGGCGCATCTACATCCTGCCCACCCGACTCGGCCTCGCCTATGCCGCGATGGTGTTCGCGATGGTGATCGGCGGACTCAACTACAACAACAACCTCGGCCTCGGCCTCGCCTTCCTGCTGGTCAGCCTTGGACTCGTGACAATGCACCACTGCCACGGCACGCTCTCGGGCCTGTCGCTGCGGCTGCTCGCCACGGACCCGGCGTTCGCGGGCCAGGACGTGCGATTCGAGGTGCTGCTCGAGAACGGGTCGAGCGCGATGCGCCCGAGGATCGAAGTGTCGCGCAACGACGAGGCACCGCGGACGATCGACGTACCGGCGCTCGGGTCGGCGCCGGCGGAGGTCGACGTGCACGCGGCGCGCCGGGGACGCATCCCACTCGACCGTTTCGTCGTCGCCACCCGTCACCCGCTGGGCCTGTTCCGCGCCTGGGCGGTCGTGCACCCGGAGTATTCGGCGGTGGCGTGGCCGCGACCCGCCGAACGGCGGATCCCGCCGCCCGGCGTCGAGACGGACACCGGCGGCGCGCAGGATCGCGCGCAGGGCGAGGAGGACTTCGCCGGCCTCAAGCCTTACCAGGCGGGAGATTCGCTGCGCCGGATCGCGTGGAAGGCGTACGCACGCGGACAAGGCCTCCACACGAAGCAGTACGCCGGCACGGACGTGGTCTCGCACGTCTTCGACTGGGACAGCCTGCCGGGACTCGACACCGAGTCGCGGCTGTCGCAGCTCTGCCGCTGGGTGCTCGACGCGCACGAGCACGGCGAGGCGTTCGGCCTGCGGCTCCCCGGCCTCGCCATCGAGGCCAACATCGGGACGGCGCACCGCGAGAGATGCCTCACGGCCCTGGCCCTCTTCCAGCATGAGGACGCGCGTGGCTGAACACGCTCCGACGCGACTGCATGGACTCGACGGGGTGCTCATCGCGCTCGCCGTCGCCGCCGCGGCGCACGTCGCGAGCCTGCCACCCTGGGTCACGCTGCTGCTCGTCGCCGCCGGAGCCTGGCGCTGGACCGCGGATCGCCGTGGCTGGCCGCTGCCGCCGAAGTGGCTGCGGACCGCAAGCACCTTCGCAGCGGCCATCGCGATCTTCGCGTCCTACCGTACGCTGAACGGCATCGAAGCGGGCACATCGTTCCTGGTGCTGATGGCAGGCGTGAAGCTGCTGGAGACGCGCACTTCCCGCGACCTGACCGTGCTCGTCTTCATCGCATACTTCCTGCTCTACGCGGCGCTGCTGCGCGACCAGCGCCTGCCGCTGCTGCCTTACCTTTTCGTCGGCGCGCTCGTCGGCACCGCCGCGCTGATGCGCGTGCACGCCGGCGCGGCGGGCAGTTCCCTGAAGGAGATACTCCGGCGCACCGCTGCCCTGATGGCGCAGGCGTTGCCACTTGCGCTCGCATTGTTCCTGCTCTTCCCGCGCCTGCCCGGCCCCTTCTGGGGCATCCAGGTGTCGCATTCAGCGCGTACCGGCCTCGGCGACGAGATGACGCCGGGCGACGTGTCCGACCTCAGCGTGTCCGGCGACCCGGCGTTTCGCGTGCGTTTCTTCGGCCCCGTGCCGCCGCCGGTGCAGCGCTACTGGCGGGGACCCGTGCTGCACGAGTTCGACGGACGCAGCTGGCGCCGCACCCGGGGACAGGCGTTCCCACAGCAGGAGGCGACGGTGTCGGGCACGCCGTTCGACTACCAGATCACGCTCGAGCCTCACGACCGCAACTGGATCCTCGCGCTCGATCTCCCGGCCGCGTGGCCGGAGCAGGACGCCTATCGCGCCTTCGACTTCCAGCTGCTCTCGCCGCGCCCGATCACGGACGTCGCGTCCTTCCGGCTGCGTTCGTATCCGGACTACGTCGCCGGCCGGTTGCTGCCGGAGTCCGTGCGGCACAAGGACACACAGCTCCCGCCGCAGGGCAATCCGCGCTCGGTCGCGCTCGGCCGCGAACTCGCGGCGCGGTACGGCGACCCGCAGGCGATCGTCGGCGCAATGCTGCGGATGTTCCGCGAGCAGCAGTTCGTCTACACGCTCGAACCGCCGAAGCTCGCCGACAACGCGGTTGACGAGTTCCTGTTCGAGACACGCAAGGGATTCTGCGAGCACTACGCATCGGCGTTCACGGTCGTGATGCGCGCGGCCGGAATACCAGCGCGGGTCGTCACGGGCTACCAGGGTGGCGAGCTGAACCCGATCGGCGGCTACATGCTCGTGCGCCAGTCGGACGCACACGCGTGGTCCGAGGTCTGGATGGAGGGCCGCGGCTGGGTGCGCGTCGACCCGACGGCGGCCGTCGCGCCCGAGCGCATCGAGCGTGGCCTGATCGGCGCTGTCGGCGCCGACGAACCGGCCCCGGGAAGGCTGCGCCAGGAGAGCGAACTCTGGCTGCAGACGACGCTCGCCTGGGACGCGGTGAACGACTTCTGGAACGAGCGAGAGGTGCGCTTCAGCGCCGACGGGCAGTTCCGGCTGCTCGAGCGCATGGGTTTCAAGGAACCCGACTGGCGCACGCTCGGACTCGGCATGACGGCGAGTCTCGCAGCATTCTTCGTCGGCCTGTCGCTGTACCTCGCCTGGAAGCATCGCGCCCCGGCGCGCGACTGGCCGGCCCGGCTGCACGAGGAAACCGCCCACCGCCTGCGTCGTCGCGGCATCGTCCCGGGACCGGCCGAGGGGCCCATCGCCTTCCTCGACCGCGCCGCGGCGGCGTGTCCCGACCTCGCCCGCGACCTCGCCGAGATCCGCGACGTCTATGCGGCGCTGCGTTACGGGCCGTTGCCGACGGAAACCGACCTGCGCCGCCTGAAATATCTCGTCAACCGGCTCCGGGCCTGAGCGACGCTCAGGTATGCTTGGCCCTCGCCGTTCCGTGGGATGAACAGCACCATGACAGACCTGAAGAAGAAGTTCGATGCCGCGGCCCAGGACTCGAAGAAGCTCAAGTCGCGGCCGTCCGACGAGGACATGCTGCGGCTCTACGCACTCTATAAGCAGTCGACCGCCGGCGATGTGGCTGGCGACCGGCCGGGCGCGTTCGACATGGTGAATCGCGCCAAGTACGACGCCTGGGCGCGGCTCAAGGGCACCGGCACCGACAAGGCGATGAAGTCGTACGTCGACCTGGTCGAGCGCCTGAAGAAACTGGGTTGACCGGGTGGGCGTGACTGTCGGGATCGCGCTGGCCGCGATCGCAGTCCTCGCCTGGCTGATCGTGGGACCGATGCTCGCGGCGCGCCGCCGCCGCGAGGCCCTTGCGCGACCCTTGCCACCCGAGTTCGTCGCGCACATCGAGCGCAATGTCCCCGCCCGACGCCGCATGCCGGCGGAGTTGCGCGCTCGTCACGACGGTCTGATCAATGCGTTCCTGGCGGAGAAGGACTTCGTCGGCTGCAACGGGCTCGAGATCACCGACGAAATCCGCGTCACCATCGCCGCCCTCGCGTGCCTGCTCGTGCTCGCCCGGCGCGGGCACTACGACGAGTTGCACTCGGTCCTCGTGTATCCGACGGCATTCTGGGTCGAGGACGAAGTCGAGGACGAGGCTGGTGTCGTCTCCCAGCGGCGCCGCGAACTGTCCGGAGAAGCCTGGGAGGCGAGCCGCATCATCCTTTCCTGGGACGACGTGCTCGAGGCCGCGACGGCGCCCGGCCAGGGCTACAACGTCGCGCTGCACGAATTCGCGCATTACCTCGATGCCGAGGGCCTGGGCCTGGCCGCCCCGCCGCGGGAGAGCCCCGTCCGCGTGCGTTCGCTCACCGACTGGTCTGCGGACGTCGCAGACGAGTTCGAGTCGATGCTGGATGCGGTCGATCGCGGCGAGGACACATTTCTCGATCCCTACGCGGCCGAGGACGAGGCGGAATTCTTCGCGGTCGCGACGGAAGACTTCTTCGAGCGTCCGGTAGAGTTGAAGGCGGCGCGCCCGCGGCTGTATGGGCTGCTGCAGGAGTTCTACGCGCTCGATCCTGCCGCCTGGTGACGCGTGAAGCAGCGGTGCAACCCGGCTGCGACGTAGGGTTGGGGGGCTTTCGCAGGGACGCCGTAAACCCGGGTCCCTGGGGGCTCGCGCGCCGCGACGACGAGCAATGCGCCGCCGGCGAGGACCAGCAGCACGATCGACAGGATCGACA
>VEPJ01000021.1:0-18006 GCA_012026925.1 Gammaproteobacteria bacterium | reverse complement strand
CCTGGGGGCTCGCGCGCCGCGTCCATGCGGCGCGACGCCCTGCGAAAGCCCCCCAACCCTCCGCCGCGCCTGCGCCGAGCGATGGTGCCGCGTCAGCGTTGCGAAAGCATGCAAGGGGGGACGGGGTGCCTGTCTGCGGCGGGAGGACCTTCCGCGGGGCGTCGCGCCGCATGGACGCGGCGCGCGAGCCTCCAGGGCGGATTCACGGCGTCCCCGCGGAAGGTCCTCCCGTCGCAGACAGGAGCACGCCCACGCGGTACAGGCTAACGGGAAGCAGACTCGATGCGCCGCTCGGACCGCGCCGCGACGACGAGCAATGCGCCGCCGGCGAGGAACAGCAGCACGATCGACAGGATCGACAACCGCGGATCGCCCGTCATCGCCGCGGTCACGCCCACGAGCGCGGGACCCACGATGGCGGAGGCCTTGCCCATCATGTTGTAGAAGCCGAAGAATTCAGACGATTTCTCCGGCGGCACGAGGCTGCCGTAGTAGCTGCGGCTCAGCGACTGGATGCCGCCCTGCACCAGGCCCACGACGATCGCGAGCACGTAGAAATCCCTCACTTCCTTCAGGAAGTATGCGTAGCACGTCGCCGCGAGGTACACGGCGAGCGCGAGGAAGATGCCCTTGCGCGCGCCGATCTTCCCGCCGAGCCAGCCGAATGCGAGCGCCGCGGGGAACGCCACGAACTGCGTGAGCAGCAGCGCCTTCACCAGGTGCGACTGGTCGAACCCAAGCGACAGGCCGTAGTCCACCGCCATCTTGATGACGGTGTTCACGCCGTCGATGTAGAGAATGTAGGCTGCCAGGAACCACAGCAGCGGCCGGTAGCGGCGGATCTCGTGCAGGGTCCCGCCGAGCTCGCCGAACCCCTGCCGCACGGCCGCCGAAATCGGGAGCGCAACCCGTCCCTCGCGCCGCTCCCGCACGAGCGTCGCGCAAGGCAGCGCGAAGAGTAGCCACCACACGCCGACGCTGACGAAGGACCAGCGCACGGCTTCCGCCGCGTTCGCGAGGCCGAACCACTCCGGGTGCACGGTCATGAGCACATTCACGGCGAACAGCAACCCGCCGCCGAGGTACCCGAGCGAGTAACCGTAGCCCGAGACGAGGTCGTACTCGTCGGGCTCGGCGACGTGCAGCAGGAGCGAATCGTTGAACACGATGCCGCCCCAGAACCCGAGCGAGGCCACGAGGTAGAGCGCTGCCGCAGCCTGCCAGTTTCCCCGCGCGACGAACGCCAGCGCGACCGTCGAGGCGGCGCCCAGCACCGTGAACACCATCATCAACCGCACGCGCGCCCCGCCCTTGTCGGCGATGGCCCCCATGGCCGGCGCGAGCAGCGCCACGACCAGGCTCGCCACGCCGCTCGTGACGCCGAGCCGGTACGTGCTCTCGGTCGCCGCCACGCCGGCGTTCCAGTACTGCTTGAAGAAGACCGGGAAGAACCCGGCCATGACGGTGGTCGCGAACGCCGAGTTCGCCCAGTCGTAGAGCGCCCAGGCGACGACGGGGGGTCGTCCGAGCGCGCTACGCGGCCGAGGCGAGGTGCTCACGCGTCTCCCGGAACCTGACGTCGGGCCAGCGCTCCTCGGTAAGCTGCAGGTTCACGCGGGTCGGCGCGAGATACACGAGCGCCCCCGAGTGGTCGAGCGCGAGGTTGTCGTGCGCCTTGGTGCGGAACTCGGCGAGTTTCTTCGGGTCGCTGCAGTACACCCAGCGTGCCGTGTACACGTTGACAGCGTCCCACGTCGCCTGCACGCCGTACTCGTCCTGCAGCCGGAAGGCGACGACGTCGAACTGGAGCTGGCCGACGGCACCGAGGATCAGGTCGTTGTTGCGCAGGGGCCGGAACAACTGCGTCGCGCCTTCCTCGCACAGCTGGTCGAGCCCCTTCTGCAGTGCCTTCATGCGCAGCGGATCGCGCAGCACCACGCGCCGGAACATCTCGGGCGCGAAGTTCGGGATGCCCGTGAACATCAGCTTCTCGCCCTCGGTGAAGGTGTCGCCGATGTTGATCGTGCCGTGGTTGTGCAGGCCGATGATGTCGCCGGCATAGGCTTCCTCGGCCTGCTGGCGATCCGCCGCGAGGAACGTGAGCGCGTCGGCGATGCGGACTTCCTTGTCCAGCCGCGTATGGAAAAAACGCATCCCGCGCTGGTAGCGGCCCGAGCAGATGCGCATGAACGCGATGCGGTCGCGGTGGCCCGGGTCCATGTTCGCCTGGATCTTGAACACGAACCCGGTCAGCGGCTCCTCGAAGGCGTCCACCTCCCGCGTCGTCGTCGCGCGAGGTCGCGGCGACGGTGCATACTCGACGAACGCGGAGAGCAGCTCGGTCACGCCGAAATTGTTGATGGCCGAACCGAAGAAGACCGGCGTCTGCCGGCCGGCGAGATAGTCGGCATGGGAGAACGGATGCGACGCGCCCTGCACGAGCTCGATCTCGTCGCGGAAAGCCTGCGCCCGGTCGCCGAGGAACGCCCCGGCCTCCGCGCCGCCGAGCCCGTCGATCGTGGAATGGGTGCCCGCCCGGCCCTTCTCGCCCGCCTCGTAGACGTAGATGCGGTCCTCGAGCAGGTGATACACCCCGCGCAGCTCGCGACCCATGCCGATCGGCCAGGTGACCGGCGCGCAGGTGATCTTCAGGACCTTTTCGATCTCGTCGAGCAGTTCGAGCGGCTCGCGCCCCTCGCGGTCGAGCTTGTTGATGAAGGTCATGATCGGCGTGTCGCGCAGCCGGCAGACCTCCATCAGCTTGATGGTGCGCTCCTCGACGCCCTTGGCGCAGTCGATGACCATCAGCGCCGAGTCCACCGCCGTGAGCGTCCGGTAGGTGTCCTCGGAGAAGTCCTCGTGGCCGGGCGTGTCGAGCAGGTTGACCATGCGACCCTTGTACGGGAACTGCATGACGCTCGACGTCACCGAGATGCCGCGCTGCTGCTCGAGCCGCATCCAGTCGGAGGTCGCGTGCCGTGCCGCCTTGCGGCCCTTGACGGTGCCGGCCATCTGGATCGCGCCCCCGAACAGCAGCAGCTTTTCGGTAAGCGTGGTCTTGCCGGCGTCCGGGTGGGAAATGATGGCGAAGGTGCGGCGTCGCGCCACTTCGTCGCGCTGGGAGGTCATCGGTCGGGTCGGATCGGTCGCGAACGGGAGCGCGATTCTAGCAGGGCCGCTCGACGACCCCGGCTTCCTCGGTCAGGTCGAGCTTGAGGACCAGCGCATCCTCCCGTCCCTGCTCGGCCTGGTAGTACGCCTTGCGCAACCCCACCTGGACGAACCCCACCGACTGGTATAGCGCGATGGCGAGGCGGTTGGAGGGCCGGACCTCGAGGAACGCCTCGGTCATGCCGGCCTGGCGCGCCCGCTCGAGCAACAGCATCAGCATCTGCCGGCCGATGCTCCGGCCGCGCAGGTCGCCCCGGACGCACAGGTTGAGGATGTGGGCCTCGCCGGCGCCCATGGCGACGACGCCGTACGCAACGATGTCATGGTCCACTTCTGCGACGCGGCACAAATAGCCGACGCGAAGGCAGTCGCGAAAGATGCCCTCGCTCCACGGGAAAGCGTAGGACGCACGCTCGACGGCACCCACCGCCGGGATGTCCGTGGGCACCATCGGCCGGAATTTCACGAGGCGGTGCGGGTGCGCGTGATGGTCGGCGCTCGCGGCGCTCACGACACCACCTCCTCGCCGCGCTCGATTCGGCCGAGCAGCTCGCGCGCAAACAGCAGGTCCTGCCAGGCCTTGCGCTTCTCGCCGGGGCTGCGCAGCAGGTAGGCGGGATGGTAGGTGACGAGCAGCGGCCGGCGCTTCGCACCGAGCGCGTGCACGCGATTGCGCAGGCGGGCCAGCGGGGTGTCGGTCGCGAGCAGGTTCTGCGCCGCGATGCGCCCGACGGCGACGATCAGCGCGGGATTGACGAGTTCGATCTGTCGCTCGAGGTAGTCGCGGCAGGCGCGGGCCTCCTCGGGACGCGGGTCGCGATTGCCGGGTGGCCGGCACTTGAGCACGTTGGCGATGTACACGTCTTCGCGGCGCAGGCCCAGGGCCTTGATCATCGAGGTCAACAATTGACCCGCGCGGCCGACGAAAGGTTCACCCTGGCGGTCCTCGTCGGCGCCCGGCGCCTCGCCGATGAACATCCAGCGCGCGTTCACGTCGCCGACCCCGAACACGGTCTGGATGCGCGTCGCGTGCAGTTCGCATCGGGTGCACGCCGCGACAGCCTGGCGCAGGGCGTCCCAGCCGAGAGTGGCCCCCTCGCCGGTGGATGCTTCCGGTCCGCTTCCCACGGCGGGCGTGACCGGGGGCGCAGGCAGGTCGCGGCGGACGTACACGTCCACGCCGAGCGCGTCGAGGTACGCGGCGTGCCTCGGGTCGAGCGCCATGGGCTGCCCTACTTCGGCGCGCCGGCGCCGGGCTGCACGACGCCTCGCCGCCCGCGCGTGATGCGATGCCAGGCCCACAGCAGCGGCCCCGACAGCGCATACAGGCCGAACAGTCCGAACAGCATCTCCGGCGGGCTCGAGCCGACGACGATGAATCCGACCGGCACGAGCAGCAGGAAGGCAAACGGGATGCGGCGGTTCAGGTTGAAGTCCTTGCCGCTCAGGTAGGGAAAGCGGCTGACCATCAGTGCGCCCGCCACCGTCGCCACCGCGAACGCAAGGACCAGCGCACGCAACCCTTCGCGCTGCAGGTCGTTCAGCATCCAGACGAAGCCCGCGAGCAACGCCGCTCCCGACGGGCTCGGCAGCCCCTCGAAGAAGCGCTTGTCGGCGGTCGCCGAGCGCGCGTTGAACCGGGCCAGCCGGAACGCGGCACAGGCGGCGTAGAAGAACGTCGCGAGCCAGCCGAGGCGGCCCCAGACCGAGCCGTATTCGGCGATCCGCACGACGCCCCACTGGTAAGCCACCACGGCCGGTGCGAGCCCGAAGGCGACCATGTCCGAGAGGCTGTCGAACTCCTTGCCGAACTCGCTCTGCGTGTTCGTCCAGCGCGCGATGCGTCCGTCGAGCCCGTCGCAGACCATCGCGACGAAGATCGCGATGCCCGCGCGATCGAAGTTGCCGTCGGTGGCGGCGACGATCGCGTAGAAGCCCGAGAAGAGCACGCCTGTCGTGAACAGGTTCGGCAGCAGGTAGATGCCGCGGCCGCGGGGACGCGGCCGGGCCGCGCCCGTCGATTGAGATGAATCAGTGGTCATGGGCATCCAACCCGCCTGGCTCGGGCCATCATAGGTAGCGCGCCGCGCCGGCACAACGTTGGCCTCCGCGCCGTCGGGCGGGGCCGTCGCAGCCCTCTGCTAGAATCAGCGGCCGCCCGGCCACTCTTCCTGGAACCCCGATGCGACTTTCGACCTACCCGATCAACACCTTGCGGGACGTTCCCGCCGACGCCGAGGTGGTCAGCCACCAGCTGATGCTGCGGGCCGGCCTCATCCGTCGCCTCGCGGCCGGGATGTACACGTGGCTGCCGATCGGGTTGCGCGTCCTGCGCAAGGTGGAAGCGATCATCCGGGAGGAAATGAACCGCGCCGGGGCCATCGAACTGCTGATGCCGACGGTGCAGCCCGCGGAGCTCTGGCAGGAATCGGGCCGCTGGGACCAGTTCGGGCCGGAGCTGCTGCGCATCACCGACCGGCACGACCGGCCCTTCTGCTACGGCCCCACGCACGAGGAGGTCATCACCGACCTCGCGCGCCGCGAGCTGAAGAGCTACCGGCAGCTGCCGGTGAACTTCTACCAGATCCAGACCAAGTTCCGCGACGAGATCCGGCCGCGCTTCGGCGTGATGCGGGCGCGCGAGTTCACGATGAAGGACGCTTATTCCTTCCACCTCGACGCCGGCTCGCTCGAGCAGGGCTACCAGGCGATGTACGATGCCTATTCGCGGATCTTCACGCGCATGCACCTGAAGTTCCGGGCCGTGCGCGCCGACACGGGAAGCATCGGCGGCAGCGCGTCGCAGGAGTTCCACGTCCTCGCCGAGTCGGGCGAGGACGCGATAGCCTTTTCCGACGGCGACGATTACGCGGCCAACCTCGAGATGGCCGAGGCCCTGCCGCCGACGGGCAGCCGGCCCGCGGCCACCGCGAGCCTCGCCCGGGTGGCGACGCCGAACGTGCGCACGATCGCCGAGCTCACGGCGTTCCTCGGGATCGGGGCGGAGCGGTGCGTGAAGACGCTGCTCGTCGAAGGTACGGACGGCGGCGTGGTCGCGCTGGTCGTGCGCGGCGACCACGAACTGAACGCCGTCAAGGCGCAGAAGCTCCCGGGCGTGTACTCGCCGCTCCGCATGGCGACCGCCGAGCAGGTGCGTGCAGCGACCGGCTGCGAGCCCGGGTTCATCGGGCCCCTCGGACTGAAGCTCAAGGTCTACGCGGACCGTGCGGCCGCGCACCTCGCGGATTTCGTCTGCGGCGCGAACGAGCGCGATGCCCACCTGACCGGCGCCAACTGGGGCCGCGACCTGCCCGAGCCCGAGGTCGTCGACGTGCGCAACGTGGTACCGGGCGACCCGAGCCCCTCGGGCCGGGGCAGACTCGGCATCGCCCGCGGCATCGAGGTCGGTCACATTTTCCAGCTCGGCCGCAAGTACAGCGAGGCGATGAAAGCCACTGTGCTCGACGAAAAGGGCCAGCCCGCCGTCATGTACATGGGCTGCTATGGCATAGGTGTGACGCGCGTCGTGGCGGCGGCCATCGAACAGAACAATGATGAACGCGGCATCGTGTGGCCGGAACCGATCGCACCCTTCCACGTGTCGCTCATCCCGATCAACCTGCAGAAGTCCGAGCGCGTCCGCGAGGTCGCCGAGCGTCTCTACGCCGACCTCCAGGCGGCGGGCTTCGAGGTTCTGTACGACGACCGCGACGCGCGCCCCGGCGTCAAGTTCGCCGACGACGAGCTGCTCGGCATTCCCCACCGGGTCGTCGTGGGCGACAAGGGGCGCGAGCGCGGCGTGCTCGAGTACAAGCCCCGCTCGGGCGAAGGCGCCGCGGACGTCCCGCTCGCCTCGGTCGTCCAGTTCCTGCGCGAGCGGAGCACCGCGGGGAACTGAACGAATGCGGGCGTCGTCGCTCACGTGCCTCGTCCTGCTCGCGGCCCTGCCGGTCGCAGGGGCGCGCGCGGACCGCCAGATGGACCCCGAGCTGCGCGGCGTCATCCTCGAGGCGATCCAGCCGAGCGACTGCTTCGAGGACAAGTACGACCGCGCGGTCTGGCTCGCCTACATGGGACCGCGCCTCGGTCGCTACGTGAAGGACCCGGACGAGCGCCAGCAGATCCTCGACCACGTGCACTGCGAAGCACGCCGCGTGGACATCCCGCCCGAACTCGTCCTGGCCGTGATGGACGTCGAGAGCCGCTTCGACAAGTATGCGGTCTCGTCCGCGGGGGCCGTGGGCCTGATGCAGGTGATGCCGTTCTGGCCGAGCCAGCTCGGCATGACGAACGCGCAACTCGTGCGCGTCGGCGACAACGTGCGGATGGGCACGACGATCCTGTCGTACTACCTGCGCAAGGAACGCGGCAATTACCAGCGCGCGCTGCAGCGCTACAACGGCAGCCTCGGCCGCCCGGACTACTCCGACCTCGTGATCGACCGGCTGGTCTCGCGCTGGCGCTACGCGCACTGAGCGCGTCAGGCCGTGCGGAATCCCTCGGGCCGCCGGCCCAGGGTGGCCGTCTCGACGATCTCCACTTCCACGGACGCGACGTGCGAGGCGGGCGATCCCTGCCACAGCCACTCGCATAGCGACTGCACCGCCCCCGGTTCGCCGCACGCGAGCACCTCGACGCGTCCGTCCGGCAGGTTCCTTGCGAACCCGGCCACGCCGAGTTCCTGCGCACGCTGGCGGGCGGATGCGCGATAGAAGACGCCCTGGACGCGGCCGGCGACCAGACAGCGGCGCGCGACCCAGTCGCTCATCGTCGGTTCATGGATCGGGTTTCGGCTTGGAAGCCTTGGCGGCCTCCGCGATCCGGCGCGCGTCCATCGCCTTCGCGCGCGCAAGTTCGGCCTCGTCGCGCGCGGTGCGGTACTCGCCCTTGTTCAGGTTCGACTTGGCGCTCTTCAACAGCCGGTCGGCCTCCGCCATCTGCTCCGGCGCGTACTTGTCCGCGCCCGCCTTGTGGGCCGCCTGGACCGCCTGTCGTGCGTCGCTCATCTCCTGCACGGGCATGCCGGCGCAGCCCGAGAGTTGCACGGCGCCGAGCAGTGCAATCGCGAGCAGCGTCAGGAAGGAACGGCGTGGAAACTGCATGGTGCGGTGCCGGGGCAGGAAATCACGCTAACAACTGCACTCTGTACCGTCAAGGTTCGGGGACCTAGAATCCGGGCCGCGCCGCTCCGCGCGGCCGGTCGTCAATCAGGGAATCTCGAGAATGACCGAAATCCTGGTGCTCTACTACTCGCGCCACGGCGCGACCGCCGAGCTCGCGCGCCACGTGGTGCGGGGCGTGGAGTCGGTGGCCGGAGCGAGTGCCCGGCTCCGCACCGTGCCGCCGGTGTCGCCGGTCAGCGAGGCGACCGAGCCCCCCGTTCCCGAGTCCGGCCCGCCGTATGCGACCCACGAGGACCTGCGCGAGTGCGGCGGGCTCGTCCTCGGCAGCCCGACGCGGTTCGGCAACATGGCGGCGCCGCTCAAGTACTTCCTCGACGGGACGAGTGCGCTGTGGCTGAACGGAGCGCTCGACCGAAAGCCCGCGGGCGTGTTCACGTCCACGAGCTCGATGCACGGCGGGCAGGAATCCACGCTGCTCACGATGATGCTGCCGCTCCTGCACCACGGCATGTACATCGTCGGGCTGCCCTTCACCGCGGAAGCCATGAACCGCACGCGCACGGGCGGCACGCCCTACGGGGCGAGCCACCTCGCGGCCTCCAAGGGCGACGTCAGGCTGAGCGATGACGAGCGCGAACTCGCACAACTCCTGGGCCGGCGCGTTGCGGACGTCGCAGTTGCCGTCGCGCGCGAGCGCCCCAGGTGATCCGGCGCGGCCCGAGCCCGGCCCTCGTGGTCGCGCGTCGATGGGTGCTCGGCACCCTCTCCGCCGTGGGTGCGTGCGTCTGCCTCGCCGCGCTGCTGTCCGCCGGCTGGCCGCGCAGCGCACTGCTGGCCGTCCTCCTGCTGCTGCCGCTGCTGCTCCCGCTGCGGGGACTGCTCCGCGGCGACCGGCGGACCCACGCGTGGGCGACGCTCTGCGTCGCGCCCTACATCGTCTACGGGATCACCGAGTCGATCGCCAATCCGGCGGTGCGCGGCATTGCAGCCGTGATCCTGCTCTCGAGCCTCGCGCACTTCATCGCGCTCGTCGCGTTCCTGCGCCTCTCGCGGCCACAGTCCCGCGCTCAGGCGGAGCCGAATCCCTGAGCCTCGAGGGCGCTGCGCAGGAAAGGCACCGTGAGGCGGCGTTGCGCCGCGAGCGAAGCCTCGTCGAGACGGTCGAGCATTGCGCAGAGCGAGTGCATGTCGCGGGGCAGCCGATGCACGAGATACAGCGCTCCCTCCGTCGAGAGCTCGAGCCCGCGCTGCGCGGCACGCCGACGCAGCGCCTCCGCCTGGTCCGCCTCGTCGAGCTCGAACAGCTGGTGCACCGAGGCGGCCAGCAGGCGCGAGCGCAGGTCGGGCAGGTGGAACTCGATCGCGGCGGGTGGCGCCGTCGTCGCCGCGTAGAGGCGTGCCGGGTAATCCTGCATGAGCGCATGCAGGCGAAAGATCGCTTCGTTCCACGCGGCATTGCCCGCGATCGCGTCGATGCCGTCGAGACAGACGAGGTCGAGGCTCTCGCAGCCTTCCAGCCAGGCGGGATCCGCGGTCGCCGTCAGGTCGAGGTAGCTGGCCGTCCCGCCCGAATCCGCCACCGCGGCACACGCCGCCTGCAGCAGGTGGGTCTTGCCCGTTCCGGGCCGTCCCCAGATCCAGACGACGCGCGGTCCGGCCGCGGGCCCGCCCCCGATCAGCCGGAGGAGCTCACGATTGCGGCCCGGCACGAAACTCGCAAGACGCGCCGAGTCGCGCAGGCGGACGCTGAGCGGCAGCTGTTCCATCGAGCTTCAGCCGGCCGTCGCGGCCTGCGCCCGTGCTGCAGCCCGTGCACGCCGCGAATAGACGAGGACGTAGTCGATGCCGCTGACGGCCGTCGTCACGGTGACCAGCGCGCCGGCCGCAATGATGATCTGCTCGGTCGGCCAGCCGTAGGCTGCGCGCGAGACGACGGCGAGGCAGAAACTGATCTGGCAGAGCGTGTTGAGCTTGCTCGGCACCGTTGGCCGGCCGTGCAGCGGCCCGATCAGCACGCGATAGGCGATGGCTCCCGCGACGATCACGACGTCACGCAGCAGCACGAGTGCGGTGAGCCACCACGGTGCCAGGCCCGCGACGCTCATGCACACGAACAGGCTCACGAGCAGCAGCTTGTCGGCGAGCGGGTCGAGGTGCTTGCCGAGTTCCGTCGACCAGTCGAAGCGCTTGGCGAGGTATCCGTCGAGCCCGTCCGTGAATGCCGCGACCAGGCAGAGCGCGAGGACCAGCGTGTAGCGGCCCTGCAGGAGCGCGTGCGCCGCCGGATACACGAGCAGGATCCGCAGCACGCACAGGAGATTCGGCAGGAACCCCAGGTTCATGGCTGGTAGCTGAAGTCGACCGACGGGCCTCCATCCGGCCCGGCGTCGGGACCCGGTTGCAGGCGGCCGTCGAGCGCGACGATCCTGCGCACCAGCTCGAGGTCACCGCGCACGCCGAGCTCGAGCTTGACGACGCCGCCGCTCACTTCCTCGACCGCGATCGACCGCACGAGGCTGAGCGACTTCAGGTACTCCAGGAGCCCCGCGTAGGCGCGCACGTCGGCAATGCCACCGACGCGCACCTCGATCCTGGAGGTTCCGCGGGTGGATGGCGGCGCGTAGCGCGCGGCCAGCGCATCCGCGGCGAGACCCACCCCGTCCTGCAACGAGCCTTCCGCGCGCGCGGACTGGCCCAACTGGCTGAAGCGCCAGCTCACCGACCCGCCCGACCCGACGCCGGCGAGCACCGGGCGCCCGCTCGTCGCCGGCTGCGCCGCGTCGCCGTCTGCGAGCAGTGCCCGGACCCGGCTCGCGTCCACGTTCGCCTGTGGCCAGGCGATCGGCAGGCCGCGCGCCTGCGCCGCCCGCTCGACCTCCGCGCGCTCGGGAACACGGTCCCCGTCCACGATCGCCCGCGCGCCGCTGGCGACGGTGGGAACGACGAGCAGTACCTCGGTCACGGGCCGCTCGAGCGGCCAGAGGGGCAGGCCCGCCTGCTGCAGCAGCTGGTCCATGGCCCTCGCGTCGAATCCGACCTTGAGGAAGCGATCGGGCGTCGTCGAATACTGCTGTACGTAGCGCGCCGGGTCGGCCGCCGCCGCGGCGATCACGGCGTTCGAACCGGCATCGCTGCGCCCGGAGGCACGAACGGCCGCGGAACGCAGCGCCTCGCCGAAAGCCGCGGTCCGGTCTGCCTCAGTCGTGCCCTTGATCGGTACGACGGCCTGGTAAACGACGAAGTCGGCGCCGGCCGCGGGCGGCAGCAACGATGCCACGAGCAGGATGCAGGCGAGGGCCGCCAGGGCCGGCGCGTCGCTCCTGACGATTCTGGTGAGTCTGCGCATGGGTCGGGAAGAGTCCGGCGCTGCCGGCGCCCGTGTAAAATACCACAGCCTCGAAGCGAACCCCGGGGCAGCACCGCCCTCGGGAGACTCCCATGGCCGACATTCGACCCACCACCTACCGCGACGCCGGCGTGGACATCGACGCGGGCGACGAACTCGTCGAGCGCATCAAGCCCGCGGTGAAGCGCTCGACGCGGCCGGAGGTGCTCGGCGGCATCGGCGGCTTCGGCGCGCTCGTCGAAGTCCCCCTGCACCGCTACCGTCATCCCGTCATGGTGTCCGGCACGGACGGCGTCGGCACGAAGCTGCGCCTCGCGATCGAGACGGGGCGCCACGACACGATCGGCATCGACCTCGTGGCGATGTGCGCCAACGACGTGGTCGTGCAGGGTGCCGAGCCGATCTTCTTCCTCGACTACTACGCGACCGGTCGCCTGCAGGTGGCGGTCGCCGAGCGCGTGATCAAGGGCATCGTCGAAGGCTGCCTGCAGGCCGGGTGCGCGCTGGTCGGCGGCGAGACGGCCGAGATGCCCGGCATGTACGAGGGCGACGACTACGACCTCGCGGGATTCTGCGTAGGCCTCGTCGAGAAGGACCGCATCATCGACGGCACGCAGACGCGGGCCGGCGACGCGATCATCGGCCTCGCCTCCTCCGGCCCGCACTCGAACGGCTACTCGCTGGTGCGCAGGCTGCTCGCCATGGGCGGCGCGGGCCCGGGCACGATGCTCGACGGCCAGCCGCTCTACGACCGCCTGCTCGCGCCTACGCGCATCTACGTCAAGGCGATCCTCGCGCTGCTCGCGGAGGTGCCGGTGCACAGCGTCGCGCACATCACCGGCGGCGGCCCGACGGGCAACATCCCGCGCGTGCTGCCGGAGGGCCTCGAGGCCGTGATCGACGAGCGTCGCTGGCCGCGGCCCGCAGTGTTCGACTGGCTGCAGCGGGCCGGGAACATCGATCGCGACGAGATGTACCGCACGTTCAACTGCGGCCTCGGCATGACCGTGTGCGTCGCCGCAGCCGACGCGGACCGCGCGATGGACGTCCTGCGCCGGCACGGCGAGCAGCCGATGCTGATCGGCGAGGTGCGTCGCGGCGATCGCGGGGTCGTGATCGAGCGATGAGCAGCGCCGGCGAGCGCCTGCCGGTCGTCGTGCTGATCTCCGGCCGCGGGAGCAACCTGCGCGCGATCGTCGAGAAGGCGCAGGCGGGTACCCTGCCCGTCGAGGTCCGCGCCGTCGTGAGCGACCGCCCCGATGCTGCCGGGCTCGAGTGGGCGCGTTCCCGTGGCCTGCGGACTGCATCGCTCGCCCCGCAGCAGTTTTCCGACCGCGAAAGATACGATGAAGCACTCGCCGCTCTCGTCGCGAGCTTCGAGCCGGGCCTGGTGGTCCTGGCCGGTTTCATGCGGATCCTGGGCCCCGCGTTCGTCGACCGCTTCGTGGGACGCATGCTCAACATTCACCCCTCGCTCCTGCCACGCCATCGCGGCCTGCACACCCACCGCAGGGTGCTCGAGGCGGGCGAGCGGGACCATGGGGCCAGCGTGCATTTCGTCACGCGCGAACTGGACGGCGGCCCGGTTGTCTTACAGGCTAGGGTCCCCGTGCGGGACGGCGACGACGAGGCCAGCCTTGCAGCCCGAGTACTCGAGCAGGAACACCGCATCTACCCCGCCGCCGTGGGCTGGTTCGCCGCCGGCCGGTTGCGCTACGCGCAGGGGGCGGCGTGGCTCGACGGCCAGCGCCTCGACCGCGCCGTGGTCATCGAGGCCTCCGATGACATCGCTGCTTAGACGATTCGCGGCCGGACTGGCGCTCGCGGTCGTCGCCTGCACCGCGCTGCCGGCGCAGGCGCAGCAGGCGGTGGCGCCCGGGGACATCGCGGCTGCCAACGGCGGCCTCGTGCCGTACAAGGCGCGCTACCAGGTGAGCTACCGGGGCATCAGCGGAGGCGAGATCGAGCAGACCCTCCGGCGTGGCCCGGTCCCCGGGCAGTGGCTGTACGAGTCGCGGGCGTACCCGAACATCCTCGGTCGCATCGCGATCAGTCCCGACGCCCGGCAACGCAGCACGATGGAAATGACGCCGGCCGGCATCCGCCCGCTGTCGCTCGTCTTCGACGACGGCAGCGACTCGAGCGCCAAGGACGTGCGGATCGAGTTCGACTGGGGGAGCGGGCGCGTGCGCGGCGAATCCAAGGGCAAGGCGTTCGACTTCCCAGTGCAGCCGGGGACGCAGGACAGCGCCTCGGTGCAGGCCGCGATGCTCTACGAACTGCTCGCGGGCCGCGAGCCGAAGCTCTTCTGGATCCTGAACGGCTCGAAGCTCGAGGACTTCCGCTACTGGCCCGAGGGCCGCCAGACGGTCGTGACGCCCTACGGGCAGTTCGACACGGTCGTCTGGGCGAGCCAGCACACGGGCTCGAAGCGCGTGAACCGGGTGTGGCACGCCCCGAAGCTCGGCTTCGTACCGGTGCAGGCGATCCAGTTCAACAAGGGCCGGCCCGACCTGCAGCTCAAGCTGGTGAAGCTCGAGATGTAGGAGCGAGGGGCTTTTCTCACGCCTTCGGCAGCGTGACGCCCTTCTGCCCCATGTACTTGCCGCCGCGATCCTTGTACGAGACGTCGCACACTTCGTCCGACTCGAAGAACAGCATCTGCGCGACACCCTCGTGCGCGTAGATCTTGGCGGGCAGCGGCGTCGTGTTGGAGAACTCGAGGGTGACGTGGCCCTCCCACTCCGGCTCGAGCGGCGTGACGTTGACGATGATGCCGCAGCGCGCATAGGTGGACTTGCCCAGGCAGACCGTGAGCACGTTGCGTGGGATGCGGAAATACTCGACGGTGCGCGCCAGCGCAAACGAGTTCGGCGGGATCAGGCAGACCTCGCCGGTGAAGTCCACGAACGACCCGCGGTCGAAGTCCTTCGGATCGACGATCGTCGAGTTGATGTTGGTGAAGATCTTGAACTCGTTCGCGCAGCGCACGTCGTAGCCGTAGCTCGAGGTGCCGTAGGAAACGATGCGCTGGCCGCTGGCCACGCGGACCTGGCCGGGTTCGAAGGGCTCGATCATGCCGTGGGACTCGGCCATGCGGCGGATCCAGCGGTCGGACTTGATGCTCACGCTCAGGTTTCCTCGACGGTGATCCTGGGGCCGGCGCCCCGGGTGGACTCGGCCACGGACAGGCGGGCAGCGGTGCGGCGGGCCATCTCGAGGTAGGCCTGGCCGAGCGGCCCGTCCGGATCGGCCACCACCGTCGGCCGACCGCCATCGGTCTGCGCGCGGATGCGGATGTCGAGCGGCAGGCTGGCGAGCAGGCTCACGCCGTACTGGTCCGCCATGCGGCTGCCCCCGCCGCTGCCGAAGATCGGCTCCTCGTGCCCGCACTTCGAGCAGACGTGCGTGCTCATGTTCTCCACGACCCCGAGCACGGGTACGTTGACCTTCTGGAACATGCGCAGGCCCTTGCGCGCGTCGAGCAGGGCGATGTCCTGGGGCGTGGTGACCACCACGGCTCCACTGACCGGTACGCGCTGCGCCAGGGTCAGCTGGATGTCGCCCGTGCCGGGCGGCATGTCCACGACGAGGTAGTCGAGCTCGCCCCAGTTCGTGTCGGAGAGCAGCTGCGTCAGGGCCTGCGTGACCATCGGCCCGCGCCAGACCATGGGCTGCTCCTCCTCGATCAGGAAGCCGATCGACATGACCTTCACGCCGTGCGCCTCGAGTGGCTCGATCCGCTTGCCGTCCACGGAGACCGGTCGCTCGCCCTGCAGCCCCATCATGCGCGGCTGGCTCGGGCCGTAGATGTCGGCATCGAGCAGGCCGACGCGCGCGCCGTCGAGCGCGAGCGCCAGGGCCAGGTTAACCGCGGTCGTGGACTTGCCGACCCCGCCCTTGCCCGAGGCCACGGCGACCACGTTCGCGATGCCTGGAAGCGGCTGCAGGTTGCCCTGCACGGCGTGCCGACCGATCTTCCAGGTGACCGACACGCGGCTCGGGCCGACCTCCGGGTGGGTGTCGAGCAGCCCCTGCAGGACGGCCTGCAGCCGGTCCCGGTCCCGGCCGAGGGGGAAGCCCAGTTCCACGTCCACGAGGACCTGCCCCCCCTCCAACCTGACGGACTTCACAGCTTTGGCGTCGTCCAGGGGCATCCCAAGGTGGGGTTCGACATAATTCCCGACCACTAGGCGGGCTGAGCGGACGCGAGCGTCGGTCATCTGGCTTTGAGTATCAGCGGGGGTTGAGGCATGCGCCGTAAGCGCGCGATTGTAGCGGAAAGCGGCTCCGGACTCCGTTCCGGGACGGGTCGCGGCATCCGGTCGGCCGCGTGGCATACTTCCATCGGTCACCTGGCCCCGCCGGGGCCCGCCCAGTTTTGACTTAGTCACCCGCAGCGCGAGGCGCGAACTGCCAGCCGTCCCCTGTGCCCATGAGCTTCTTCACCAACCTGCGCGCCGACCGTCTCATCGCCGACATCAAGGCGGCGGGTGACGGCAGCGGCAGCGATGCAGGCAAGTCCCTCGAGAAACTGAGCAAGCTCGGGCCCTCGGCCATTCCCCGCATCATCGACGCGCTGGCGAACGCCGACCGGCAGGAGACGACGGGGTTCGTCAACGTCCTCTCCTCCCTGATCGACAACAAGTCGCTGCCGATAGTGGTGGATGCGCTCGGCGAGGCCAATGCGCGGACCGCCACCGCGATCGTCTCGGCGCTTTCCGCGGCCCGCAATTACGCGCCGCAACTGCTGCTGCCCCTGCTCGACGACCCGAAGGCGCCGCGCGGGCCGATCGTCAGCGTGCTGGCGGCCCAGAAGTCGCGCCTGGGTGCGCGCGACCTGCTCGCGCGCGCCTACAACCAGGAGCCGACCGAGAAGGCCGCGTTGTTCCGCATCATCAGCGACATCGCGGACGAGTCGCTGGTGCCCGAGCTCGTGAGCCGGCTCGAGGGCAAGGACCCGATCGCACGCACGCACATCATCAGCATCCTCTCGCGGTTCAACCGCCCGGACGTCGCGACCGCCCTGCAGATCCAGCTCAAGGACACCAACAAGTTCATCCGCCAGGCCGTCCTGAACGCGCTCTCGCGCCTCGACGGCAATGCCGACCCGGCCCTGCTCTGCGAGGTGCTGCGCGACCCCGACGTCGAGACCCAGCAGAAGGCGATCGATGCGGTCGTGCGCGCGAACCATCCGGACACGATCCAGCACCTCGTCAAGGTGCTGAAGGACGAGAACGAGGGTGCCCGACGCGCCGCGGTGGAGGTGCTGAACGAGATCGGCACCGCCCAGCACGTGAAGTACCTGCTCCAGTCCATCAAGGACGAGGACTGGTGGGTGCGCAGCCGCGCCGCGGACGCGCTCGCCAAGATCGGCGGCCCGCGGGTCATCGAGGCCGCCCTCGAGCTGATCCGCGACCAGGACGAGGACGTGCGCCGCGCGGCGATCGAGATCCTCAACCAGACCAAGGACGAGCGTGCCGTCAGCTTCCTGATCGAGGCGACGCGGGACCCCGACTGGTGGGTGCGCGAGCGGGCCGTGGACGCGCTGGCCGAGATCGGGAGCAAGCGCGCCCTGCCCGCACTGCTCAACCTGCTCGAGAATGCCGACGACCGCTCGCTGCCGACCGTGCTGCGGGCGCTCGGCAAGCTCGGCGACGCCTCGCACGTCACGCGGCTGCTGCCGCTGCTCGACCACGCCTCGAAGGAGGTGCGCCTCGAGACGATCACGGCGCTCACGCGCCTCGTGGACGACCGCACGTCCGATGCCGTGCGCGCCAGGCTCGAGGCGTTCGGCGCGGCGGTCGGCGACCCGACCATCAGCCACGCGGCGCTGCGCGCCGTGGGCGACCTCGACAGCCGCTTCTCGAGCGGCGCCGTCGCCGTACGCGACGACGTGGCACGCCACGCCGAACCGGCGCGCACGCTGCTCGTGGAGCGCGCCGACATCGAGGGCATGATGCGCCAGTCGCGCGAGCAGGCGCGGCTCGACATCTCGACGCTCAAGGTCGGCGACGTGCTCGAGGGCCGCTACAAGTTCGTGCAGAAGATCGGCAAGGGTGCCTTCGGCACCGTGCTCCTCATGGAGGACACGGTGGTGGACGAGCGGCTGGTGCTCAAGTTCCTGAACCCCAACGTCTCGCAGGACGAGGAGATGATGAAGCGGTTCGTGCACGAGCTGCGCTACTCGCGCAAGATCACGCACCGCAACGTCATCCGCATCTACGACTTCCTGTTCATCCGCGGCAACTACGCGATCTCGATGGAGTACTTCCCGTCGCACACGCTCGGCAACGAGGTGAACGACAAGCCGCTGCCGCTCGCCAAGGCCGTGCGCTTCGCGACCGACATCGCGACCGGCATGGC
>VEPJ01000040.1:6012-14411 GCA_012026925.1 Gammaproteobacteria bacterium | reverse complement strand
CGGATGCGCTGCAGGTGTTCCTCGAGGCGTTCGAGGGGCCGCTCGACCTGCTGCTCTACCTCATCCGCCGCCAGAACCTCGACATCCTCGACATTCCCATCGCCGAGATCACGCGGCAGTACATGCAGTACATCGAGGTGATGCACGATCTCCAGCTCGAGCTCGCCGGCGAGTACATGCTGATGGCGGCCACGCTGGCCGAGATCAAGTCCCGCATGCTGCTGCCGCGGCCGCATGGCGAAGGCACGGGCGAGGAGGACGACCCGCGGGCCGAACTCGTGCGAAGACTGCAGGAGTACGAGCGCTTCAAGCGGGCGGCGGAGGACATCGAGGAGCTGCCGCGCGTCGATCGCGATACGTTCCCGGCGTCGGCGGAGCTGGTCGAGCGCCGCGTCGTGCGGATGCTGCCGAACGTGACCATGCAGGAGATGCTGGTCGCGCTGAAGGACGTGATGGCGCGCGCCGAGATGTTCGCGCACCACCACGTGCAGCGCGAGCGGCTGTCGGTGCGCCAGCGCATGTCGGACGTGCTCGGCGCGCTGCGCACGCAGGCGTTCGTCGAGTTCACGCAGCTCTTCCGGCCGGAGGAGGGCCGCATGGGCGTCACCGTCACGTTCTCCGCCCTGCTGGAACTCCTGCGCGAAGGCCTGATCGAAATCGTGCAGGCCGAACAGTTCGCGCCCATCCACGTGCGCGCCGGCTCGCCCCGGCACGTCACGCTCGTCGTCAACAACGACCGGCCCGAGGCCGGCACCCCGGACTGAACCATGAGCGATCATCCCCTGAGCAACGTCATCGAGGCCGTGCTGCTGGCGGCCGGCCGGCCGGTGACGGTGGAGCAGATCCAGGAGCTGTTCGAGGAGCACGAGCGCCCGGTCGCCGAGGACATCGAGGCCGCGCTCGCCAGCCTTGCGCAGCACTTCGAGGGCACGGGAATCGAGCTGCGAGAGGTGGCGAGCGGCTGGCGGGTGCAGGTGCGCCCGCAGTACGCGGACGTCGTGTCGCGCCTGTGGCAGGAGCGCCCGAGCCGCTACTCGCGCGCGTTGCTCGAGACGCTGGCGCTCATCGCTTACCGGCAGCCCATCACGCGCGGCGAGATCGAGGACATTCGCGGCGTCACCGTGGCATCCACCATCATGCGTACGCTGCACGAGCGGAACTGGATCCGCGTGGTCGGCCACCGCGAGGTCCCCGGCCGGCCGGAGCTGCTCGGCACGACGCGCGAGTTCCTCGACTACTTCGGCCTGAAGAGCCTGGACGACCTGCCGACCCTCGCGGAACTGCAGGACCTCGACGAGTTGAACGTGCAGCTCGAGCTGCCGGGAACGCCGGTCGCGCCGGCGGCCGACGAGATCTCGGGCCTGCCGCCGCCGGAGGCGGTGACTGCCGCTGCGGAGGACTCGGACGCCGAGGTCCTCGACGAATCGCTCGACGACGATGTCGTCGCCGAGGATGCGGGCGAGCGGGAAGGGCCGGATGCACCCACGCTCGTCGCCGCGCCGCCTGAGAGCCAGGAACGGTAGCCCCCGCGTTGGACGAGCGCCTGCACAAGCTGCTGGCCCAGCACGGCATCGGCTCTCGTCGACAGGTCGAGTCCTGGATCCGGGACGGCCGCGTCCTCGTGAATGGACGCCCGGCCGAGGTCGGCCAGCGCGTCCGACCGGGCGACCGGATCGTCGTCGACGGTCGCGACGTCACGCGGCGCCTCGGTGCCGCGCCCGAACTTCGGGTCATCGTCTATCACAAGCCGAGCGGCGAGATGCTCCGTCGCCTCGCGGGCGACGAACGTACCGGCGTGGAAATGCACCTGCCGGCCCTGCGCTCGGGACGCTGGCTGCCGGTGAATGCGCTCGGTTTTGGCGAGGACGGACTGCTCGTCCTCGCGAACGAGGGCGCGCTGGTCTCGGCGGTGACCCGTCGCGCGAGTTCGATTCCCGTCGAGTATCGAGTCCGCGCGCTGCGTCCTCGGCAGAGCGACGATTGGCCGCAGATGCCGCGAGAGGTGGAGGTCGAAGGCGAGCCGGTGACGTTTTCGGCGATCGAGCGGCTCGAGGGCGGCACGACCAACACCTGGTTCAAGGTGTCGGCCGATCGGACACTGCCGCGAGGCGCAATTCGCTCGCTGTTCGACGCGGCGGGCCTCAAGGTGAGCCGCACCATGCTCGTGCGCTGGGGACCCGTGTCCTTGCCTCGCGACTTGCCACGGGGCCGCTCGCGCGACCTGGCCGGAGCGGAGCTCGATGCGCTGCTCGCGCTGGCGGGACGAACAGGGGCCGACGCACGCCCGGCTCGGCGGGCGACTGATGGGTCAGGGCGCGGGCGCGGACCCGGGCGCTCTGCCGGGCGAGCTACTGCGCGTCGAAGCGGCGGCCGGTGACACCCGTGCTCGCGGGCCCGAGCAGGTAGAGGAACACCGGCAGTACTTCGGCCGGCTTCGGCACGCTCTCGGGGTCCTCGCCGGGGAACGCCTTCGCTCGCATCGCCGTGCGCGTCTTTCCGGGGTTCACAGTGTTCACGCGGATCTTCGTGAGGTTGTCGGTCTCGTCCGCGAGCACCTGCGCGAGCCCCTCGAGCGCGAACTTCGACGCCGCATAGGCGCCCCAGTAGGCGCGCCCCCGCGTGGACACGCCGCTCGTCGTGAAGACGACGGATGCGTCGTCGGACAGCCTGAGGAGCGGCAGCAGCGTCTTCGTGAGGATGAACGCCGCATTCACGTTGACGTGCATCACGCGCAGCCACGTCACGACGTCGTAGTGCTCGATCGGCGCACGCTCGCCGAGCAGCGCAGCCAGGTGCGCGAGTCCGTCGAGCCGGCCGAACTCCTGCCGGACCGCGTCCGCGAGCGCGGTGTAGTGCGTCGCGTCGGCCCGCTCCAGGTCGAGTGGGGCGATCGAGGGGCGTGGCCCGCCGGCGGCCACGATCGCATCGTAGATGGCCTCGAGCTTCCTGACGTTGCGTCCGCAGAGGACGACTCGCGCGCCGAGCGAGGCGCACGCGAGCGCGAGCGGGCCACCGATGCCCCCGCCCGCGCCCGTGACCAGGATCACGCGGTCCGCAAGCGTCCCCTGGGGCGGCTGGTAAGCGCGCGCTTCGGCATCGGTCAGCAAGGCTTCATCTCCATTGTCATGCGTGGTTCGTCGGGTGCGCGTCAACCGTGACGCATCGCGGTGCGCCACGCCGTCCAGAGGCGGGCCCACGGAGCGATCTCGACGCGCTCGCCGGCCGTCGACGCGTGTCGGGCCGTGCTCTCGAGCAGTTTCTCGTGCAGTGCGCCGAGCACGAGCCCGTGGCGTTGGGTAGCCCGCTCCTCGCGGCCGCCGAGCGTCGCGGGCAGGGCCTTCAACGTCGCGGTCACCCGTGCGCGCCAGCCGGAGAGCAGCGCGGCCGTCGTGCCGGCGTCCGCCGCCCGATGTAACTGCGCCGCATCGAGCCCCGCGGATTCCACCGCCTCGAGCGGCGCATAGAGGCGTCCGCGCCCGAGGTCGCGCCGGAAATCCCGGATCATCTCGGCCTGGCGCTGGCCGCGGCCGAGGTCGCGGGCGAATCGGCGCTCGGTGTCTGTCAGTGCGCGGTCGCCGGCGAGCACGGCGGCGGCGAGGGTCTGCAGCGCCCCCGCGGCGCGGAAGCAATACGCGTCCAGCTCGCCCCAGGTCCGGTACGTCATGCCCGCAAGGTCGAGATCGGCAGCCACGAGCGCCTCGTGCAGCAGGGTCGGGTCCACATCAGTGCGGGCACGCAGCGGCTGCAACGCGACGGCGAGGGGGTGCGTGGGGCGACCTGCGGCCAGCCGGTCGATCTCGCCGCGCCACCACTGCAGTCGGGCATGTGCGGTCTCGTGCGCAGTCGCGTCCACGGTGGCGCGGATCTCGGCGTCGAAGCCGTAGAGCGCCTCGAGCAGGGGACGCGCCGACGGCGGAGAGAACAGGACCGCGAAGTAACGCAACGAGCCGGGCGGCGCGCCGATCTCACTCGTCAACGTTTTCACCCTCGGCCGCGCGCGGCACGCGCGCGAGCTTTTCGATCGGCGCGATCTCCTCGATCTCACGCTCCGGCCGCAACCCGAGCTCGGTGAACTTCCGTGCACCGGGCAACACCTGGCGCTCGAGCGAGCCGACCGCGCTGTTGTACGCGTCCACGCTCTGGCCGAGCGAGCGGCCGACCTTGCCGAGGTGCTCGGTGAACTTCGCCAGGCGCTTGTAGAGATCCTCCGCGAGTTCCTGGATGTGCGCCGCATTCTCGGCGAGCGCGTTCTGACGCCAGCCGTAGGCCACGGCCTTGAGCAGCGCCACGAAGCTCGACGGCGTGGCGATGATGACGTGCTGGCGGATCGCGTCCTCGAGCAACGTCGGGATCTCGCCGATCGCTGCCGTCAGGAACTGGTCGCCCGGGATGAACAGCACCACGAAGTCGGGACTGTGCTCGAACTGCGACCAGTAGGCCTTCGACGCGAGTTGCCGGACGCGCTCGGCCACCGCCTGGGCGTGGCGCCGGATCGCGAGCGCCCGGTCGTCGTCGTTCGTCGCCTCGACAGCCGAGAGGTAGGCGTCGAGCGGAGTCTTCACGTCCACCACGAGCTGTCGGCCGTCCGGCATGTTGACGATCATGTCGGGCCGCAGCGCGCCGTCCTCGCCCGGGACGTGGACCTGCTCGACGAAGTCGCAGTGCTCCACCATGCCGGCGAGTTCCGCCAGCCGGCGCAGCGTCATTTCACCCCACTGGCCGCGGACCTCCGGGCGGCGCAGCGCGGTGACCAGGTTGCGCGTCTCGCGCTGCAGCGCCTGCTGGCCCAGGGCGACGTTCTCGAGCGAGCTGCGCAGCGCGCCGAAGCTCTCGGCGCGTTCCTTCTCGATCCGGGCGATCTGCTCGTGCGTGCGGTTGAGAGCCTCGCGCACCGGAGCCAGCATCGCCTCGACCGCCTTCTCACGCTCCGAGAGGTTCCTCACTGCGAGTTCCTGCTGCTGGCCGAGCACCTGCCGCGCGAGTTGCAGGAAGACCTCGCTGTTGCCACGCAATGCGTCGCCCGCGACCGAGTCGAACCCGGCGCGCAGGCGCTCGAGCGCGAGTTCGAGGGCCTGTTCGCGCTCGCGCGCAAGGTCGGCGGCCGACTTGACCTCGGCTCGCGCGGTGGCGAGTTCGATTTCCAGTGCGTGGACCCGCCTGCGGCCGAGCAGCCAGCCGACGAGCAGGGCGACGAGCGGCAGCAGCGCCGCGAGGACCAGCAGCAGCACGGGGTCGTTCGTCACGGACGTTCCCCGATGGCGCGCGCCACGGCCGAGCCCATCCACCCGAGCATCTGCACGGGCTCGTCGATGATGCCCGTGGGCTCCCAGCTCGCGGGGTCGTCCTCGGCGGAAATGTAACCGTATGCCGCGACCACGGTCGTCATGCCGGCCGCGCGTCCAGCCTGGATGTCGCGTTCGGCATCGCCGACGTACACGCATCGCTCGGGCGCCACGTCGACGAGACCGGCGGCGTGCAGGAGCGGCAGCGGGTGAGGCTTGCGTTCGGCGACCGTGTCGCCGCTCACGACGCAGCCGGCGCGTTCGTACAGGCCGAGCGTCCTCAGCAGCGGGTCGGTCAGCCAGGCGGGCTTGTTGGTGACGACGCCCCAGGGCAGGCCGCGTTGCTCGAGTTCCGCGAGCACCTCGCCGACCCCCGGGAAGAGCCGCGTCTGCTCCGCGAGGTTCTGCGAATACAGCTCGAGGAAACGCAACCTCAGGCGTTCGAACTCCGCGCCTTCCGCCTCCGGGAATCCGAGGCGGACGAGCCGCATCGCGCCGTGCGATACCACGGGCCGGATCAGCTCGAACGGCAGCGTTTCGCGGCCGCACTCGACGCGCAGCCTGTTGAGCGCACCGCCCATGTCGGGCGCGGTGTCGAGCAGCGTGCCGTCGAGATCCAGGAGCAGTGCCGAGCGGGGGCTCATCGGGGTGGCGGCTCCGCGGCAGGCTTCGTGAAGTGCATCAGGTAGTTCACCCGCGCGTCGGTCGCAACGCGTGCGACGCGGCTGAACGGATCGTAGTCGAGGCCGGCGACGTCCGCGGTCGCGAGTCCCGAATCGCGCGCCCACGCCGAGAGCTCGGACGGACGGATGAACTTGTCGTACGTGTGCGTGCCGGCAGGCAGGAGCCGCAGGACGTACTCCGCACCGATCACCGCGTGCAGGTAGGCGCGGGGAGTCCGGTTGATCGTGGAGACGAACACGTGGCCGCCTGGGCGCACCAGCGCAGCCAGCGCCGCGACGACCTGCGCCGGGTCCGGCACGTGCTCGAGCATCTCCATGCAGGTGGCGACGTCGTAGCGTTCGGGATGCCGTGCCGCGTGATCTTCGGCAGATTCCAGCCGGTAGTCGATGGTCGTGCCGGATTCGAGCGCGTGCAGCCTGGCGACCTCCAGCAGGTCGGGCGCCAGGTCGAGCGCCGTCACCCGCGCTCCACGGCGCGCCATCGCCTCCGCCAGCAATCCCCCGCCGCAGCCGACGTCGATCACCGCTCGCCCGGCGAGCGAGCCGGCCCGCTCGACGTACTCGAGGCGTACCGGATTCAGTTCGTGCAGCGGCCGCATCTCGCCCGCGGGATCCCACCAGCGGCTCGCCGCCGCCTGGAAGCGCGCGATCTCGGCCGGGTCCACGTTGCGTGTCTCAGTCATCGGACGCCGCCTCCACCCGGGAATTCTCGAACCTGCGACGCCAGGACTCGGCGCGCTCGAGGACGGCGGCCTCGTCGAGATAGACGAGCGCGCGGTCGGCCATCAGGCGACGACCCGCGACCCAGGTGTCAGTCACCTGGCTCGACGAGGCGCCGTAGATCACCGCTGCATGCACGTCGTTCACGGGCCAGGTCCGCGGCTGTTGCAGGTCGATGCAGCAGAGGTCGGCCCACTTGCCGGCGACGAGGCTGCCGGTGGTCTCGCCCAGCCCGAGCGTCCTTGCGCCCTCGAGCGTGGCCATGCGCAGCAGGTCGGATGCGATCAGGCTGCCGGGCGTCGCGCTGATGCCCGACGCGAGCAGCCCGGCCGTGCGCGCTTCGCCGAGGATGTCGAGGTCGTTGTTCGATGCCGCGCCGTCCGTGCCGAGCGCCACGCGCACGCCGCGGCCGAGCAGGCTCGGCAGGGGGCAGACGCCGGCTCCAAGCTTCAGGTTCGACTCGGGGCAATGCACGACGCTCGCGCCCGACCCGGCCAGGGTGTCGAGGTCCTGCGCCTCGAGCTGGGTCATGTGGATGGCGACGAGCTGCGGACTCGCGAGGCCGAGCGACGCGAGCCGGGCGAGGGGCCGGCGGCCGAACTTCTGCTCGCTCTGCTCGATTTCCCACGCGGTCTCGTGCACGTGCAGCGCCACCGGAAGGTCGAGTTCGTCCGCGAGTCGTCGTACCCGGGCGAGGGTCGCGTCGGATACGGAGTACGGGGCATGCGGTGCGAAGTGCGTGCTGACCAACGGGTCGCCACGGTACTCGTCGCGCAGGCGCATGCCGCGGTCGATGTATTCGTCGGCCGTTGCCGCCCAGCCCGTGGCGGCTTCGGTCACGACGAGGCCGACGCTCGCCCGCATGTGGACCTCGGCGGCGGTCCGCGCGACGACCTCGGGCCACAGGTGCATGTCGGCGAAGCACGTGACGCCGCCGCGGACGAGTTCCGCGATCGCGAGCTCCGTGCCGTCGCGCACGTATTCCGGGTCGACCCAGCGGCGCTCGAGAGGCCAGACGCCGTCGCGCAGCCACGGGCCGAGCCGCAGGTTCTCGGCCCGGCCGCGCAGCAGGACCATGGCTGCGTGCGTGTGCGCGTTGACGAGCCCCGGCATCAGCACGTGCGACGGCCGCTGGATCGACTCCTGCGGCGCGTAACGGACGTGTGCGTCCGCGCTCGGCAGGACGGCGACGATCCGGCCGTTGCGGATCGCCACCGCGTGGTCTTCGAGCACGCGCCCGTCGGGCTCCACGGGGAGGACCCAGCGTGCGGAGATGAGCGTGTCGACGGGCTCCATCGGGACCGGGTCGGGGAGAGGGGTGCGCAGTATACCGAGTCACCCGCGCGCGACGGCTCCGGGCGTGGCCGCGCCGTCCGGACCGGCGGGTCCCTGTGGTATCATCCGACGTCTTTGGCCGGCGCGCCCCGGCCTCCACTTACCGTCGTCATTCATGGCCGAAATCGCCCGCGAAATCCTGCACGTCAATCTCGAGGACGAGATGAAGCAGTCGTACCTCGATTACGCGATGAGCGTGATCGTGGGGCGCGCGCTGCCGGACGTCCGCGACGGCCTGAAGCCGGTGCATCGCCGCGTGCTCTACGCGATGCGCGAGCTCGGCAACGACTGGAACAAGGCGTACAAGAAGTCGGCGCGCGTGGTGGGCGACGTCATCGGCAAGTACCACCCGCACGGCGACACGGCGGTGTACGACACC
>VEPJ01000040.1:0-6002 GCA_012026925.1 Gammaproteobacteria bacterium | reverse complement strand
ACCTGCTCGTGGACGGGCAGGGCAACTTCGGGTCGGTGGACGGCGACGCGCCGGCGGCGATGCGTTACACCGAGGTGCGCATGTCGCGGCTCGCCTCGGAGCTGCTCGCCGACATCGACAGGGAGACCGTCGACTTCGTCCCGAACTACGACGAGTCGGAGTCCGAGCCGTCGGTCCTGCCGACGCGCGTGCCGAACCTGCTGGTGAACGGCTCCTCGGGCATCGCGGTCGGCATGGCGACCAACATCCCGCCGCACAACCTGACCGAGGTGATCGACGCCTGCGTGGCGCTGATCGATCGACCGGAGATCACGATCCCCGAGCTGATGGAGCTGGTGCCGGGCCCCGACTTTCCGACCGCCGGCATCATCAACGGCGCCCGTGAGATCTACAACGCCTACACGACCGGCCGCGGCCGCATCCTGGTCCGTGCGAGGACCGAGATCGAGGAGATCGACGACAACGGCCGCGAGGCCATCATCGTCACCGAGCTCCCGTACCAGGTGAACAAGGCGCGGCTGCTCGAGCGCATCGCGGACCTCGTGCGCGGCAAGCTGATCGAGGGCATCTCGGAGCTGCGCGACGAGTCCGACAAGGACGGCATGCGCGTCGTCATCGAGCTCAAGCGCGGCGAGAACTCCGACATCGTCCTGAACAACCTCTACAAGCAGACGCCGATGGAGTCGGTCTTCGGCGTCAACATGGTCGCGCTGCAGGACGGCCAGCCTAAGCTCCTCAACCTGAAGGAGCTGATCGAGGCGTTCCTGCGCCACCGCCGCGAGGTGGTGACGCGGCGCACGGTGTACGAGCTGCGCAAGGCGCGCGAGCGCGGCCACATCCTCGAAGGCCTCGCCATCGCGCTCGCGAACATCGACGAGGTGATCGCGCTCATCAAGGCCTCGCCAACGCCGGCGGAAGCGAAAGCGGGCCTCATGGCCCGTGCGTGGAAGTCCGGCGCCGTTCCGGAGATGCTGGCGCGAGCCGGCGCGATCCAGACGCGGCCCGACGGTCTCGGCGACGAGTTCGGCCTGGGTGACGCGGGCTACCGTCTCTCCGAGGCCCAGGCCCAGGCGATCCTCGACCTGCGCCTGCACCGCCTCACCGGCCTCGAGCAGGACAAGATCCTGGCCGAGTACGCCGAGTTGCTCGAATTGATCCGCGACCTGTGCGACATCCTCGCGCGGCCCGAGCGCCTGCTCGAGGTGATCCGCCAGGAACTGCTCGCCATCCGCGAGCAGTACGGCGACGAGCGCCGCACGCGCATCGAGGCCGACGAGTCCGACCTGACGATCGAGGACCTCATCACGCCCCAGGACGTGGTCGTGACGCTGTCGCACGGCGGCTACGCCAAGGCCCAGCCGGTGAGTGAATACCGCGCGCAGGGGCGCGGCGGTCGCGGCAAGTCGGCGACGGCGGTCAAGGACGAAGACTTCGTGGACAAGCTGTTCGTCGCCAACACGCACGACACGCTGCTGTGCTTCTCGAGCCACGGCCAGCTCTACTGGCTCAAGGTCTATCGCCTGCCGCAGGCGGGCCGCGGCTCGCGCGGCAAGCCGATCGTCAACCTGCTGCCGCTCGAGGACGGCGAGCGAATCACCGCGGTGCTGCCGATCCGCGAGTACGAGGACGACAAGTTCGTGTTCATGGCCACCGCGCGCGGTACCGTCAAGAAGACGCCGCTGTCGGCGTTCTCGCGGCCGAGGCTGGCGGGGATCATCGCGGTCGGCCTCGACGAGGGCGACAAGCTCGTGGGCGTGGCGATCACGGACGGCTCGCGCGACGTCGTGCTGTGTTCGTCCGGCGGCAAGGCCGTTCGCTTCTCCGAGCAGGACGTGCGCGCGATGGGCCGCACGGCGGCCGGCGTGCGTGGCATCCGCGTGCCGGACGACGAGGAAGTCATCTCGCTCATCATCCCGGACGCCGGCGGCCTGATCCTGACGGCCTCGGAGAACGGCTACGGCAAGCTGACGCCGGCCGACGAATTCCCGCTGCACGGCCGCGGCGGGCAGGGTGTGATCGCCATGCAGACGAGCGAGCGCAACGGCCGCCTCGTGGCTGCCACGCAGGTCGCGACGACCGACGAGCTCATGCTCATGAGCTCGAGCGGCACGCTGGTCCGCACGCGGGCCGGCGAGATCTCGGTCCTCGGTCGCAACACGCAGGGCGTGCGCCTGATCCGCCTCGACGAAGGGGAGCGCCTGATCGGCGTGGAGCCGGTCGAGCCGGAGAGCGTCGAAGGCGAGGGCGAGGACGCTGCGGACGAGGTCCAGCCCGGGGCCGACGCCACGGAGCCGCCGGCCCTCAACTGAGCGTTTCTCCCCTGCAGGGCCCCCTCAGCGTGATCCGGGCTGTTACACTGCACTGCAACATCGTTCGGGAGAAACGTCCGCCATGAGTCGCGTGTTCAATTTCAGCGCCGGCCCGGCCGCGCTGCCCGCCGAGGTCCTCGAACAGCTGCGCAGCGAGATGCTCGACTGGCACGGGCAGGGAATGTCCGTGATGGAGATGAGCCACCGCGGCAAGGCATTCGTGGGCATTGCCCAGCAGGCCGAGTCGGACCTGCGCGAGCTGCTCGCCATCCCGGCGAATTACAAGGTCCTGTTCCTGCAGGGCGGCGCGACCGCCCAATTCGCCGCCATCCCGTACAACCTGACGAAGGCGGATTCGGTGGCCGACTACGTGAACACGGGTGCGTGGTCGAAGAAGGCGATCGGCGAGGCGAAGCGCTACTGCAAGGCGAACGTGGCGGCGGACGCTGCCGAGGGCAACTACTCGAGCATCCCGGCCCGCGCGACCTGGAAACTGACGCCGGGCGCGGCCTACGTCCACTACACGCCGAACGAGACGATCGGCGGCGTCGAGTTCCACTCCATTCCCGACGTCGGCGACGTGCCGCTCGTGGCCGACATGTCCTCGACCATCCTGTCGCGCCCGATCGACGTCGGCCGCTTCGGCGTGATCTATGCCGGCGCGCAGAAGAACATCGGCCCGGCGGGCCTCGTCGTCGTGATCGTGCGCGAGGACCTGCTCGGCCGCGCGCGCCCGGACACACCGACGGTGTTCGACTGGAAGGCGATGGCCGCGGACGGCTCGATGCTCAACACGCCGGCGACCTATTCCTGGTACGTCGCCGGTGTCGTGTTCCAGTGGTTGAAGCGCCAGGGCGGCCTCGCCGCGATGGAGAAGCTCAATCGTGCGAAGGCCGAAAAGCTCTACTCGGCCATCGACGGGTCCGGTTTCTATCGCAATCCCGTGCAGCGCGAGTGCCGCTCGTGGATGAACGTGCCGTTCGTGCTGCCGAACGCCGACCTCGACAAGCCCTTCCTCGAGGGCGCCAAGGCTGCCGGGCTCGTTTCGCTCGAGGGGCATCGCTCGGTCGGCGGCATGCGCGCGAGCATCTACAACGCGATGCCGATGGCCGGCGTGGACGCCCTGGTCGAATACATGAAGGAATTCCAGCGCAGGCACGGCTGAGCGGCGCGCAGCGCGTTCCCTCCACTGTCCGCTATCCGCCAACTACTATCCGCTTTCCATGTCCTTCAAGATCCTCACACTCAACAACATCTCCGTCCGCGGGCTCGAGCGCCTGCCGCGCGACAGCTACGAGGTCGCCTCGGAAATCGGGCACCCCGACGCGATCCTCGTGCGCTCGGCGGACATGCACTCGATGGACATTCCCGCCAGCGTGCTCGCGGTGGCGCGCGCCGGCGCAGGCACGAACAACGTGCCGGTCGCGACGCTCAGTCGCCGCGGCGTGCCCGTGTTCAATGCCCCGGGCGCCAATGCCAACGCCGTGAAGGAGCTGGTCCTCGCGGGGCTGTTCCTGTCGGCGCGCAACATCTGCCAGGCGTGGGGTTACGTGCGGTCGTTGCAGGGCGACGATCACGCAATCGAGGAGGCGGTCGAGAAGGGCAAGAAGAAGTTCGTCGGCCACGAGCTGCCGGGCCGCACGCTCGGCGTCGTGGGGCTCGGCGCGATCGGCGTGGAGGTCGCGAACGCGGCGCTCGGCCTCGGCATGAAGGTGCTGGGTTACGACCCGCAGATCACCGTGCAGCGTGCGTGGCAGCTCTCCTCGGGCGTCGGGCAGGCGCTGAGCCTCGACGACCTGTTCGCGCGCTGCGACGTCGTCACGGTGCACGTGCCGCTCATGGAGGCCACGCGCGGGCTCGTGAGCGAAGCGCGCCTGCGACTCATGCGCCGGGGCGGCGTGGTGCTCAACTTCGCACGCGCCGCGATCGTGGACGAGCCGGCCGTGCTCGCCGCGCTCGATGCCGGGCACCTTGCGGCCTATGTCTGTGATTTCCCGACCCGCGCCGCCAAGGATCACGCGAAAGTCGTCGCGCTCCCGCACCTCGGTGCCTCCACCGGCGAGGCCGAGGAGAACTGCGCGATCATGGTCGCCGACACGCTGCGCGACTTCCTCGAGAACGGCAACGTGCGCAACGCGGTCAATTTCCCCGAGGCTGTCCTGCCGCGGATCGGCACGAACCGGATCGCCATCGCCAACGACAACGTGCCGAACATGGTCGGCCAGATCTCGACCTGCCTCGCGGACGCGAAGCTCAACATCGCCGACCTGCTCAACAAGTCGCGCGGCGACCTCGCCTACACGATCATCGACACCGATGCGCCGATCCCGGCCGCGGTGCTCGATCACCTGCGAGCCATCCCGGGCGTGCTCGCGGCCCGGCTGGTCTGACCATGGCCACGAAGTCGCGCGGCTCGCGCTCCGGCAAGGCCACCGCAGCCGCCGGCAAGGGGCGGGCGGTGAAGGCCGGTTCGCCGCCGGCCGCCATCCTGAAACCGGAGCTCGAGCAGATCCGCCGGCGCATCGACGAGATCGACGCCGGCCTGCACGACCTGATCAACCAGCGCGCTCGCCTCGCCCAGCAGGTCGGGATCTCGAAGCACGCGTCCGGCCACACCGTGGATTTCTACCGCCCGGAGCGGGAAGCGCAGGTGCTGCGCCTCGCGCTCGAGCGCAACCGGGAGTCGCGCGGCCCGCTGCCGGACGAGGAGGTCCTGCGCCTCTTCCGTGAAATCATGTCGGCGTGCCTCGCGCAGCAGGAGCCACTCAAGATCGCGTTCCTCGGGCCCGAGGGCACTTTCACGCAGCAGGCGGTTCTCAAGCACTTCGGCCACTCGGTGCGGGCGCTGCCGCTCACCTCGATCGAGGAGGTGTTCCGCGAGGTCGAGTCGGATACCGCGGACTTCGGCGTCGTGCCGATCGAGAACTCGAGCGAAGGCACGGTCAACAACACGCTCGACATGTTCCTCACCTCGCCGCTCGGCATCTGCGGCGAGGTCGAGCTGCGCATCCACCAGAACCTGATGGGGCGCATGGCCTCGCTCGCGGACGTGCAGCGCGTCTGCGCGCACCCGCAGGCACTCGCGCAGTGCCGCGGCTGGCTCGCCGAGCACATGCCGGGGATCGAGCGTGTCCCGGTGGCGAGCAACGCCGAGGGAGCGCGCCGGGCGCGGGACGAGGAGGGTACGGCGGCGATCGCGAGTTCGGCGGCGGCCGAAGTGTATGGCCTCAACATGCTCGTCCCGGAGATCGAGGACCGCCCGGACAACGCTACGCGGTTCCTGGTGATCGGCCGCAAGGCGTTCCCGGCCAGCGGCGACGACAGGACGACGCTGCTCGTCTCCGCAGCGCACACCGATGCGCCGGGCGCATTGTTCCGCCTGCTCGAGCCGTTCTCGCGCCATCGCATCAGCATGACGCGCATCGAGTCGCGGCCCTCGCGGCGTCGCAAGTGGGACTACGTGTTCTTCATCGACCTCGAGGGGCACGCGGACCAGGAGCCGCTCGCGACGGCGCTCTCCCAACTGAAGGGCCAGGCGTCGCTCTTCCGCATCCTCGGGTCTTATCCGAAGGCCGTGCAGTGAGATGAGCCTCTATCGCGTGGCGCCCGCGCCGGCCATCGCCGGCGAGGTCACGGTACCGGGCGACAAGTCGATCTCGCACCGCGCGCTGATGTTCGGCGCGATCGCGTCCG
>VEPJ01000144.1 GCA_012026925.1 Gammaproteobacteria bacterium | reverse complement strand
CCCGGGCACGATGAGCCCGTTCCAGCACGGCGAGGTGTTCGTCACCGACGACGGCACCGAGACGGACCTCGACCTCGGCCACTACGAGCGCTACGTCCGCACGACGACCGGCCGCAACAGCAACTTCACGACGGGCCGGATCTACGAGAGCGTCATCGCGAAGGAACGCCGCGGCGACTATCTCGGCGCGACGGTGCAGGTGATCCCGCACATCACGGACGAGATCAAGCACAGCATCCGCAAGGGCGCCGGCGACGCCGACGTCTGCATGGTCGAGATCGGCGGCACGGTGGGCGACATCGAGTCGCTGCCGTTCCTCGAGGCGATCCGCCAGCTCGGCGTCGAGCTCGGCCGCAACAACGTGCTGTACATGCACCTCACGCTCATCCCGTACATCGCGACCTCAGGCGAGATCAAGACCAAGCCGACCCAGCACTCCGTGAAGGAACTCCGGTCGATCGGTATCCAGCCGGACGTGCTGCTCTGCCGCTGCCGGGACCCGCTGCCGCCGGAGCACCGGCGCAAGATCGCGCTCTTCACGAACGTGGAGGAGCGTGCCGTGTTCTCGGCGGTGGACGCCGACGACATCTACAAGATCCCGCAGCTCCTGCACGAGCAGGGGCTCGACGCCATCGTCTGCGAGAAACTCGGGCTCTCCGTCCCGCCGGCCGACCTGAAGGAGTGGCAGCAGGTCGTCGCCGCGAAGGGCAACCCCGACATGTCGGTCAACGTCGCCATGGTCGGCAAGTACGTCAACCTGAAGGACGCCTACATCTCGCTCTGCGAGGCGCTGATGCACGCGGGGCTCCGCACTCGCACGCGGGTCAACCTAGTGTTCGTCGAGGCGACGGACATCGAGAAGCAGGGCACGGGTTGCCTCGCCGGAATGGATGCGATCCTCGTGCCCGGCGGCTTCGGCGAGCGCGGCATCGAGGGCAAGATCCAGGCGGTGCGTCACGCCCGCGAGCACGGCGTGCCCTACCTCGGCATCTGCCTCGGCATGCAGCTCGCGATCATCGAGTACGCGCGCGACGTCGCGGGGCTCGAGGGGGCGCACAGCACCGAGTTCAACCGCGCTTCGCCGCACCCGGTCATCGCGCTCATCACGGAGTGGCAGGACCAGAAGGGCACGGTCGAGGCCCGCTCCGAGCAGTCGAACCTCGGCGGCACGATGCGCCTCGGCGCGCAGGAAGTGCGCGTCTCGCACGGGTCGCTGGCGCACTCGATCTACGGCGCGGACCTGATCCGCGAGCGGCACCGCCACCGCTACGAGTTCAACAACAACTACCTGCAGAAGATGATGAACGCGGGGCTCAGGTTCTCGGGCTTCTCGCGCGACGGTCTCGTAGAGATCATCGAGCTGCCGCACCACCCGTTCTTCGTCGCGAGCCAGTACCACCCCGAGTTCCGCTCCACGCCACGCGACGGCCACCCGCTCTTCACGGGGTTCATCCGCGCGGCGCGTGACTACCGGGCGGCCCAGTTGCCGGCCGCGGCGGGCGCATGAGGCTGTGCGGGTTCGACGTCGGGCCGGACCGGCCGTTCTTCCTGATCGCGGGGCCCTGCGTCATCGAGAGCGAGTCGCTCGTGCTCGAGGTTGCCGGCCGCATGCGTGAGATCACGCGCGAACTCGGCATCCCGTACGTCTTCAAGGCGTCCTTCGACAAGGCGAACCGCTCCTCCGGGACGAGCTTTCGCGGGCCCGGCCTCGAGGCGGGCCTGCGCATCCTCGCCGAGGTCCGCCGCCAGCTCGGGCTGCCGGTGCTCACCGACGTGCACGAGTACACGCCGATGGCCGAGGTCGCCGCGGTGGTGGACGTGCTGCAGACCCCGGCGTTCCTCTGTCGCCAGACCGATTTCATCCTGAACGTCGCCTCGCAGGGCAAGCCCGTCAACATCAAGAAGGGCCAGTTCCTGTCGCCCTGGGAAATGGCGAACGTGGTCGACAAGGCCCGCTCCACGGGCAACGAGCAGATACTCGTCTGCGAGCGTGGCTTCAGCTTCGGCTACAACAATCTCGTCTCGGACATGCGCAGCCTCTCCGTGATGCGCGCGACGGGCGCCCCGGTCGTGTTCGACGCGACCCACTCGGTGCAACTCCCGGGCGGACAGGGGAGCGCCTCGGGCGGGCAGCGCGAGTTCGTGCCGGTGCTCGCGCGGGCCGCGGTGGCTGCGGGTATCTCGGGGCTCTTCATGGAAACCCATCCCGATCCGGCGAAGGCGCTCTCGGACGGCCCCAACGCGTGGCCGCTCGACCGCATGCGTTCGCTGCTCACCGTTCTCAAGGAAGTGGATGCCGCGGTGAAGTCGCGGCCATACGAGGAATCGAGCTCATGACCAAGATCGTCGACATCAAGGCCCGCGAAATCGTCGATTCACGCGGCAATCCCACGGTCGAGGCGGACGTCCACGTCGAAGGCGGCGTCATGGGCCGGGCGGCGGTTCCGTCCGGCGCGTCCACCGGCACGCGCGAGGCAGTCGAGCTGCGCGACGGCGACAAGAAGCGCTACCTCGGCAAGGGCGTGCTCAAGGCCGTGGCCAACGCGAACGGCGAGATCCGCAAGGCGCTGCTGGGCCGCGACGTGCGAGACCAGGAAGGCCTCGACGAACTGATGATCGCGCTCGACGGCACGGAGACCAAGTCGCGGCTGGGCGCCAACGCGATCCTTGCCGTCTCGCTGGCGGCCGGGCACGCCGCGGCGAAGGCCTCCGGGCAGGGTCTCTACCGCCTGCTCGGCGGCGATGGTCCCATGGTCATGCCCGTGCCGATGATGAACATCATCAACGGCGGCGCGCACGCGGACAACAGCGTGGACATCCAGGAGTTCATGATCCTCCCGGTCGGCGCGCCGAATTTCGCCGAGGCGCTGCGCTACGGCGCGGAGATCTTCCACACGCTGAAGAAGGTGCTGCACGACCAGGGGCTCGCTACCGCGGTGGGTGACGAAGGCGGATTCGCGCCGGACCTGCCGTCGAACGAGGCGGCGCTCGAGACGATCCTGCAGGCGGTCGAGCGCGCCGGCTACAAGCCGGGGCGCGACGTGTACCTCGGGCTCGACGCCGCCGCTTCCGAGTTCTACCAGGACGGCATCTACGACCTCGCGTCGGAGGGACGCAAGTTCACGTCCGCGCAGTTCGTCGACTATCTCGCGGGACTCGTCGACCGCTATCCGATCATCACGATCGAGGACGGCATGGCGGAAGGCGACTGGGACGGCTGGTCGCTCCTGACGCAGCGGCTCGGCCGCAAGATCCAGGTCGTGGGCGACGACCTCTTCGTCACCAACACGAGGATCCTGCGCGAGGGCATCGCGCGCGGCATCGCGAACTCGATCCTGATCAAGCCGAACCAGATCGGCACGCTCACGGAGACGCTCGCGGCGATCGAGATGGCGGCCGAGGCGGGCTACAGCTCGGTCGTGTCGCACCGCTCGGGCGAGACGGAGGACGCGACGATCGCCGACATCGCGGTGGCGACGCGCGCGACGCAGATCAAGACGGGATCGCTCTGCCGCTCGGATCGCATCGCGAAGTACAACCAGCTGCTGAGGATCGAGGCCGAGCTCGGCCCACGGGCGAGCTACGCGGGTCGCGACGCGTTCCCGGTGCCGCTGCCGGCAGGTTGCGCCTGAGGCCGGCACGACGGAGGCTCGCAGGACGCATGGATTCTGCTAATCTCTCGCGCCCATGATGCTACGGATCGTCGCCGGACTGCTGCTCGCGGGTGTGCTCGCCCTGCAGTACCGGCTCTGGGTGTCCCCCAACGGAATGCGGGACGTGTGGCGCACCGAGCAGGCGATCGAAGCCCAGGTCGAGGAGAACGCCCGGCTCAAGGAGCGCAACAAGACGCTCGCGGCGGAGGTGCGTGACCTCAAGGAAGGACGCGCCGCGATCGAGGAGCGTGCGCGCACCGACCTCGGCATGATCGGCGCGAACGAGACTTTCTTCCAGGTCGTTCCGCCGGCGCCGGGCGCCTCCGATCAGGATCCCGCCAGGATACAGCGACGGACCGCCCAGGCCGACACGCGATGAGCGCGCGGGTGCGGCGCTGGGCCGTCGTCGTGGCGGCCGGCCGCGGCCAGCGTTTCGGCGGTCCCGTCCCCAAGCAATACACGCGGCTGCTCGGCCGCCCCGTTCTTTCGTGGTCCCTGGCCGCGCTGCTCGCCGAGCCGGCGATCGACGGCGTGGTGGTCGCCCTCGCCGCGGGCGACCGGCGCTGGCGAAGCATTCCGGAAGCGAAGGACGCGCGCGTCGGCACCTGCATCGGCGGGGACCGGCGCGAGACGTCGGTCGCCCGCGCGCTCGCGGCGCTGGAAGGCCGCGCGCGTGATTCCGACTGGGTGATCGTCCACGACGCGGCGCGGCCCTGCCTCGCAGCCGAGGACCTGCGCCGCCTGATCGCCGCGACGCGCAGCGACCCGGTGGGCGGATTGCTGGCAGCCCCGGTGGCAGACACGCTCAAGGCGGACGACGGCCACGGCCGCAGTGCGCGGACGGCCTCCCGCGAGGGCCTCTGGCGGGCGCTGACGCCGCAGATGTTCCGCTACGGGTTGCTGAAGCGCGCGCTCGCGTTGTGCTTCGACCGCGAGCGACCGGTGACCGACGAGGCCGCCGCCATCGAGGCGCTCGGGTTGCGTCCGCTGCTGGTCCGGGGGCGGGCGGACAACATCAAGCTGACGAACGTCGAGGACCGCGTCGTCGCCGAGGCGATCCTGCGGTCGAGGAGGTCGGGATGAGGGTGGGAATCGGCTACGACGTGCACGCCTTCGGGCCGGGCGATCACGTGGTGCTGGGTGGCGAGACGATCCAGCACACGCAGGGCGTGCTCGCCCATTCGGACGGCGACGTGCTGCTGCACGCACTGTGCGACGCGCTGCTCGGCGCAATGGGCCTCGGCGACATCGGCCAGCACTTCCCGGACAGCGACCCGCGCTGGAAGGGCGCGGACAGCCGGCAGTTCCTGCGCCACTGCGCGCAGCTGATGCAGAAGCACGGCTGGCGCGTGGTCAACGCCGACCTCACGCTGATCGCCGAGTTCCCGCGCATCGGCGCACATCGCGCCACCATGCAGTCGCACATCGCGCACGACCTCGGCTGCGGCAGCGACCGCATCAACGTCAAGGCCACGACCAGCGAGCGGCTGGGCGCAATCGGCCGCGGCGAGGGCCTGGCGGCACAGGCAATCGTCCTGCTCGCGCACGCGAGCGGCAGCCACGGCCACTGACGCGGTGGATCTCGCGACCGCGCACGGCGTGCCGCCCCTCGGTGGACGGATCCGCGTCGAGCCCGGGGACTTCCGTGTCGAGGAGGTGCTCGGCTTCGAGCCGGACGGAGCCGGCAGCCACGTCCTGCTCGTGGTGGAGAAGCGAGGGGCCAATACGGCGTGGGTTGCGTCACAGCTCGCTCGCGCGGCGGGTGTCAATGTGCGCGACGTCGGCTACAGCGGCCAGAAGGATCGCCGTGCCGTGACGCGCCAGTCGTTCACGCTGCCCTGGCCGGCGGCCGCGCCCCTCGACGCCTGCGCTGAATTCTCCGGGGAGGGCTATCGCGTCGTCTCGGCGGCGCGGCACGGCCGCAAGCTCCGGCCGGGCTCGCATCGGGCCAACCGGTTCGTCATCCGGGTGCGCGACATCGAGGGCGGTCCGCACGAAGCGGAGGCCCGACTCGAGACGTTGGCGGCGCACGGGGTGCCGAACTATTTTGGTCCGCAGCGCTTCGGGCGCGGGCTGGCCAACCTCACGCGCGCCAGGGCGTGGGCCGAACGGGGTGAGCTGCCGCCTGACCGATTGCAGCGCGGCTTCGCGCTGTCGGCCGCGCGCAGCGAGCTCTTCAACCAGGTCGTCGGGGAGCGGGTCAGGCGCGGCGACTGGGACCGCCTGCTGCCGGGCGAGGCTGTCCTGCTCGACGGGCGGCGGAGCTTCTTCCACGCGCCCGAGATCGAGGCCACGCTCGTCGAGCGCTGCTCGCGCATGGACGTCCACCCGAGCGGTCCGATGTGGGGCCGGGGCGGGTCGCCCGCCACCGACGAGGCGCGAGCCATCGAGGATGCCGTCGCCTTGCGGGAATCCGCGCTGCGTGGGCTGCTCGAGTCGCAGGGTCTCGAGCACGAACGTCGCAGCCTGAGGTTGCCGGTGCGAGCGCTCGCGTGGAGCTTCGAGGAGCGCGCGCTGGTTCTCGAGTTCGAACTGCCGCGTGGCACGTTTGCGACGGCCGTGCTCCACGAGCTGTTCCGCAACGCGTGGGACGCCGACGACGCGGGCGGCGACTGATCAGCGGGGCGACGCGTCCCGGGCCGCTTGCCGCGCACGCGCCGTCGCGAGCAGCACGTAGGCGGCCCCCGTGCCGCCGTCCGCCGGGCGAGCCGAGGCGAACGCGACGACGTCGTCCATGCGGCGCAGCCAGTGGTTGACGACGTGCTTCAGCACCGGCCCGCGCGGCCCGGAGCCGCGGCCCTTGCCGTGGATGACGCGCACGCAGCGCAGGCCGCGGCCGACCGACGAGCCGATGAATTCCCGCAGCGCCTCGTGCGCGGCGTGGCGGCCGAGCCCGTGCAGGTCGATCTCGGCTTCGACGGAGAACTGGCCGCGGCGCAGGCGGCGCAGCACGTCTTCGCGCACACCGGGGCGTCGGAAGACGATTTCCTCGCCGGTGTCGAGCAACGCAGGGTCTTCCGGCGGCAGGAGGCTCTCGCGCAGGACCTCGTCGCGCTCCGCGCGAGTGAACCGGGCCACCGGCTGCGGCTTGGGGGCGGCCGGGCGGTGCGCGCCGGACGGCAACGGACGCACGTCGTGCATCGCTTCACGGAAGGCGCGCTCGTCGTCCTTCGACACGGGTTCCACTCGCCTCGATTCGCTACCGGCGGCCGGGACGTTTCCAGTATAGTGCCGCGGATTCCCCACGGTTTCCCGGCTTGAGAATCCTGGTCAGCAACGACGACGGCTACCGCGCTGAGGGTCTGCATCGCCTGGCGGACGCGCTTCGTCCTCTCGCGGAGGTGACCGTCGTCGCGCCGGAGCTCAACCGCAGCGGAGCGAGCAATTCCCTCACGCTCGACGTCCCGGTCCGCGTGTTCCCGTTCGGCGAGCGCATGTACTACGTGAACGGCACGCCCACGGACTGCGTGCACCTCGCGATCTCGGGACTCTTCGACTTCGAGCACGACATGGTCGTCTCCGGCATCAACGACGGGGCAAACCTCGGCGATGACGTGCTGTACTCGGGCACCGTCGCGGCCGCCGTCGAGGGACGCTTCCTCGGGTTGCCGACCATGGCGGTGTCGCTCGTCTCGCGCGGGGGGCGCCATTTCGCGACGGCTGCGAGGGTGGCGAGCGAACTCGTGATGCGGCTCGTGCGCAGCCCGCTGCACAGCTCGATGATCCTGAACGTGAACGTGCCGGACGTGCCCTACGAACACCTGCGCGGCCATCGGGTCACGCGGCTCGGGCACCGGCACAAGTCCGAGCCCGTCGTGCGCACGACGGACCCGCGCGGTCGGCCGGTGTACTGGGTCGGGCCGGCGGGCGAGGGCGCGGACGCCGGCGAGGGCACGGACTTCGCCGCCGTGGCTGCCGGCTGCGTCTCGGTGACGCCGCTCCAGGTGGATCTCACGCGGCATGCTGCGCTCGCCGAGGTGGACGAATGGCTGCGCGGGCGTGCGCCGTGAGCAGGGTGCCGGCGTGAACCGCTCGCGCATGACGGGCATCGGCATGACCTCGGCGCGCACGCGCGATCGCCTGATCGCGCGCCTGCGCGAGCAGGGCATCACCGACGCGAACGTGCTCGAGCGCATCCGTGCTGTCCCGCGCCACGTGTTCGTCGACGAGGCGCTCGCGAGCCGGGCCTACGAGGACACGGCGCTGCCGATCGGCCACGGGCAGACGATCTCGCAGCCGTACGTCGTCGCGCGCATGACGGCGGCGCTCATCGAAGGTGGCGCTCCCCGGAAAGTGCTGGAAGTGGGGACCGGCTGCGGCTACCAGACGGCGGTGCTCGCGCCGCTGGTCACCACGCTCTACAGCATCGAGCGCATCGCGGCGCTGCAGGTACGCGCGCGTCGCGTGCTGCGCGACCTCAGGATCTCGAACGTCTTCATGCGGCACGGAGACGGCTTCGAAGGCTGGCCGCCGTACGCGCCGTACGACGGCATCATCGTCGCAGCGGCCGCGATGGCGATCCCCGCCGCGCTGCTCGACCAGCTGGGCAACGGCGGGCGCCTCATCATGCCGGTCGGACCCGACCGGGAGCAGCAGCTGCTGCGCATCACTCGGCGCGGCGAGTCCTTCGAGCAGGAAGTGCTCGGGCCGGCGACGTTCGTGCCCCTGCTGCAGGGGCTGAGCTGATTCACGCGACATGACCGGCGCCACCGGCACGTGGTCCCCGGAGTCGCTGCTCCGCACCCTGTTCGATGCGGCCGTCGACGCAGCACGTGCCGAGAACTGCGTGCCGGAATTCCTGCCGCAGCCGCCGGCAGGACGAACCGTCGTCGTCGGGGCTGGCAAGGCGGCGGCTGCCATGGCGCTGGCGCTCGAGCAGCACTGGAGCGGAGATCTCTCGGGCGCCGTCGTGACGGCGCATGGTCACGGCGTGCCGTGCCGGCGCATCGAGGTGCTGGAGGCCTCGCACCCGCTGCCCGCCGGCGCGGGTGTTCGAGCCGCCGAGCGCATGCTCGAACTCGTCTCCGGACTGACGCCGCAGGACCTCGTGATCGCGCTGATATCCGGCGGCGGGTCATCGCTCATGCCACTGCCCGCGACCGGCCTGGCGCTCGAGGAGAAGCAGGCCATGACCCGGGCGCTGCTCGCCTGCGGCGCGACCATCAGTGAAATCAACTGCGTGCGCCGCCACCTCTCGCGCATCAAGGGTGGTCGCCTCGGCGCAGCGTGCCATCCGGCCCGGGTGGTGACGCTCGCGATTTCGGACGTGCCGGGAGATTCCCCGGCGGACATTGCGTCCGGCCCGACGGTGGCCGATCCGACGACCTGCGGCGAGGCGCTTGCGGCGCTCGAGCGCTACGGAATCGGGATTCCGCCGCTCGTTCGCGCGAAGCTCGAGACCGGGGCGTGGGAGTCGGTGAAACCGCGCGATACGCGCCTGGCCCGGTCGGAATTCCAGGTCATCGCGGCCCCGCTGCAATCGCTCGAGGCGGCGGCACGGGCGGCGGCTGCCCATGGAGTCGAGCCGCTGATCCTTTCGGATCGCGTCGAAGGCGAGGCGAGGATCGTGGGCCGCGAGATGGCCGCGCTCGCTGCGCGGGTCGTGCAGGGCGGCCATCGTGTCCGTCCCCCGTGCGTGCTCCTGTCGGGAGGCGAAACGACGGTCACCGTTCGTGGCCGCGGCTGCGGCGGCCGCAACGTCGAGTTCCTGCTGGCGCTCGGCCTGGCCTTGCCCGGACGCTGCAACGTGCATGCGCTCGCCTGCGACACGGACGGCGTCGACGGAATGGCGGCGGTGGCGGGCGCAGTGTGGCGTCCGGATTCGCCGGTACGCGCGAAGGCGCTCGGCCTCGACCCGAATCGCTTCCTGCACGACAACGACGCGCACGCTTTCTTCGCGCTGCTGGGCGACCAGGTGGTCACGGGCCCGACGCGGACCAACGTGAACGACTTCCGCGCAATCCTCGTCTTGCCCGAAGACGGGCACTGGGCCTAGGCCACTGGCTCGACGATCAGCGCGGCGGCGACGTTCCGGCCTTCGGCCGCCAGCACGTTGTACGTACGGCACGCGGCGCCGGTATCCATGATCTCGAACCCGATCCGCGCGGCGTAGAGTGCCGCCAGCGTCGCCCGTTCAGGAAACTTCTGGCGTGCGCCGGAGCCGATCAGCAGGACCTCCGGTCGAAGCTCGAGCAGCGGCTCGAGGTCCGCGGCCTGCAGTTCCTCCATGCTGAGCGGCCGCCACCCTTCGATGATGGTGGCCGCCGTGACGATCAGGCTGCGGGTGAAGGCACGTTCGCCGATGCGCAGTACGCCGGGCGCGTAGGCTCGCACGACGTTGATCGTCGCCGGCTGGTCGAGGTCGAACTTCATCCGGGTAACATACTGGATGCGGGCCGGTCCGGTCATCGGTCCGCGAATCCTCAACGGGAGGCACATACTTGGTCGAACGCCGACGGGATCGCCTGCGCCTCGCGCTGCCCTGGATCGCCGAGGTCCTGGGCTCGCAGGCGCCCACCGAAGGCGAGGCGGGCCATGCGCCGGCGGCCGAGTGGCTGGTCGCACGCGGCCGGCAGCAGGCATCGTCCGATTCCGACTGGCGTGCGTGGCTGCTCGACAGCGTGGCGGGCGGCGTCGGACTTCTCGCACGCTACCCCGCCGGTCCCTGCGCCCGCGCATCGGCCACCGGCGAGGTGCCGCAAGGTACGTGGGCCTGTGCGCGTCCGGTGCATCTCCTCACCGCCATCGACCACCTGCAACTCGCGCCAGGACGAATCACCCTGGACGCCGAGGAGACGGCGATCCTGGTGCGCGACTGCAACCAACACTTCGCAGGTCAGGGGCTCAGGTTCCACGCGAGGGGGGCGGCCGCGGATTGGCACGTCGAGTGCGCGTCACCCATCGCGTGCTCGAGCGTCGAGCCAGCGGTGGCCGCAGGTCGGAACCTGAGGGACCTGATGCCGGCCGGGCGCGACGGCTCTCGCGTGCGCGCGTTGACGAACGAGATCCAGATGCTGCTGCACGAGCATCCGGTGAACGTCGCGCGGGCTGCGCGCGGTCTGCCGGCCGTCAATTCGCTGTGGCTCTGGGGATTCGGTTCCGTCGAGGACGTTGCCCCGGTTTCGCTCCCGACGCTCTTTACGGACGATGCCTGGCTTGCCGGGCTGTGGCGGCTGCACGGGGCGGGCGCCCGCGCGCTCGAGACTTTCGAGTCGGAGGCGGCGCGGCTGCAGGGTGTTGCACTGGTCGGCTGGTCGCAACCGCCGGAAGGTGGAGCGGCGGCTGCCCTCGAGCGGGCAGACGAGTCATGCTTCCATCCCTTGCGTGAATTACTGAGGTGCAACCAGGTGGAGCAGGTCGACATGCTGCTCGGTGATCGCGTCGTGTCGGCGGACCGCGGCGCCCGGCTGCGGTTCTGGCGACGCGTGCGCCCGCTGCAGGAAGCGCTGGGTTGAGAACCCGACGCATTCTCCGTCGCCCGATCACGGTGGATCGCCTGCCCACCGTGGCGGCGGCGCTCCATCCGGCGCTGCGGCGCGTGTACGCCGCGCGCGGCCTGAGCGACGACCAGGACCTCGACCTGGGCCTCGAACGCCTCCTGCCCGTAAGCACGCTCGGCGGCGTCGACGCGGCCGTGGACCTGCTGTTGCAGTGTCACCGCAGCGCGGGGCGCGTCCTCGTCGTGGGTGATTTCGACGCGGACGGCGCGACGAGCACCGCCGTCGTGGTTCGGCAGTTGCGGCGCCTGGGCTTTTCCGACCCCGGCTTCCTGGTCCCGGACCGCTTCAAGTACGGGTACGGCCTCACGCCGGAGATCGTGCGGGTCGCGGTCCCCATGCGGCCCAGCCTCATCGTCACCGTGGACAACGGGGTCTCCTCGCTCGACGGTGTCGCGGAGGCACGCCGGGCCGGCATCCCGGTGCTCGTGACCGATCACCACCTGCCGGGGCATTCGCTGCCCGACGCGGCCGCCATCGTGAATCCGAACCTTCCCGGCGAAGCCTTCGGCTCGAAGGCACTGGCCGGCGTGGGCGTGGCTTTCTACGTGATGGCTGCACTGACGCGGCGCATGCGCGAGGCGGGCCTCGTCCCTGGAGGAGCGGAGACGAATCCGGCTGACCTGCTGGACCTGGTCGCACTCGGGACCGTCGCGGACGTCGTGCCGCTCGATGTCAACAATCGCATCCTGGTCGCGCAGGGGCTGAGGCGAATCCGCGCAGGACGCTGTGCAGCGGGATTGCGCGCGCTGCTCGAGGTCGCCCAACGCAGGCTCGAGACGGTCGTGGCGCAGGACCTCGCGTTCCAGGCCGGCCCGCGACTCAACGCGGCGGGTCGGCTCGAGGACATGTCGCTGGGTATCGAATGCCTGCTCACGGCGAGCGTGACCGAGGCAAAGGAGTACGCGGGACGGTTGTCGCTGCTGAACAGCGAGCGGCGCGAGATCGAGACGCGCATGCAGCAGGAGGCCCTGGCGAAGAGCGACACGCTGGTCGCCTCGCTCGAGGGGCACGTGCCGGCCGGGCTGTGCCTGTTCGACGGCGGCTGGCACCAGGGCGTGATCGGGCTCGTGGCGTCGCGCATCAAGGAGCGCGTGCACCGCCCCGTGATCGCATTCGCGCCCGGAGAACGGGGCTGGATCAAGGGCTCGGCGCGTTCGGTGCCCGGCGTGCACGTGCGCGACGCGCTCGACGCCATCGCGACCCGTCATCCCGGCCTGCTCGAGAAGTTCGGCGGGCACGCGATGGCCGCCGGCATGACGATCCGCGACTCGCGCTTCGAGGAGTTCGAGCGGGCCTTCGCCGAGGAGGTCGAGCGTCGCATCGACCCGGACACGCTCAGCGGCGACCTGCATACGGACGGCCCGCTGCTGCCCGGCGAGTTCAATGCGGACACTGCGAGCGCGCTGCGCGAGGGCGGGCCGTGGGGATCGGGTTTCCCGGAACCGCAATTCGACGGCCGTTTCGGGGTCGCCGACGCGCGCATCGTCGGCGATCGACACTTGAAGCTGCGTCTCAAGGCGCTGTCCGGCGAGTTCGTGGACGCCATCGCCTTCCGTTACCTGGATGACGGGGGTGCTCCGGCGCCGCGGCCGCAGCAGGAGATCGAACTCGTCTACCGCACGTCCCTCGACGAGTATTCCGGCGTCCGGCGCCTCCAGCTGGTGTCGGAATGGCTGCGAGCGCTGCCGTGATAAACTTATACGTTCACCCCGAAGACACCAGCGCCCGCAATGGAAACCAACCCGATCCGTCGTTCCCTCGAAGACCTTGCGCAGCGCTCCACGGCGCTCAGGGGGTACCTTTGACTACGACGGGCGCGCGGAGCGGCTGACGGAGGTCCTGAGGGAACTCGAGGACCCCGCGGTCTGGCAGAACCCGGAGCGCGCGCAGGACCTCGGTCGCGAGCGGACCAAGCTCGAGGCGGTCGTGGGCACGCTCGATCGTCTCAGCGCCGGATTGACCGAGGCCGGCGAGCTGCTCGAGCTCGCCGAGGCCGAGTCCGACGCCGGCACGGTCCAGTCCGTCGAGCAGGACGTGACGCGCCTCGAGCGCGAGATCGCGAAGCTCGAGTTCCAGCGCATGTTCCCGGGCGAGATGGACTCGCACAACTGCTTCCTCGACATCCAGGCGGGGGCCGGCGGCACCGAGGCGCAGGACTGGGCGCAGATGCTCATGCGCATGTACCTGCGCTGGGCCGACAAGCACGGCTTCAAGGTCGAGGTGACCGACGTCGGCGAGGGCGAGGTCGCCGGCATCAAGAGCTGCTCGATGCGCATCGAGGGCGAGTACGCCTACGGCTGGCTGCGCACCGAGACCGGCGTGCACCGCCTCGTGCGCAAGTCGCCGTTCGATTCCAATGCGCGTCGTCACACCTCGTTCGCCTCGGTGTTCATCTCGCCGGAGGTGGATGACGACATCAGCATCGAGGTGAACCCCGCGGACCTCGAGATGGACGTGTATCGCTCGAGCGGCGCCGGTGGCCAGCACGTCAACAAGACGGAGTCGGCGGTGCGCATCCGCCACCTGCCGAGCGGCATCGTGGTGGCGTGCCAGAGCGAGCGCAGCCAGCACAAGAACCGCTCGACGGCGATGAAGATGCTGAAGGCGAAGCTCTACGAGCTCGAGGTGAACAAGCGCAACGCGGCGGCGAAGGTGCTGGAGGACGCGAAGTCGGACGTGAGCTGGGGCAACCAGATCCGCTCCTACGTCCTCGACCAGTCCCGCATCAAGGACCTGCGCACGGGCGTCGAGATCGGCAACACGGGCGCGGTGCTCGACGGCGACCTCGACCCGTTCCTCGAGGCCAGCCTGAAGCAGGGACTCTGAGGAAGGCGGATAGGGACCGGCGGATAGCGGACAGTGCGGAAAGGCGGGACATTGCGAGGCGCGGTCGATGGCTGACGAAACAGCGGGCGGCAAGGCGGGCGAACAGTCCGAAGTCGAGGTCAACCACCTGATCGCGGAGCGACGGGCGAAGCGCGAGCGGCTGCGCGAGCGCCGCATCGCATTCCCCAACGACTTCCGGCGCGACTCGTCCGCGGAAGTGCTGCACGTCGGTTACGGCGCGCACGCGCCCGAGTGGTTCGACGCGCACCCCACCCGCGTTGCGATCGCCGGCCGCATGATGTTCAAGCGCGTGATGGGCAAGGCGAGCTTCGCCAAGCTCAAGGACCGCACGGGCCTCATGCAGGTATTCCTGCAGCAGGACGCGCTCGGAGCGGTGTACGACGAGTTCAAGGGCTGGGACGTCGGCGACATCCTCGGCGCCGAGGGCACGC
>VEPJ01000159.1 GCA_012026925.1 Gammaproteobacteria bacterium | reverse complement strand
TAACCGAGGCCCTGCGCCCAGGTGCCCGCGAGCCCCACGAGCGCGAGCAGGCAATACAGGATCTCCTGCCAGCTCGCGGCGCTGCCCTCGCGGTTCATCGGGCTAGAGCTGCGAGCTGACCGGCAGGACCTTCGCGAGCCAGGCCTGGAACTTGCGGCCGGCGGATGCCTCGGGCGAGCTGTCCCACGTCTTCTTGCCGTCGCTCCAGCGGAGTTCCCCGTCCACCAGCGTGACCTCCCAGGCCCGCGTACCGGAGGACTGCAGATTGAAGAGCTGCTCGAGCTGGTGTGAGAGCGCGACGTTGTCGACGAATACGCCCTGCTCGCAGTTGAGCGACGGCGTGCGCGGATCGAGGTTGAAGCTGCCGACGAAGATGTACCGGCCGTCCACGGTGAGCGCCTTCGTATGCAGGCTCGCGCCGGAGGATCCGAAGAAGCTCGACTTGGTCTTGCTCCCCGGCTGGGGTTTCAGTTCCCACAACTTGACGCCACCCTTGAGCAAGGGCTCGCGCCATTCGGAGTAGCCGCCATAGACCATCGCGACGTCGTTCGCCGCCAGCGAATTCGTCAGCACCCCGACGTCGCTGCCTGCCTTGGCGGCGTCCACGAAGACCTCCGTGCCCTGCTTGCCGGGAACGAAATAGGGCGAGATGACAGTGAGATTCTTGCGCGAGGACTTGACCATCGGCGACAGGAGAGTGAGCACCTGCGAGCCCGCCACGCCGCCGCCCTGCCCGATCGCCTTGAGCGGATCGTCGGACATGAACTGGTACCGTGCCGACCACTCCATCGGCCAGTCGCCCCCGATCATTCGGCGGATCTCGTCGATCTGCTTGAGGTCCTCGGTGAAGCGCTTCTGGCTCTCCGTCGGAACGTAGGCGTCGATCTTTTTCCGCAGGTCCTCGAGCGCCGCTGTATTCACGTCCTTCGGTGCCAGGACCGACATGGGATACGCCATGGGCGAGTTCCAGTACTTGTCGAACGAGGCCGAAGCGTCCCGAACGATCGGCCCGACCATCGCGAAGTCGAGGTCCACGAAGTTGACGTCCTCGCTCGCACCGAAGTACTCGTCGCCGAGGTTTCGCCCGCCGACGATCGCGACCCGGTTGTCCGCGATCCAGGTCTTGTTGTGCATGCGGTGGTTGATGCGGTCGAAACTGCCCGCCGCCTCGAACAAGTAGCCGAGCGTGCCGTAGCGCGACTGGAACGGATTGAACATCCGCACTTCCATGTTCGGATGGGCGTCGAGCGCGGCAAACCCGTAGTTCTTCGAGCGCGCGTCCATGTCGTCCACGAGCAACCGCACCTTGACGCCGCGGTCGGCGGCCTGCAGGAGCAGGTACGCCAGGGCCATGCCCGTGCCGTCGTTGTTCCAGATGTAGGTCTGCACGTCCAGGCTACGGCCGGCCACGATGGCTGTCCGGGCCCGGATCGCGAATGCCTCCGGACCCTGGCTCACCAGGCGGAAGCCCGACTCGCCGGCGTGCTTCTCCTCCGCGGGCGCGATTGCCTTGTCCAGCATCGTCGCCTGTCCGGCAGGCAGGGCCGACTCGTGGGGCGTGTCAGGTCGCGGCTGGAGACTGGCGCAGGCCCCGAGGGAAAGGGCGATACCGATGAGACAGAAACGACGGAGGATTCGCATGACAAGACTACCCTGCGCGGCCAGGGCCGCATGGTGCGATTTAAGGCGCACCGGCAGTGATTGTCGAGTGGGAAGTGACCGGATGGCGAGCCGGCTCAGTTGCCGGTCGCAGCGACAGACCAGGAGTCTGCGATTTCACCGTTGCGGCGCTGGGTCGTCTCGCTGGCTGGCAGCCACGCCCTCACGTACCGCGCTTCGACCGCCGTCGGCGAGACCGTGACGCGCAGGTGCCCGGAGCTGCTCAGGATCGTGCCGGACGCATAGTGGTATTCGGCCGCAAGCGTCGGTCCGCTCGAGGTGTTCCTCGCGCTCGGCTGCGGCACCTCCTGGTACACGACGCCGTCGAGTTCCTGCCGGGCGTAGAGGTGGTCGTGACCGTGGAACACGGCCGTCACGTGGTTGCGCACGAGCAGCGGGTGAATCGGCAGCGTCCAGCCGGGCCGCTTCACATCGAATGCATAGGTGCCGTCGGCACTCTTGCCGCCCCACTCGAAGAACGGCGCGGCCTCGATGCCGCCGCGCGTCTGGCCGTCCAGCCCCCCGACGAGGTTGTGTACGAAGACGAACTTGAACCTGGCAGTGCTCGACGCGAGCGTGTCGGCGAGCCAGCGGTACTGCCGCTCTCCGAGCGTCAGGCTCCACGCATCCCCGTTCGCGATTTTCTTCGAGCTCCAGTACGGGTCGAGCACGACGAACAGCGCGTCCCCCCAGCGCCAGGAGTACCACGATGCGCGCCGGCCGACGTACGGCTCCTCGACGGAGTCACCGCCGTAAAAGGTGCCAGGCACCGGATTTGCGAAATACTGCTGCCGCGCGGTCGTCGCCCAGATGGCGATGTTCTGGGCCGTGCCGTCATTGAGCCAGCCGACCTCGGAGTCGTGGTTTCCGTTCACGAGGAACACCGGCACCGAGTGGCTGATGAGCCCGAAGTTGCCGCGCTCGTATGCGTAGCGGGCATTCACAGTGGCAGCATCGGGCGCGGTCCTGAGCGTCGCCGTCAGCGGCTCCGAGTGTTTCTCGGTCATGAACGTGTCGCCGAGGTCCACGTGGAAGTCGGGCGCGTCGGCGAGCACGTTGGACAGCGTCCGGCGGTAGAGATCCAGGTCGGAATTCTCGTCGAGGTGGGAGTCCGCCTGGACTGTGAACGTGAACGTGGCTCCTGCGGGCCGGGCCGTCTCGAATGCATGCTCCTCGGTAACGCTCGCGCGGGCCTCGCCCGCTCCCTGGAAATTCAGCCGGTAGTAGTACTTCGTGTTGGCGGCGAGGCCGTCGAGCGCGAGTTCGGCCGGCTTCGCCGCGACGACGGCGCTCGTAACCGATTGCTTCTCGTAAACGCCCGATGACGTGCCGTAGCTCACCCACGCCGTCCCCGACTGGTCCGGAGCGAGCACGTTGATCCTGATCGAATTCGTCGTCGGACTGCCGAGCAGGACCGTGCCGCGGAAGGACCCGCCAGCGACCGGCGCAACCGGGGTCACTGCGACGCTTGCCGTGGCGCCCGTGCCGACGGAGTTGATCGCCGCGAGCGTGCAGGTATAGGCCGTGCCGTTGACGAGCCCTGTCACGACGATCGGGCTCGCGGCACCATTTGCCCCACGAGCCGCCGTACCGGCCGTGCAGTTCGCCGCGTAGCCGGTGATCACCGAGCCGCCGTTCGAAGCAGGAGCTGCAAAGACGAGGGTGGCGCTGCCGTCGCCCGGCGTCGCGACGAGGCTGGTCGGCACTCCCGGCACAGTCGCCGCCGGACCGGTCACTGATGCGCCGCTTCCTCCGCCCCCGCCCCCGCAGGCCAGGAGGGTAGCGATAGTCGTCAGCATGACCGCGAATCGGGCAAGGCGTTGCATGGTTCCCCGGCAGCCGGTCACTCGATCGCTACTGGATCGTGTAACTGAAGGCGACTGAGCCGCTCGACTTGCCGGGCCCCTCGTCCTTCGGCAGGTACGTGCGTACGTAATCGACGGTCACGCCGGTCGGTGACACCCGGACCCGGGTATATCCGGTGTTCGGGAACTTGTCGCCCGACGTGTATGCGTCTGCGTTGAAGAGCGAGTAGTTCGGGTCGGCCGGCTCCGACAACGTCTGGTACGTGACCCCGTCGAGCTGCTGGTGGACCCAGACGTGGTCGTGTCCCTGGAAGAAGATCGATACCTTGTTAGCCGCCATGAGCTGGTGGATCGGGCTCGACCACGTCGGCCGCAGCGCGGCGAACTCGCTGACGCCCTTGCTGTTCTCGCCGCCCCATTCCCACAGGCGCGCCAGCTCTATGCCGCCTCGGCCCGTGCCCATCACGTGGTGCGCGAACACGAACTTGTACTTCGCCTTGCTCTGCTCGAGCGTCGTCTTGAGCCACTGGTACTGGGCGTCGCCATGCGTGACGTCCCACATCAGCGCGCGCTTGTCCGATCCGCCGAACACGTTGTCCACGGCGACGGGCGACGACCAGTAGGGGTCGATGACGACGAACAGCGCATCGCCCCAGTTCCACGCGTAGTAGTTCCGCAGCAGGCCGACGTACGGCACCTGCTCGGTGTTCCCCGTATAGAAGCCGTCGGGCGCGGGCTGCGGATAGTGCGAATTGCGTGCGTTCTGGGCCCAGACCGCGACGTTGTTCGGTGTTCCGTCGAGCAGGTAGCGCGCCGCCTGCTCGTGGTTGCCATTCACGAGGTACACGGGCGCCGCCTTGCCGATCAGCCCGAGGTACGGGCGCTGCAGCGTGTAACGCCCGGTGACCTGCGTGGTATTGATCGTGGCCGGATCGAGCGTGTCCACGCTGAAGTCGTCGCCGCTCGCGATGTGGAAGTCCGGCTTGTCGGCCGCCGCCGTGAGCAACGTACGGACGTAGAGGTCGGCGTTGAACTGGGAATTGGCGCGCTCGGGGTGCGAGTCGCCCTGGATCGTGAAGGTGAAGGCGCTGCCGGCCGGCCTGGCCGTGTGGAACGAGGACTCCTCGGTCGCGCCGGCCTGGCCCTCACCGGCAGGCTGGAAGAGGAGCCGGTAGTAGTACTGAGCGTTCGCGCCCAGGCCCGTGAGCGGAATCTCGAGCGGCGTGCCAGCGGCGAGCGTGGCGCTCGCCGTCTGCCGATCGTAGGCGCCGGGAGCGGTACCGTAGCTGATCCACACGGTCCCGGACTGGTCCGGGGAGAAGACGTTGGCCTTGACCGACGTACCGGTAGGGCTGCCGAGGACGATGTTGCCCTTGAACGAGCCTGTCGCCACCGCCGCGGCCGGAGTCACGTTGACGCTCGCGGTTGCTCCGGTTCCGGCGGAATTGCTCGCCGCGACCGTGCAGGTGTAGGTCGTGCGGTTGGCGAGGCCGGTCACGGCGATCGGGCTGCTCGCACCGGTCGCTGCCCGCGACGAACCGCCGGCCGTGCAACTCGCGCTGTAGCCGGTAATCGCGGCGCCGCCGTTCGACGCCGGCGCCGAGAACGACAGACTGGCGCTCGCGTCGCCCGCGGCTGCGGTGAGTCCGGTCACGGCACCCGGTACCGAAACCGTCGGGCCCGCGCTTGACCCGCTGCCGGAACTGCCGCCTCCTCCACCGCAGGCGGCGAGCAGGCTGGCCGCGAGCAGTGGCAGCCAACGCGCGGAACTCGGTCGGAGGACGAATGGCGCCGAGCGTTCGTCTTGGGAAAGGATCGTTCTCATTCTTCGCCGGCGATCCTAGAGCGCCGGGCGCCGCGAATCCATGACAGCTTTGTCATTTGCCAACGGATTCAAGTCGTGTTTGAACCCGCCCGCGGCAACGTCAACTTCAGCACGACCTCGCTCTCGCCGCTCGGTTCCAGCGTCAGGTCGCCGCCGTGGGCCCGCGCAATGACCCGCGACAGGCTGAGCCCCAGCCCGTGGCCATCCACGCGGCGATTCCGGGCCGCGTCGCCCCGGTAGAAACGCTCGAAGAAGCGCGCGCGCTCGCCCGGCGACAGCCCGCGCACGGTATTCGCGAAGAATACCTCGACGCTGGCCGGCGTCGACCTCGCACGGATGTCGATGCGTCCGCCCGGCGGCGTATAACGAATCGCGTTGCCGAGCACGTTGTTCAGGACCTGCCCCAGCAGCTGCTCGTCTGCCTGTAGCCTGAGCCCGGGCCCAACGTCCGCAGCGAGGGTTGCGTCCAGATCGAGCATCTGCGCGTCGGCGATGCGCTCGTTCAGCATTTCGCCCAGGTCCACCTCCGTACGCAGCAGCGCGAGCCTGCCCGCATCGGCCTGCGAGAGGAGCAGCAGCTTGCGGGAGATGGACGCGAGCCTGCCGACCTCGTCGAGCACGTCGGCGAGGTCCTGCTGCAGTCCCGCGTCCCGCGCCTTCGGGATCGCGCGCTCGATCTGCCCGCGCAGGATCGTGAGCGGAGTCTTGAGTTCGTGCGCCGCATCGGCGGAAAAGCGCGAGGCCTGGTTGAAGCTCGCCTCGAGCCGCTCGAGCATCTGGTTGTAGGACGCGATCAGCTCGCGGAACTCGCGATCCTCGTGCTCCATCGACAGCCTCTGGTCGAGCGCCCGCTCGTGCACGGACTTCATCGCATCGCGCAGGCGGTCGACGGGCCGGAGGGCCAGGCCCGAGAGCAGCCACGCCCCCAGTGCGGTGAGCAGCAGGGCGATCGGCGCTGCAATCAGGGCGATTCGCTGCAGCGCTGCCCACAACTCGGCGCGGATGGCGGCGACGCTCGCCGCGACGACGCCCTCGCCGTCCGGTCCCTGCACTCGCACCACGCGCCAGGTCGAACCCCCAACATCGAACGACGCTATGAGGCAGGCCTCGTTCGCGCCGCTCTTGCTCGAGGGTCGCGGCGGTGGCCCACCCGGTGGCGCGACTGGGGCACTGCGCGCGGGCGCGTCCGACCACGCGAGCTGCTGGAGGGCAACATCCTGCGGCCAGTGCCCGAAGACCACTGCGCCACCGGCACCGCCGTCGCGCCGCTCGAGGAGCAGCTGATCCGTGGACTGCAGGCGCAGCTTGCCTGCGACGTCGCGGGCGAACCGTTCGACCTCGTCTGCGCGAGGCGGCCGCTGGGCGAGACGCCAGCCCTCCGCGCACAGACGGACGTCGAGGCGCCGGATTTCGTAAGCGTAGAAAATGTAGCCGCTGACCAGGGCGACGCACGCGAGCACGGACGCCACGGTCAGCGTGGTGACCACGAACATCCGCAGCCGGAACGAACGGACCGGGTGTTTCACGCTGTCTCCCGGAAACGATAGCCGACTCCGCGCACCGACTCGATGGGCGAGCCCGAGTCACCCGCCGGCTCGATGAATTCGATCTTGCGGCGGATGCGCTGGATGCACACGTCCACGAGGTTCGTGCTCGGGTCGAAGTCGTAGCCCCACACGTGCTCGAGGATCTGCTTGCGCGTGAGCACGCGCCCGGCCGATCGCATCAGGTACTCGAGCAGGTTGAACTCGCGCGACGTGAGCTCGATGGCGTGGCCCCTGCAAGTGACCTGCCGTTCGAACCGGTCGAGCACGAGGGGACCAACCTGCAGACGGCTGTTCCGATCGCCGGAGAGCCGGCGCAGCAGCGCCTGGATGCGCGCGGAGAGTTCCTCGACGTAGAAAGGCTTGGCGATGTAGTCGTCCGCGCCCAGGTTGAGTCCCTCGACGCGGTCGCCGAGTTCGTTGCGCGCGGTCAGAAGGATGACCGGGGTCGAGATGCCCGCCGCCCTCAGGCTGTTCAGAACCGACAGCCCGTCGCGTCTCGTCAGCAGGATGTCGAGCAGGATCACGTCGTGCCCGCCCGCGGCGGCCCGCTCGTAGCCCGAGTTTCCGTCGCTGCAGATCTCGACTTCGAAGCCTCGCTCGGTGAGACCGGCGCGCACGAAGGCGGCGATCTTCGCCTCGTCTTCGACCAGCAGCACACTCATCGAACGGTCCGCCACACCGGCCTCGCGAGCAGTTTCACGGCCTGCATTGAACACCTTTCGCGGACTTCCGTCGCGTTATTGCGCATGACACTTCTGTAATTCAATCCCGGGCCGAAGAGGGCTAGGGTGTCGGCGGAAGACAGGAGCGACCATGACAACCAGAGCGATTCGATGGGGCCTGCTGCCGATGCTCGCGACCATGCTCGCGGCATGCGGCGGAGGCGGCGGCGGAACCAGTTCGGACACGGGCTCGAGCGGATCCGGAACCGGCGGCGGCAGCGGCGGCACGACGACCGGACCGACCGCGACGATCACGGCACCAGCGACCGTGACCTCCGGTCAAGCCGGTTACGCGGCCTCCGTGACGAGCCAGTCCGGGGCCACGTACGTGTGGACCGTCACGAACGGCTCCATCATGGTGGGAGCGAATTCCGACAGCATCGCCTTTACGGCGGGACCGAGCGGCGTCGTCACGCTGACCGCAAAGGTGACCAACTCCGCCGGAGTGTCGGCGACCGGCACCGCGACGGCGACGATCACTTCGGCCCGGCCGGCGCCGTTCAACATCGACCAGGCCGTCTCCGACGGCGCGCAGAGCACGACGCTCGCGTTCTCCGGATTCGGGATGATGACCGGCAACCTCGGCGCCCAGTCGTTCTTCCCGCCGGGCAAGGTCGCGGACTACTGGGGCTTCCAGTACCTGCGCGACAACGACGCGGACGACATGGGGCACAACACCAGCTTCCTCACCCGCGTCTCGTGCAACGTGCTCTACACGCTGAGCGACGCGCAGATCACGATGCTGAAGAGCCTGGCGAAGAACCAGGTGAGCGGCATCAACCTGTACGCGTGGAAGCGCTATCCGCTCATGAAGGCGTTCCGGCGCCTCATGGACGGCAACGTGCCGGCCGGCACGAGCGGCCTCAGCCTCGACGCGGTGAAAGCCGCATCCCGCGAGCTGTACCTGATCGATGGGCAGCTGAGCTACGAACGGGCCGTGGTGTACGCCAACATCTATCGCTCGCTGACGGCCGACCAGAAGGCCTACCTCGGCGCGATGGCCGGCAAGGGCTACAAGTCCTGGCCCGCCAAGTCGGAAGAGGACGTGCGAGCGAAGACGCAGGGCCTGACGAACGACGAAGTCGTCGCGATGATGACCTACGCCGGGGACCTCTATTCCTGGTACGCGGGCTCGGTAACCTCCGACGTGTACTTCTGCCCGGAGCGGCACGGCACCTACTTCGGTTCGTTCTACATCAAGGACGCGCCGGCGGTCGGGCACGCCGACTACAGCATCGATGAGACGATGACGGCCACGGTCGGCAAGGCGCTGGTGGACAGCTCGCTCGGCTACATCTCGGCGGACGGGGCCGCGCTCATCAACGCGCTCACCACCAGCCAGAAGGCCAGCCTGTACGGCAACGCGGAATCCAACATCGTGCTGGCGCGGACGAAGATCTCCGAGGCCCTCCGCAGCCTGATCACCTCCACGGAGCCCTCGGCCGCGACCCTGAGCCAGGTCAAGGCCACGGTTGACCAGTATTCGGCCGTCTATGGAGAACTGGACGGTGCGAACAACTACCAGTACGCGACGACGTTCCAACGCGTGTACCGCAACGTGGGCGGCACGTACCTGACCGACGCGCAGAAGACGTCACTGGCCGCTCTGCGGAAGAAATACATGACGGTCACATACTCCGACGGCACGACGGTGGATTACTCCGGCGGCGCCAAGTACTTCCTGTATGCGGCCGAGGTGCCGGAGACCTCCGCGGACCTCGCGAGCTACACGAGCGACAGCGTCACCAACTCGTTCTTCAAGTGAGGCTCAGGACGGCATGAAGCCCAGGGGAACGCACCTCGTCGCGCTGGCTCTCGCGTGCGCAATGGCGTCCTGTGGTGGCGGGGGCGGATCTGCGTCCAGCAGCGTGCCGCCCGCGTCCTCCGCCGGTACCGGCAACACCACGACCGCGCCGGCGCCGCCTGCGACGCCGGTAACACCCAGCCCGGGCACGCCCACGAATCCAACCGCGGGCAGCATCCGCTACAAGGTTGAGGCCTGGGCGGACAACTGGTTCGCGGCGTACGTCGGCAGCACCAAGGTGGCCGAAGACTCGGTGCCGATCACGACGGAACGGTCCTTCAACTCGGAAACCTTCACGTTCGACGCGACGCCACCGTTCGACCTGAACCTCATCCTGAAGGACTACAAGCAGGACGACAGCGGTCTCGAGTACATCGGCACGCCGCAGCAACAGATCGGTGACGGAGGATTCATCGCGCAGGTCACCGACACCGGCACCGGCAACGTGGTCGCGGTCTCGTCCTCCTCTTGGAAATGCAAGGTGATCAACAAGGCGCCGCTGAACAAGGCCTGCGCCAGGGATACCGACCCCATCGCGACGTGCGGGTTCAGCATCACGCCGGAACCGACCGGCTGGATGGCGAGCGGCTACGACACGAGCGGCTGGGAGAACGCCACGGAGTACACCGCCGCGGCAGTCGGCGTAAAGGACGGCTACTACGACATCACGTGGAGTCCGGCTGCGAAGCTGATCTGGACCTCGGACCTTCAGGCCGACAACACGCTGCTCTGCAAAGTCACGGTGCCGGGGACACCCGCCACACCGGGATCGAGCAGTTCGTTCACGCTGACGAGCTCCGCCGTTCCGTCCGGCGGCGCGCTGTCGGCCGAATACACGTGCGACGGCCGGGGCTCGACACTTCCGCTCGCCTGGTCAGGCGCGCCCGCAGGGACGCGCGAGTTCGCGCTGCTGATGACCACGCTGCCGGGCGACGGCACGACGAGGTGGAACTGGGTCGTGTACGGAATACCGTCGGGCACGAGCAGCCTGCCCAGGGACGCCTTCGGCGTGGGCACCGTCGGCGTCGGCAGCGACAGCCCGACTGCCGAGTACGACCCGCCCTGCTCCCAGGGACCGGGCGCCAAGACGTACACGTACACGCTGTACGCTCTGTCCGGCGCCCCCACGCTCCCGGCATCGCCTTCGCAGGTCACCGGCAAGGTGCTCGCCGACGCGATCGCACCCTTGACGATCGGGTCGGCATCGCTGGGCGTCAATTACACGCGGACGAACCCTACGGGCTCGAGCGCCGCGTGCGTGACGATCCGCGTGTCGCTGGCCGGCTCGAAGTCGGGCGGCGCCTCCGTGAACTGCGACGCGACGTTTGCCTACGTCAATTCCTACGGCATCGCGTCGCACGCGATGATGGACGGCATCCGCGGCACGAACCTGCAGGTGCCGATCCTGCAGAACTTCCGCGGGGCCAATGCCTGGAAGATCCCGCTCGCACCGTCAATCGCAGCGGCGCCCACTTCCGTGGTGGACGGCCCCGTCGGCGTGGCTGTCAATGGCGTGCCGATCTTCAATCCCTGCAAGCAGGGCGGCTGCCAGAACGGCGACACCAAGGTGCTCGGCGAGCTCGACATCTGCAACGGCCATGCAGGGCGCGCGGACGACTACCACTATCACGCGGCGCCGGTTTGCCTCATGGCCGAGCAATCGGCGGGCTACTGGGACACGCATCCCGTGGGTTGGGCGCTCGACGGCTTCGCCATCTTCGGCTATCGCAACGCGGACGGCACGACCGCGACCCGGGATTCGATCTGCGGCGGGAATACGTCCGCCGTCGTGAATGCTCCGTCGGGATACAGCTACCACCTGACGGACTTGAGCCCCTACGTGCTCTCCTGCCTGGTCGGGACTCCGAGCCCGGACCTCGCGAACCAGGGCAGCAAGTTCAGCCCGATCCGGCAACCGCCGGTCACGCCCTTCAACGTGTCCGGAATGACGCTTACGACGGACGCCGCCGACGGCTACCGCGTGCTGCAATTCACTTCCGCGACGTCGTTCGTCACGACCGAGTCGGGCAGCGACAGCTACTCCAACCCGCCGGGCACGTATCGCATCCGTTACAAGCCCGTGACGGGCGCCGCGCTCGCGAGCCTGCTCGCTCAACCCCGCAATGCGGGCAAGACGGCATGCTGGAATTTCCAGTTCGTGGGCTCGAGCGGCGCCGCGACGCAACCGGAGATCGCTTATTGCCGCTGAAGACGATGCTCACGACGTTGCGTCGACTTGCCCTGACCGTCGCCCCGCTGGCGCTCATTGCGACTGCGACTCCCGCGCATGAGCTCTCGGACAACCGGGCGACGATCGTGCTGCGTGACGAGAGTCACCTGACGGTGACTCTCCACGTCACGTATCCGGACCTGCTGTTCCGCATGCTCGCGCCCGCGAAGGGATTCGGCCCCTTCCTGCTCGAGTATTCAACGATGGAGCCCGCACGGTTCCTGCAGGAGCTGCTGCGGGCGCAGGCGCTGGTCGAGCGAGGAACTCGCCTCTACGGCGAGGACGGGCGGCCGTTGACGCTCACCCACTGGGCCTGGCCCGATCCCGCTGCGGCGCAGGCGTTGATACGCGAGCGCGTCATGCAGGAGTCCGTGGATCCCGCCGGCGCACACGGCGGCCTCGTTGAGGTCCGCGCGGAGGCGATGGCGTCGCACACGCTGCGTTCGCTATCGATCCAGTTTCCGGCAGGGATGCAACGGGTGCTCGTCGTCGCCTATCGTCCGACGCAGACGTGGGTAGCACCGGGCGAGCGATCGCCGTCGCTGAGCTTCTAGCAGTCCGCGGTCGTGCGACCGCCGTTCAGCGTGGACGCGCCAGTCGCGCGACCTCGTACAGGTAGTCCGCGTACATCACCGCCTGCTGCTCATAGCCGGCGACCTTTGGATTGCTGCTCACGATCAGCAGCCACTCGTCGGGCGCGTGCGCACCACCACCGCGGCCGACCCCGAAATGACCCGCTGCCATGTTGAGCGGCGGTCCCGTGAACACCACGCCCGGCCAGCTGCCTGCACGACGCGGGAACAGCGTGAATTCGATCCCGGCCTTCTCGAGTGTCGCTGCGGCGGCCCGCACGATGACGCTGTCTTCGGGCGACGCGGTGGGGCTGTAGCCACCGCTCACGATGACCTCGATGTCGCCGAAGCCGCGCTTCGCGAGATGCGCCTTGAGTTTCTCGACCGCCTCCTCCTTGGTCATGTTCGGCACGAGGCGCAGATCCAGCTTGGCCTCGGCGCGACCCGGAAGGACCGTCTTGCCCCCCGGCCCCGTGTAGCCGGCCACGAGACCCTCTATGTTCACGGTCGGCTGCGACGCCAGCCGGTACGCGCTCGCCAGGAAGTCCTCGTCGTTGATCCAATGCTTGATCCCGAGCTGCTTCTTGACGCTCTCCTCGTCCTTCGGCAGTTCAGCGGCGATCAGCTGCTTTTCACGCGCGGTCAGCGGGCGGACGTTGTCGAACCAGCCGTCGATGGCCGGCGTGTGTCCGTCGTCGGCTACGAGCGTGTTGAGCGCCTTCACCAGGCGCCAGGCCGGGCTGTCCACGTTGGCCGCGAGGCTCGAGTGAATGTCCTTGGCCGGGCCGCGGCCCCAGTGCTCGCCGCTCGACACCAGCTGCAGTTCGACGACGCCCTTCGCGCCGAGATCGACCGAGACGGAGCCATCCTTCGACTGGCCCGTTGAAGGCATGACGACGCCGACCGAGCGCTTGACCGCGGCCGCGACTTCCGGATCAGCCAGCATCTTCGGGAAATTGGTCGAGCCGATTTCTTCCTCGCCCTCGGCCACAAGGACGAGGTTCACCGGAAGCCTGACCCCGGCCGTCTGGAACCCTTGCAAAGCCGTCAGGAAAGCCATCTCCGGCCCCTTCTGGTTCACGGCTCCGCGGCCGACGAGCACCGTACCCTCTCCGGGACGCTCGACGAGCTTCCCCTCGAGCGGAGGCGACGACCACTCGGCCGGATCGAAGTGCTTGACGTCGTACATGAAATAGATCGCCAGCGTGTCCTTTGCTCCCGCGTCGAGCGTGGCGAACACACCCGGCACACCACCGGTCTCGACGATGCGCGCCTTCTGGAACCCCGCATCGAGCGCGAGCTGCCGCATGTACTCCGCACCCTGCGGGACGTTCATGCCCATGTTGGCGATGGTCGGCAGCGCGATCCACGCGCGCAGACGCTCGATCGAGGCCTGCTTGTCCGCCTTGATCGCGGCCACGACTTTCGCACTTCCCGAGTCGTCCCGCGCCACGGCGGCCTGGTCCGCAGCGCCAAGAGCCAGTGCCAGCGCCGCCGCACCACCGAGCATGAACCGCCGATCGATTCGCATCGTCTTCCTCCGATCACCCAAGACCGCCTGGCCCGCAGACTGGATCGGAGCGCGGACGTTGTCCAGTGCCGTCCCGACCGCATCGTTCCTGGCCGGCCCTACGCGAACGCGATCGATCGCCCCACGTACCAGTAAACGCCGACGGCGAACAGCGCGGCGGCCGCGTAGTCCAGCGATCGCGCCCGCGCCGACCCGGGCAGCCGCGACGCCGCGAGCGCGATCGAGGCGACCACGGCCAGCGCAAGGATCTGCGCCGCCTCGACCCCGAGATTGAATCCGAGCAGGGCCGTGAGCAGCCGGCCGCGCGGGATGTCGAGTTCGATCAGTGCGCCGGCGAAGGCGGCGCCGTGCGCCAGGCCGAACGCCGCAGCCAGCAACGGTGCGAGTCGGCGCGACGTCTCGCCTCCGAGCCCTCCCGCGCAAAGCGCGAAGGCAGCCGTGCCCAGTACGACAGCCCACGGCAAGACGGAGAGCCCTGCCGCCCTGGCGACCACGGGCACGGCCGCCACGAGCGCCAGGGTCGCCCAGCCGAGACGTGAACTCTTCCCGGCGCGCGTAGCAAAGGCTTCGCCCGCCGCGAACGCCACCGTGAAACCGATCAGCGCCTCGATCGCGCGCGTGTTCGGGCTCAACCACCCGACGGCCACGAGCCCGAGCGTGAGCGAATGCCCGAGCGTGAAGCCCGTCGCCGCCCAGATCGCTCGCCCGAATCCGCCTGCCAGCAGGATGAGTGCCGCGAGGAACGCGAGGTGATCGACACCCGAAAGCACGTGCTCGAGACCGAGGCCGAAGAACGCACGGAAGTCCGTCGGCGCCTCCGCAGCCCGCCCGCCGACCGCGAAAGTGTGCGACCCGGCCGTAGCCAGGAATTCGTGTCCCGCCCCGCCGGCGCGCGCGATGCGCGCGTAGTGCACGTGGCTCGGCGAGACACCGAAAAACGCGCCGAGCACGAC
>VEPJ01000199.1 GCA_012026925.1 Gammaproteobacteria bacterium | reverse complement strand
GTCCTCGACCATGTCGGACAGGCCGTCCGAGCAGAGCAGGAAGAGGTCGTCCTTCGAGACTGGGATCTCCGTCACATCGACTTCCACCGTCGGCTCGACGCCGAGCGCCCGCGTCACGTAATTCTTGGCAGCGGCCCGCTGCGCCTCCTCGGGCGTGTAGAAGCCCCGCGAGACGAGTTCCTGCAGCAGCGAGTGGTCCTGCGTGACCTGGCGGAACTCGCCGCCGCGATCCAGGTACAGCCGCGAGTCGCCCACGTGGGCCACCGTCAGCTTGTCGTCGAAGAAGAGCCCGGCCACGACTGTCGTGCCCATGCCCTCGCAATTCGCCTGCGTGCGGGCGGTCTGGTAGATGATCTTGTTGGCGCGCTGGATGGCGTCGCGGAGCAGGATGCCGGGGCGACTCATGCCGCTCTCGAGGTCGCGGATCGAAAGGTCCTCGCGCTCCACGGCGTCCTTCACCAGGCTCATCACGGTGCGCACTGCGATGCCGCTCGCCACCTCGCCGGCCTTGTAGCCGCCCATCCCGTCCGCGAGGACGACGAGCCCGATGTCGGCGTCGGTGCCGATGGTGTCCTCGTTGTGCTCGCGGATGCGACCCGTGTCGCTCATCCCGACACAGCGGAACTTGCCCTTGTGCAGCACGCTCAGTCCCCGGCTTCCGGGATCGCGTCCCGGATCCAGCGCGCGAATACCGCGCCGTTCTTGAGGCGCTGCGCAGGGTCCTTGGCGAGCGCCAGGTCGAAGAACTCGTCGAGCCGCGCGGGCAGGTCCGGGCGCAGCGTGCGGATGCGCGGGTGCGGTTCGTGCGCGATCTTGAGCATCAGCGCCGGCATCGAGTCGCCGCGGAACGGCAGCTGCCCGGTGAGCAGCTGGAACGCCGTGATCGCCAGGGAGAACAGGTCGGAGCTGCCGGTGACGGTGCGTCCCTGCAGCTGCTCGGGCGACATGAAGGAGGGCGTGCCGAGCACGACGCCGGTCCGGGTGCGGCCGGTGTCGGTCAGGCGCGCGATGCCGAAGTCGGTGATCTTCAGTTCGCCGCTCGAGGCGTCGAACATCACGTTGGCCGGCTTGATGTCGCGATGCACGACATGCTGCTGGTGAGCGTAATGCAGCGCCTCGGCGAGCCGCGCGACGAGCTCGAGTGCGACCCGGGTGGGCAGCAGGTGCTCCGCGTTCGTGTGCTCGACGAGGTGGCGGCCGCGCAGCAGCTCCATGGCGATGTAGGCCGTGCCCTCGTACTCTCCCGCGTCGTAGATCGTGACGATGTGAGGGTGGCTGAGCCGTCCCGCCATCTCGGCCTCGCGGAAGAACTTCGCGCGCGCCTCCTCGAGCTCGTCCCCCTCGAACTCCGCCGCCAGCGGAATCGCCTTCAGCGCCACCTCGCGGTTGATCATCGGGTCGCGGGCACGGTAGACCACGCCCATTGCGCCTTTGCCGAGCTCGTGCAGGATCCTGTACCGGCCGAGCTTGTCGGGCACGGCGCGCTGGCCCGCCGTCGGCCGCAGGGGGCCGCCGGGCTTGCGCAGGACAGTGGTTTCGTCGGCCGGTGCGCGCATGATTTGACGGAAAGTATACGGGCCCGCCCGGCCCCGAATTGCAGCGACCGTCACATATCCGAGGCGGCTGCCGGCGCGTGCTAGCATCGCCGGCCCGGGTCCGTTCCCCCGGGCGGCGGGTGAAATCATGGCACGGCCCAAGGTGAGCTACGTGTGCGGTTCCTGCGGGGCGCGCACGCCCCAGTGGCAGGGGCAGTGCCCGGCCTGCCAGGCGTGGAACACGCTGGAGCTCGCCGCCTCGTCGGCGCCACCGGTCGCCGCCCGACGCCCAGGCGCCGGGCCCGCCGCCAGCCGGACAGTGACGCAGGTCACGGACGATTCCGAGCCCAGGGCCGCGTCGGGCATCGGCGAACTGGACCGGGTCCTGGGCGGCGGGCTCGTGGCGGGGGCGGTGATCCTGCTTGGCGGCGACCCGGGGATCGGCAAGTCCACGCTGCTGCTGCAGGCGGCCGATGCGCTGAGCCGCGAGCAGCCCGTCCTTTACGCCTCGGGGGAGGAATCCGTCCGGCAGGTCGCGCTGCGTGCGCGGCGGCTCGGCCTCGAGTCCGGGACGCTGCAGCTGCTCGCGGAGACGCGCGTCGAGAGCGTGATCGAAGAGGCGCTTGCAACGCGCGCCCGCGTGCTCGTCGTGGATTCGATCCAGACGATGCACACCGAGTTGTCGGAGTCGTCGCCCGGCTCGGCGGTCCAGGTGCGCGAGTCCGCGGCTCGGCTCGTCCGGTTCGCGAAGGAGACCGGCACGGTCGTGCTCATCATCGGGCACGTGACCAAGGAGGGGCAGATCGCCGGACCGCGCATCCTCGAGCACATGGTGGATACGGTGCTCTATTTCGAGAGCGACCCGGGAAGCAGGTTCCGGGTCGTGCGGGCGGTGAAGAACCGGTACGGCGCCGCCAACGAGATCGGCGTCTTCGCCATGGCGGACCAGGGGCTTAAGGAAGTCCGCAACCCGTCCGCGATCTTCCTGTCCCGGCACGAGATGCCCGTACCCGGCAGCGTCGTCACCGTCGCACGCGAGGGGAGCCGGCCGCTGCTGGTGGAGGTGCAGGCGCTGCTCGACGAGGCGCAGGGGATGTCGCCGCGCCGCGTCGCCGTCGGGTTCGAGTCGAGCCGGCTCGCGCTGCTGCTCTCGGTCCTGCACC
>VEPJ01000009.1 GCA_012026925.1 Gammaproteobacteria bacterium | reverse complement strand
GTGGTGGTTGCCGGCCGGTTCGGCAACCTGATCGCGTTTTGCGGCGCGGGAGGAAAAGTGGCGGAACTCCGCCATTGCCACGTTTCCGCGGAAACGTCAGTAACGCGATAGCGGTCAACGTGAGTAACGCGGCAGCGGTCAACGTGAGTAACGCGATAGCGGTCAACTGCCTGCGCCTCTTTCCCGATTCACACTGACATGGCGGGTTGCGTCCCACCTGCCCCTTGTCCCGTCGCGCCCGCAAGTACGGCCTGGCTCATGCCCGACCGGGCAGGATCGCTTCGCGACGGTCCTCGACGGCTGCTGACGTCCGCGCAAGTTCACGGCGCAACCTGCCAATCCGCAGGACTGTCGCCACGACGGCATACCCCAATGCTCGGGTTCTGAGCCAGGGAGACGATGAGTCGCATCCCGCGTCCCGCGGCCTTATCCTTCCCACGCACCGCGATCCCGTCAATGCAACCCGAGAAGCCGCGCCCTTGATCCTGTCCCGCATCATCGAGCACGTGAAGCAGCAGCACTGGACGGCGATCTTCATCGACTTCCTGATCGTCGTGATCGGCGTGTTCATCGCCAACCAGGTCACGACCTGGAAGGAAGAAGCGGGGCTCTCGAAGCGGAAGGCCGCCGCGATCGAACGCCTGCATGCCGAAGGCGAGGCGGTGATCGACTACGTCGCCGGGCGCGTCCAGATGTTCGCGGAACAGAACGCCATGCGGGAAGAGGCCATGCAGCGGCTCGTCGATGACGACTGGACGGGAGCCGACACGCGAAAGATGAGCGAGGCCTTCGAGTCGATCGACCTCGCCCCGGCTGCCGCCCCGCCCCGCTCGGTCTACGACGAACTGATCAGCACGGGACTCTTCGCCGAGATCGGCGACGCGAAGCTGCGCGACGCCGTCGCCGACTACTACGCCTACCTCCTGTTCCTGCAGGGGCAGATCGACTATGTCCGGCAGGGATTCGCCGCGGGCCCGGAACCGCGCGATTTCAAGGGGATCACGCTCTCCTACGACCGCAAGGCATTTCGCGGCCAGCGGACCACCTTCGACTTCCAGGCCCTGAGCGCGGACCCACAGTTCGTCGGCTACGCGATAACGCGCAATGCCGACCAGGTCGCGCAGCAGCAGTGGTGGACGCTGACGCTCCTCAAGGCAAAGGCGATGTGCGCGGAGATCGCCCGCTACGACGGGCGACCGTGCCAGCCGAAGTCCACGGGCCAGGGCAAGGAGATCTTCGGCACGACCGACGCCCCGGGGAGTTGAGACGGAAGGCGTTTGCTCCTGCGCCGCTCAACCTCCTTCCGGCACGATCACGTGCGGCGTGCCGAGCGCGCTCGCCTGCGCCTCGAGCTTCGCGAGTTCGCCACTGCGAATCCCCTGCAGTTCCGACTCGATCGCCGAGAGCGCCTGCAGGTTGGCTTCGAGCTGCTCCCTCTGCCCCTGGGTCGGCGGATAGTCCGAGTCGCCGATGGAGCTGTAGAGGCTCGACAGCTGCGAATAGAGCTTCGCGCCGCCCTCGCGTCCGGCGAGCACGTCGTACACGACCTGCGCGTCGGGATTGTGCATGCGGCGCTCGATCTCGTCGCAGCGCTTCACGACGGCATCGGCCGCCGTGTGCAGTCCCGTGGCCGCGGCATTCTTCGCGGTCAGCTTGCTGATCGTCTCTGCCTGCGCGCGCACGGCGCGCACGGTCTCGATGTCATGCTCCAGGCGATCGATCGCGGCACCTGCTCGCCGAGCAAACTCGTAGTTCGCGCGCAGCTCGTCCGCGCTGACGGTCGAGCGCGGGTCGGCGGCGACTTCACCGGTGGTCGTGTAAGTCTGGCCTGCGTACTTGAGCTTCAGCGTGTACTTGCCGGGCAGCACGAGCGGCCCCTGCTCCGGATCCCCGGCATCGACCTTCGCGTCGGGCGGTCGCTTCGCGCCCTCGGCGCGCAGGTCCCACTGCACGCGGTTGAGCCCCTGCTTCTTCGTCAGCGCCGGCTTGTTCGGCTCCTTGGGCTCGTCCGGGTCGTCCTTGCGGTAGCGGTCCGGCTTCGGCACCGAGCTCAGCGTACGAACCAGCGTGCCCTGCGCGTCGTAGATCTCGAGCCGGAGCTCGTTCGGATCGTCGGGCGAGGGCTTGGTGCCCTCGGGCCCCTTGGGCGGCTCGTCCTTCAGCCAGTAGGTGACGTTCATGCCGTAGGGCGCGTTGCTCGACACCTTGTCGACCAGGCTGTCCCAGCGCGCCTCGAGGCGGGCGCGATACGCCTTGCGCGACGGGAACAGGTGCACGGGCTCGGACTTGACCGACGGATCGAAGGCGCGCAGCGCCGTGATGTCGTCGAGGATCCAGATGCCGCGGCGCGTGCCGAGGACGAGGTCGTCGTGTCGCACCTCGATGTCCGCGACGCCGACCGCCGGCAGGTTGTTGCGGATGTCGAAGAAGCTCGCCCCGCCGTCGCGCGACATGAACAAGCCGCGCTCCGCTCCCACGTACAGGAGATCGGCGTTGGTCGGATCCTCGCGCACCACGAAGAGGTGCTGGTCGTCGGGCAGGCCCTTGCCGAGCTGCTCCCAGCTCGCGCCGTAGTCGCGAGTGCGGAACAGGTAGGGCCGCGGGTCGTTCAGGCGCCGCGCGTCCACCACGACGTAGGCCGTTCCCGCGTCGCGGCGCGAAGGCTCGATCGCCTCGACCGTGCCCCACTCGGGCAACTTCTTCGGCGTGACGTTGGTCCAGGACTTGCCGCCGTCGCGCGTGAGGTGCACGAGCCCGTCGTCCGTGCCGACCCAGATCTGTCCGGCCGTGACCGGCGACTCGGCAATCGAGAAGATCGTGTCGTAAGTCTCCACGCCGGTGATGTCGCCGGTGATCGGCCCGCCGCTCCACTGCTGCTTCGACTTGTCGTCGCGAGTCAGGTCGGGGCTGATCGCCTGCCACGTCGCTCCCCGGTCCGTCGTCCGGAACAGCACGTTGGCCCCGTGGTAGAGCACCTTCGGGTCGTGCGGCGACGCCGCGATGGGCGCCGTCCACTGGAACCGGTACTTCAGCTCCTTGGGTGGCGTGCCCGAGGCGTCGTACGGATAGATGCCGACGTTGCGGAAGTTGCCGCTGCCTTCCTGGTAATACGAGATGTACCCGCCATACTCGCCCGCGTAGATCGTGCCGGGTGCGCCGCGGTCGTACACGAAGTCGCCGGCCTCGCCGCCGCCGACCGCATAGAAGTCGCCGAGGTTCGGGCCGCTGCCGCCTTCGTCGCCACCGCGGCGCAGGGTGAATGCCGGGCCGCTGGCCGTGCCCCAGTCCTGGATCGTGCCGCCGACGTGGTAGGGCCAGCGGTCGTCGACGTCGATGTTGTAGAACTGCGGTGTCGGCATCGCCGGCCAGTCCCAGGTTGCGCCGCCATCGATCGAGATGCCGATGCCGCCGTCGTTGCCCGACATCATGCGCCTTGGATCGCGCGGGTCGATCCAGATGTCGTGGTGGTCGCCGTGGATCTTGGCGTCCACCGAGACGATCGTGCGGCCGCCGTCCATCGTCCTGAGCAGCGGCACCTGCGGGAACCACACGATGTCGGGGTTGGTCGGGTCGATCGTGAGGCAGGTGTAATACCAGGCGCGCTGCCGCAGCGAGCGGTGGTCGCTTGCGAGTTCCCAGTTCTCGCCACCGTCGCTCGAGCGATACAGCCCGCCGTCTTTCGCCTCGATGAGGGCATAGACGATATTCGAGTTGGAAGGCGCCACCCGCACGCCGACCTTGCCCCACTCGCCGCCCGGCAGGCCGTTCTCCTTGACCTGCTCCCAGGTGTCGCCTCCGTCCGTGGAACGATAGAGACCGCTGCCCGGGCCGCCGCTCGTCATGACCCAGGGCTGGCGCTGCGTCTGCCACAGGCCGGCGAACACGATGCGCGGGTTGTTGGGATCGAGCGCGACGTCGGATGCACCGGTCCGGTCGTCCTTGAAGAGCACCTGCTTCCAGGTCTTGCCGCCGTCCGTGGTGCGGTAAACGCCACGGTCCTTGTTCGGGCCGAACGGCGAGCCCAGCACCGCTGCGAACGCGATGTCGGGATTGCGCGGATCCACGGCCATCGTGCCGATCTGGCCGCGCGTCTTCCAGACCTGTTGCCAGCTCTTGCCGGCGTCCGAGGACTTGAAGATGCCCGTTCCCCACGCGACGTTGCCGCGGATGTTTGCCTCGCCGCCGCCGGCATAGATCACGTTCGGGTCGGACGGAGCGATCGCGAGCGACCCGATCGAATTGGTCGGCTGGTCGTCGAACACGGGTTTCCAGTCGCGACCCGCGTTCTCGCTCTTCCAGATGCCGCCCTGGGCGAAAGCGACGTAGTACGTGAGCGGGTCGCCGGGCACGCCGGCTACGCGTGTCGCGCGCCCGCTGATCGCCGGGCCCACGGCGCGGAATTCGAGCGCACCAAGCTCGCTCTTGGGCTTCTCCTTCGCTTCGGCGGGCACGGGGTGCATCGCCACGACGCCGGAAAGCAGGACGGCGCCAAGCAGGCGCGCAGGCAGGTAACGCATGGTCGAAGCCCCGCAGTTGTCTTATTGCCGATGGCGGGGCGTGATCCTAGCGCAAGCCGCCTATCGAGGGGCAGGCCCCATGAGTTCGCGCGCGAAGAACGTGTACTCGAGCGCGATGCGGTAAGCGAGCTGGTTCTGGTTCGCCGTGCCGCCGTGCCCGCCTTCCATGTTCTCGTAATAGAAGTAGTCCTGCCCCAGGGCCTTCAGCTTCGCCGCCCCCTTGCGCGCATGTCCGGGATGCACGCGATCGTCGCGGGTCGAGGTGTAGAGGAAGATCGGCGGATAGGTGACCCCCTTGCGCAGGTTCTGGTAGGGGGACCACTTCGACATGTAGCTCCAGTCCGCGGTCTCCGGATCCCCGTACTCGGCGACCCACGACGCCCCGGCGCCGAGCTTGGTGTAGCGCTGCATGTCGAGCAGCGGCACGCCGCAGACGATTGCCCCGTAGAGGTCCGGCCGCTGGTTGGCGAGCACGCCCATCAGCAGCCCGCCGTTCGAGCGGCCGATCGCGCCGAGCTGCCTGCGCGTCGTGACGCCGGTGCGGATGAGGTCCTCGGAAATCGCGATGAAGTCGTCGAAGACCTTCTGCCGGTTCTCACGCAGTCCCGCGTCGTGCCAGCGCGGGCCGAACTCCGAGCCGCCGCGGATGTTGGAGAGCACGAGCACGCCGCCGCGCGACACCCAGAGCTTGCCTGCCAGCGCCCCGAACTGCGGCCGCGCCGGGTCCTCGTAGTAGAGCGGCAGCGTCGGCGCGAGGAACCCGCCGTAGCCGTACTGGATCGTCGGCGCGTGGCCGCGCTCGAGCACGGACTTTCTGCCCATGACGAAGTACGGGATGCGCGTGCCGTCCTTCGACACCGCGAAACGCTGCTCGACGACGACGTCGGACGCGTCGAACGCGGCCGGCGCCTGGAAGATCCGGTCGACGCGGTTGTCGGGCGTGACGAAGTAGAGCGACAGCGGGGTCGTCAGGCTCTCGTACGACAGGAGCGCGTCGTCCGTGCCGCCTCCGGCCGAGGCGATCTTGATGACGCCGTTCGCCGGCAGCGGTATCTGCGATGCGAGCCACTGCCCGGACTGCGTCCGGGCCACGCGCGCCGCATGGCCCGACACGTCGTCGAGGTAACTGACCACGAGGCCGGTCTTGCCGAGCTCGACGTGTTCGATCGACTGCGTCGCGGTCGGCGCCAGCACGAGTTCGGCCGCGCCACTCGAGAGTTCGTAGGCGACGACGGATCCGGCGGCGTACGTACGGTCACGATAGGTCCATGGCTCGCGCAGCGAGAGGATCGCGCGCCCGTCCAGCACGCCGCCCAGGTCGGTGTCGAGCGGCCATGGCATGCGCGTGAGCGCGCGCAGGTCCGGCGTGTAGTGGTACTCCGTCGCGAAAAACGAGACTCGGCGTCCCACGAACGGCCGCGGTGCGCCGTCCTGGTCGACGAACGAACTGACCGCGACGTCTTCCTTGCGGCCTTCGAACAGCGTGACCGCGTCGGCGAGTGGCTGGCCTCGGCGCCACGTCCTCACCACGCGCGGATAGCCGGAGTCCGTGAGCGTGCCGGGGCCCCAGTTCGTGCCGACGATGAGCGTGTCGGCATCGACCCAGGAGACGTCCGACTTCGCCTCCGGGATCACGAATCCATTGCGCACGAACGACTTGTCCGTCGTGTCGAACTCGCGCCACGCCGAGGTGTCGCCGCCGCCGCGCGACATCTCGACCATGCAGTGCCGGTACTCGGGCGACAGGCAGAGGAACCGGCCGGCGACCCAGTTCTCCTTTTCGTTCCGCGCGAGTTCGTCGAAGTCGACCAGGGTTTCCCAGCGCGGCGCTCCGGTGCGGTAGCTCGCGAGGTCGGCACGCCGCCAGAGGCCGCGGACGTGCGTCTCGTCCTGCCAGAAGTTGTAGACCTTGCCCGCGTGTATGGAACCGGTCGGGATGCGTGCGGGCGAGGTGAGGATCGCGAGCGCCTCGGCGCGCAGCGTCGCGAAACGCGGATCACCTTCGAGGACGGCCAGGGAGCGCGCATTCTCGGCACGGGCCCATTCCAGCGCCCGGGCGCCGTCGATCTCCTCGAGCCAGAGGAAAGGGTCGGCCGGGGTGTCCGCCCGCGCCGTCGCCGCGAGCGTCAGGATGGCGAGAACGGCGGCGGTGAATGGTCGATGCACGCGAAGCTCCTGGCGGACCGATGCCGCGAAGGCCGCAGATACTACATCGACCGTTGGCGGCTACCGCAGCCTCACAGGCGCAGGATTCGCCCGGCCAGGCTCTTGCGGCGCGAAAGGGCGCTCACCCCTTGCCGGTCCGGCGTACCCGGGCGTAGGGTGTACGCAGTAGCATCGAGGAAGCACTCATTTGGCCACCTCGAAGCCGAAGTTGCGCTACCACGCCGTCGAGATCATCGCGGGATCGCCCGGCTGCCCCGCGGCCCTCGCGCTCAAGGGCGTGCGGCTGCTCTCCGCCGACGCACCGCGCCTGCCGCTCGCGACCTGCGATCGGCCGCAGGATTGTGCCTGCCGCTACCTGCATCACGACGACCGGCGTGCGGGCCCGCGCCGCTCGCTGGAGAAAGGGTCTTTGCCTCGTCCCTGGGCCATGACCAACCGCCGCAAAGTGCGCGGGCGGCGCGAGACCGACTTCGAGTAGCGCCCAGCCGGATCACACCAGGTCGGCGCGGTCGCTCGAATGCTGATTCTTCGCGGCACCGAGGGCCGCAGTCGCGGCTCGCGCCTTCTCGAGCGCTTGAAGCAGCATGCCGGCTGCCTCGATTACCAGGACGAATGCTCGTTCGTTCGATTCGTCGCGCTCGGCGGCCGTCTCGAGCCGGTCCGCGAGTTCGGCCACGGGGGCCAGCGCATCCATCATCGTCGCATCCAGGTCGACCAGACGCTGCACGACGTCCGAGGCATCGGCATCGGGCTTTCCCGCTTCGGTCGCGAGCAGGGCCAGTTCGAAAGACACGCGGCCCGCCGTATCCGTCAATGCCGTGCAGAGAGTCGCCGCGGTCGACCTCAGTTCGGCGTCCATCGGCACGGTCGGCAACGCCTCGAGCAGGCTCGCGGCCTGCCCATCCATCGTTTCCGCGCAGTCCCGGGCCGCCGTGACGGCCGCCCGCATCAGGGCCCTGTTGTCTCCGGCCTTCATCCTTACCTCGCACCGAGGACCGCGCATGGGCGCGGAAAGTGACGTAGATGGTCTCCCGCGCCGCATTCCGTGGCAAGGCTCTTCCGGTCGACCGGTACATTCCCGACGGGGGCCGTAGCACCGACGGCGCACGCGAGACCGACGCATGATGCGGATTGCCCGGTCATTGGCGCGGTGCTAGCGTCCTCCGGATCATGACCGGGAGCACCCCATGTCCACGCGCCTCGACCTCTCCAAGCTCTCCCTGATGGATGCCCTCGACCTCGCCTCGCTCATCGAGATCGAGGCGCAGAAGCGGTACACGGAATTCGCCGATTCACTCGGCAGCCGTGGCGTCGACGACGCCGGTGCGGTGTTCCGCTCGATGGCCGAGAACGAGATCAAGCACTGCGAGCAACTCGCCGAGCGCCGCCTCGCGCTGTTCGGGGAAAAGCCCCCCAAGGTCACGCTCGACGACATCTTCGACGTCGAGGCTCCCGACTTCGGCGAGGTGACGTGGAACATGTCCACGCTGAAGGCGTACCGTGTCGCGCTCTTCTCCGAGCAGAAGGCCCTCGGGTTCTACGAGGAAGCCCTCGGGTACGTGACGCACCCGGACGTCAAGGCGCTGTTCGAGGAATTGCGCGACGAAGAGGCCGAGCACGTGCGGATGCTCGTGAGGATCATCGCGGAATTGCCGCCGTCGGCCAAGGTCGAACTCGAGGACGAGGACTACGACCCGAACCGGCCGGCCCGCGACAGTTTCGAAGTCTAGGCCGCCGATCTCGCGGGGCGGCGAGCCGGGCAGGTGCCTGCCTGCCCGCCTCGGCCTGGTCGATGAACGCGGATCGTCCTGGCGACGAAGTCGCTCGATCCATTTTCGTGGCTTCTCGCCTGTGCGCTCACTTCGGCATGACGCGGTCCACCAGCGCCGGTACGACGGAATCGTCCGGCACCGAGAGGAAGTCCGGCGCGGCATAAGCCGGGTTCGGATACCTGTAGAAGCCCTCGCCGCCGAGCATTCCCTGCAGGCCCTTGTCGAGGAATCGTTCCTTGATGTATGCGGCGTTCTTGAGCATCTGCGCGTCGTTGTTGACCGCCCCCCAGTAACTGCACACGTCGTACGCGGTCTTCATGCCGACCATGTCGATCATCCCGCATGGCCCCATCGCGCAGCCTCGATTCGCGATGAGGAAGGTCCGGTCCACGTCTTCCGGCGTGGCGACGCCGTTGACGACCAGTGCGGCCCCTGCCGTCAGCAGCGGGACGAACCACGAATTGAGCACGTAACCGTTCTGCTCCTTCTGTACCGGAATCGGCACCATGCCGATCTCGATCGCGAAGTGGGTGACCGCCGTCAGCGTCTCGCGGGCGGTGCCCGGATGCGCCATGACCTCCGCGACGTTGAGCCTCCAGATCAGGTTCGCGAAATGCAGCGCACAGAACCTGGCGGGCCGTCCCGTCGCCTCGGCGAAGTCGCGCGCCAGCAGCGTCGAGGAGTTCGTGGCGACGAGCGTGTGCGACGGCAGCAGGCCCGCCATCTCGTTATAGACCCGAGTCTTGGTCTCCGGGATCTCCGGCACCGCCTCGATGACGAAGTCGGCCCGGGCGACCGCGGCCTTGAGGTCGCCCGAGAGCGTGAGACGCGCGCGCGTCGCCGCGATGTCGGCCGGGCTCGCGCCGAGCTCGGCCGCGTAGATCTGCGCATAGGTGTCGTGTGCGACCGCGGCCTTGCGCAGCGCCTCCGGGAACGGGTCGTAGATCACGACGTTCTTTCCCTTGAATGCGCTGTGCCAGCCGATCTGGCCGCCGAGTACACCGGCCCCGAGAACGGTCAGCCGATCGAGATGACTGTGGCTCATGTTCGTGACTCCGTCATGTGTGCCCTTTCGTACGTTGCTGATCCTGCCTCGTGCACGGCTTGGGCCTTCCGCGCCAGGACATCGATCGTACTGATGCGTCTTTCCAGTAAAGGGTAGCGTCCCCGGACGGCCGGCGCATCCGGCCCCTCCCCTGAACTGGCCCCCCTGCGGCCTGTCTAACGTTGATGTCCGCCTGATATGAGGAGGTCCGCCATGAAGCTGTACAACCTCATCGGCACGCTCGTACTCGCGGGGCTGGTCGCGGCTATCGTCTGGCCGGCGCCCGTGTTCCTGTCGAACGGGGTTGCCCACGCGTTCCACCACCACGCGTACATTCCGCCCAACCGGCACCTGGACGGAGCACCGGGCGAGCCGTACGCCGCCGACTGGGTCACGCTACCCTGAACGGTCGCTGGATAGGGATCGTCACGTAGTGACTTCGGGCTCGTGCGAGGCGGGCCAGGGGTGCTCGTCGTCATGCGTGAATACTGCGCCCGACTCGACTCGCCGACGGGTCCAGTCGCCGCGTGCGATCTCCGCCTCGAGTTGACCGGGCGCCCAGCCCGCATGACCGATGAAGATCCTCAGGCCTTCCATGGGCTTCTCGCGGCCGAGCAGCCTGAGCAGGAGGTCCCGATCCGCGCTCAGGTATACGCCGTCGAACGCCTCGACGGCGTGGTCGGTCGGCTTGGCCGCACGAAACAGGAACCACACCGTTCCGAACGCGACGGGCCCGCCGAAGTACACCTTGTCCCGGATTTTCGCGAGCCGCTCCATGTCCGGAAACAATTCGGCGACCGTCATCGCCGTCGGCCGGTTGACGATCACGCCGACCGGCCCGTCCGCAAGATGATTCATCACGAGCACCACGGAGTCGGCGAAATTGGGATCGGGGAGCTCCGCGCGCGACGAGCAGCATGGCGACCAGGCGCTGAGTGTCGTCGGCAGTTGCCGGCCAGGACGACCCAACCAGTAGCAGCACCACGCAAAGCGCCCCCGTCACCCGACGCCGCACACTGGAACTGCTGGTCACGGATGACGCTGGCCTGGGTGTCGTCGACTGGTGTCCATCAGGTTCACTCAGTTGGCGGCTCCCCCGCGCCTTTTCGCCGCCAGGTCCGTGCGCCACGCAGGCCGCGGATTGGCAGCGATCCAACGCCGGGCGGCATCCACCGTCGCGAATGTCGCTTCCGGATACGGCGCCAGCGGCAGCGATTCGAAGCACCCCACGTGCGTCAGCATCTCCTCGCCGCACACGACGGTCGCGTGCACGATGTCCGGGCCGCACTCGTACTGCAGGCGTGCCAGCTGCGCGACCCGGCCGACGAACGTCTCCGTGAGGCCCGGCCCCGGGGTCGCGTCGAGGTAGTCGGAGACGATGTAGCGAATGCCGCCGTAGCGCAGGTCGCCCGTCATCTCGAGGTACGCCTCCCGAAACTCGGCCGAGGTCACCTCGCCGAAGAACCTCCGGTAGACGCCGTGTCCCTCCCACCTTAGGACGTATGGCATGGCATGCGAGCCTGCGCCGATTCCCGCGCCTGTCAATCCGCGACGACCTGGAACCGGACCCGCGCCTCAGTTCACCCACCGCCATGTCGGCCGCGCGCCGCTTGTCTTTCGGGCGATGGCCGCCTACAAAGCGGATCCAGGTGGCCTGGACCCGGATCGCCGCGGCCCCTGCTGGAGCACACGCGATGACGCGCATCGGCGCACACACCGGCTTGCACCTTTTCGGATGCGTTGCACTCGTCGCCGCGTCGCTCGTGGTCGAGGCCGCGCACGGCGCCACGACGCAGCCAGTGGCGGACCGGCTCGTTCACCGGTACCTCGAGGTGCGCATCTCGCCGGACGCGAACTACGTCGCCTCGGTCGAGGGTGAGCCTCCGCCGGGCGGATACTCTCCAGCGGTACGCGATCTCGTGATCCGCCGGCGCGATGGCCGCATCGAGACAGCGATCCCGCTTCCGTGTGGCCGCGTGCCGCAGTGCTGGCCCGGCTCGCTTGCATGGACACCCGACAGCCAGCGCCTCGCTTTCACGCTGCGCATGCCCGGCAGTCACGCCTACTCTCTGTATACGGTCCGCCCGGACGGCCGCGGGCTCACGCGCCTGCTCGACTTCAGCGGGACGCTCGCGGATCTCCGTTATTCGAGCGACGGCTCGCTCGCCGTACTGGCCGTGGAGAACGCGCGCAAGGAGGTGGGCGCGACCGAAGCGGGTGCACCGATCGCGGGCGATCTCGACGAGCCGCCCGCCGAGCAGCGCATCGCGATCGTCGCCGACGGCGCGCTGCGCTGGGCCTCGCCGGCCGACCTTTTCGTTTACGAATACGACTGGCGACCCGACGGCCAGGGCTTCGTCGGCACTGCCGCTCCCGGGGACGGCGACAGTCACTGGTGGACTGCGAAGCTGTACGCCTTCGCGCGCAGCGACGGCACGGCCCGCGTGATCTACTCGCCGGCCGACGTGCACCAGCAGATTGCGGGTCCCAAGGTCTCGCGCGACGGGCGAACCGTCGCATTCATCGCCGGCATCATGAGCGACTTCGGCTCGACCGGCGGTGACGTGTACGCGCTGTCGCTCGACGGGCCCTCCGTCGTCAACCTGACGCCGGGCATCAAGGCATCGGCAGCATCGCTTGCCTGGAGCTGCGACGGGCACCTCCTCGCCGAGTTGCTGGCGGGCGAGCAGAGGCAGATCGTGGACCTCGGAACCGGTCGCTCACCCTCGACGCCGCGCGTGCTGTGGAGCGGCGCCGAGGCCCTGGGTGGCGACGACGCGGGTGCCTCCTGGGCCTGTCCCTCGGGCGTACTCGCCACGACGCACGAGTCATTCACCACGCCGCCCGAGATACACGTGGGCAAGGTTGGCCATGCGCGCGACCTCACGCACGCGAACGTCGGCCTCAGGTTGCCCGCGGTGGTGCGGAGCATCACCTGGCAGAACGACGGATTCGACGTCCAGGGCTGGCTGCTCACGCCGCAGAGCGTCACCGGGAAGCTGCCGATGGTGACGATCGTGCATGGCGGCCCGGCCTCGGCGGCACGACCGTCCTTCTACGGTCCCGGCCTGCAGCGTGCCCTGCTCGAACGCGGCTGGGCATTGTTCCTGCCGAACCCACGCGGCAGCTTCGGCCAGGGCGAGCGCTTCGCGATGGCCAACATCCGCGACTTCGGCCACGGCGACCTGCGCGACATCCTGACCGGCGTGGACGCCGCGGCACGTGCCGCGCCGATCGACACGGAGCGGCTTGCGATCACCGGCCACAGCTATGGCGGGTTCATGACGATGTGGGCCGTCACCCAGACGCAGCGCTTCCGTGCTGCGGTGGCCGGCGCCGGGATCAGCAACTGGCAGTCCTACTACGGCCAGAACGGCATCGACGCGTGGATGCTGCCGTACTTCGGCGCCTCGGTGTACGACGATCCCGCGGTCTACGCCCGCTCCTCGCCAGTCAATTACGTGCGCAACGTGCGCACGCCGACCTTCGTGTACGTCGGCGAGCGGGACATCGAGTGCCCGGCGCCGCAGACCCGGGAGTTCTGGCACGCGCTCAAGGCGCTCGGGGTGCCGACGTCCATCGTGATCTATCCGGGCGAAGGTCATTCGCTGCGCGATCCGGACCACGCGGAAGACGCCCTGCAGCGAACCCTGGCCTGGTTCGACAGGTATCTGCAGTAGTTCCACCTTTGCGGGAGCGCCGTAGCGGCTGCACCGTCGAACTTCGTTCGCGGTGCGCGATCCAACAGGATTACAGCCGCTGCAGTCGGCTGGCGACCAGGAGGAGAACGAAGATGGCATATGCAGTCGTGCATTTCTTTCCCGGCGGTACGAAGGAGCAGTACGAAGCCTCGATCGCCGCGGTGCATCCGCGCCGGGACCGCCTGCCGCAGGGCCAGATTCACCACGCGGCAGGTGCATCGGCCGGTGGGTGGACAGTGATCGCGATCCACGAGTCCAGGGAGAGCTGGGAGCGATTCCGGGACGGCGTCCTGATGCCGCGCCTGCGGCAAGGCGTCAAGGGCGGCTTTGCCGCGGCACCGCAGGAGACGGTTTTCGAGGTCCATAACCTCCAGCCCTGAGCCGAGACCGCGCATCTTTCGGAGGCAACGGCTGCGCGCGCTCGCGCGGCCCGGCCGCCCTCGGTTTCAACGTATGGACAGTCGCGTTCGCGAATGGTTAAAGCCCTTAACCATATGGCGACCGCGCCTCCGTTCACCCGCACGATCGAGGATAGCGTCGTCCTGATGCTGTTCGACATCGCGAACGAGCTGGGCAAGCTCGGCGACGGGGTGTCTGCCCGGGCAGGGCTCACGACCCAGCAATGGCTGATGCTCCTCCAGATCGCGGGCGACCCGAACTTCGCCGCGCCGTCCGACGGCCCAGCGCGCAGGGGGCCGGGCATCATGGCCTCGGACATCGCCCGGTTGCGCGGCGTCTCGCGCGCGAACGTCAGCACGCTGGTGAGCCAGCTGTTGAAGAAGGGGCTGGTGAGCCAGGCCGAGCAGCCCGACGACCGGCGTCGCAAGCACCTCGCCGTCACGGATGCCGGCCGCGAAGCGCTGGCCGACATCGAGTCGGCCCGCCACGCCGCAAACCAGAACCTGTTTGCGAGCCTGGTGCCGGCCGAGCGCAGGCAACTGTTGCGCGCGCTGCGCGCCCTTCTCGAGCGATTGTGGCTGGTGGACCGTTCGGGCGGCGTCGGACGTGCCCCTGCCCAACCCGCGCGCGCGACACGATCACGGGCGAGCCGAATTTCTGCCGGAGGCTGACATGAACCTGACGGTGCTGCTGTGGGGAATTCCGCAGGCAATGCGGGCGGCGGCGCGCATGTACCCGGAGTACGCGGCGCGCCTGCGGGAGAGGAACGTCATCGCGCAGTTCCGGTTGCGCGACCGGCCCGAGGGCCGCTGGATCCAGCTCGAGAACGGCAAGGTCCGCTCGAAGAAGGGCCTCCACGCGCGGCCGGACATCACCATCGCGTTCAAGAACCGGGCCATTGCCGAGAGCTTCCTCACGCCGCCGTTCGATCTCCTCGAGCGCATCGACGCGGCGAAGATGTTCAAGGTCACCCTCGAGGGCCCGGACGAGCTCGCCGTGTGGTTCATGGCCACGCTCGCCCGCCTCGAGACCGTGATGTGGAAGGCCGGCACCGACATGGGCAACGGCGTCACGCGCTACACGAGCGGAACGAACGGCGGTCCGATCTTCGTGTACGTGAAGGACGGCAAGGTCATCCGCACCACGCCGATCGACTTCGACGCCGAAGACGCGCCGTCCTGGTCGATCACGGCACGCGGCAGGACCTTCACGCCGCCGCGACGGACGACGCTGGGCGCGCACGGCGCGTGCCAGAAGTCGATGCTCTACTCGAAGAACCGCCTGCTCTACCCGATGAAGCGGGTGGACTTCGATCCGGACGGCAACCGCAATCCGCAGAATCGCGGCAAGTCGGAATTCGTGCGCATCAGCTGGCAAGAAGCGCTCGACATCGTCGTCAAGGAGATCAAGCGCGCGAAGGCCGTGGGCCCGGGCGCCATCGCGGTCGCGAACGGCTCGCATCACCAGTGGGGCAATCTCGGCCATTACCTGAGCGCCTTCAACCGCTTCTGGAACCTGATCGGCGTGACGCGCCTCGCGCACAGCCCCGACAGCTGGGAAGGCTGGTTCTGGGGCGCGATGCACCACTGGGGCAACAGCCTGCG
>VEPJ01000053.1 GCA_012026925.1 Gammaproteobacteria bacterium | reverse complement strand
CCGGGTCACGGGCGCCCGACGGGCAACGCGGCGAACGGCTGCTACGCGTTCGAGGACTGCCTCGCCGACCTGGCGGCGACCCTCGACGCCGCCGGTCACGAGCGCGTTCATTGCCTCGGTTACTCGATGGGAGCCCGCCTCGCGCTCGGCTTCGCAGTGAGGTACCCAGCTCGCGTCGCGTCGCTCGTGCTGCTCGGCGCCCGGGCGGGCATCGCGGACGACGGCGAGCGTGAGGCGCGACGCCGGGCCGACGCCGCGCTGGCCCGGCGCATCGAGACGGAGGGCGGCGAGTCGTTCGTGGACGAATGGATGGCGCAGCCGCTCTTCGCGTCGCAGCAGCGGCTCGGCCCCGGGTTTCTCGAACGCATGCGCCGCGAGCGCCTGCAGAACCAGGCAGCGGAGCTCGCCGCCAGCCTGCGCGGCTGCGGACCGGGCGCCCAGCCGCCACTGTTCGCGGACCTGCCAGACGTCAAGGTGCCGGTGCTGCTCGTGGCCGGCGCGCTCGACGCGCAGTTCGTGGACACCGCTCGCGACCTCGCGCGTCGCCTCCCGTCGGCCGAGGTCTGCATCATCGAGGGCGCCGGGCACGCGGCGCACCTCGAGGAGCCGGATGCGTTCGCGTGTGTCGTGCGCGATTTTCTTCGCCGGGCCGGCACCGCCCAGCCCCGGCATTGACCGATTCAGGACCAGGAGACTGCTTCATGGTTGATACCTGCACCGCGCGCGAGCGCCCGAACTGGCAGAGAGTGCGCGACTACGAGGACATCCGCTTCGAGAAGGACGGCGGACTCGCGAAGATCACGATCTGCCGGCCCGAGGTGCGCAACGCCTTCCGGCCGAAGACGCTGTTCGAGTTGATCGACGCGTTCACCCGCGCGCGCGAGGATGGCACCATCGGAGTGATCATCTTCACCGGCGAAGGCGACCTCGCGTTCTGCTCGGGCGGCGACCAGCGCATCCGCGGCAACGAGGGCTACGTCGGGGACGACGGCGTGCCGCGCCTCAACGTGCTCGACCTGCAACGGCTGATCCGCTCGCTGCCGAAGGTCGTGATCGCGGCGGTCGCCGGCTACGCAATCGGCGGTGGCCACGTACTGCACGTGGTGTGCGACCTCACCATCGCGGCGGACAATGCGCGCTTCGGCCAGACGGGCCCGCGCGTCGGCTCGTTCGACGGCGGCTTCGGGTCGTCCTACCTCGCGCGCAGCGTAGGCCAGAAGAAGGCGCGCGAGATCTGGTACCTCTGCGAGCAGTACGACGCGCAGGAGGCGCTCGCGATGGGCCTCGTGAACAAGGTCGTGCCGCTCGCCGAGCTCGAGGCGACTGCGGTCGCGTGGGGCCGCCGCATACTGCAGCACAGCCCGATGGCTATCCGCTGCCTCAAGGCGGCGTTCAACGCGGAGCTCGATGGCCAGGCGGGCATCCAGGAACTCGCCGGGCACGCCACACAGCTCTTCTACATGTCCGAAGAGGCCCAGGAAGGGCGCGACGCCTACAACGAGAAGCGTCCGCCGGACTTCTCGCGTTTCCCATGGCGTCCGTAAGCGCACGCTCGGCCTGGTGGCTGGCGATGCGGCCGGCGACGCTCACTGCGTCGGCCGCGCCGGTGCTCGTCGGCACCGGGGCCGCATGGGCGGACGGGAAATTCGCGCTGGGACCCGCGCTCGCCGCGTTGCTTGGGGCGTCGCTGCTGCAGATCGGCGCGAACTTTGCGAACGACGTGTTCGACTTCGAGCGCGGCGCGGACAACGCCGACCGGCTCGGGCCGCAGCGAGCGACGCAGCAGGGCTGGATCAGCGCGGCGCAGATGAAGCGCGCGATGTGGCTCACCTTCGCGGGGGCGGCCCTGGTCGGCTTCTACCTCACCTACGTCGCGGGCTGGCCGGTGCTGGCGCTCGGCCTGCTCTCGATCGCGGCAGCGTATCTCTATACAGGCGGCCCAAAGCCCTACGGATACCTCGGGCTGGGCGACCTCGCAGTGTTCCTGTTCTTCGGGCCCGGTGCCGTCGTGGGCACGTACTACGTCCAGGCTCTCGGCGTTTCTCCGCTCGCCTGGTGGGCGTCGATACCGATCGGCGCGCTCGCTACCGCGATCCTCGTGGTGAACAATCTCCGCGACATCGAGACCGACGCGCGCGCGAGCAAGCTCACGCTGGCCGTCCGGCTCGGCGACCGCGCGACGCGCAGCTATTACCTCGGGCTTCTGGTCGGCGCGTATCTCGTCCCGCTGGTGCTGCTGTGGCGTGGACTGGCGGACGTCTGGATCCTGCTGCCGTGGCTGTCGGTACCGCTCGCGCTGGGTCTTGCGAAGCGCATGCGCGCAGAGCACGGCCTGGCATTGAACGGCTGCCTCGTGCAGACCGCCCGCCTGGAAGTGGTGTTCGGCGTGCTCTTCGCGCTCGGCCTGGCGTGGTGAGGATCGCCGCCGCCCGCGCGATTCCGGTGCGGCTGCGATTCACGCGGCCGGTCCGGACCGCGGTCGGTGATTTCGTCGAGCGACCCAGCGTCCTCCTGGCCCTGAGCGATGCGGAAGGGTTCACGGGTCTGGGTGAGGCCGCGCCATGGCCGGGGTTCGGCACCGAGAACCTCGCCGATGCGCTCGCGGCGCTGCGGGAAGTTGCAGCAATGTTGCCCGGTTCCGAAGCGGAACTGGACAGATTGCCGCCTCCGGGCATCGACCGACTGCGCGATGCGCCTGCGGCACGTGCAGCTCTCGAAGGCGCGTTGCTGGACCTGGAGGCCCGACGACAGGGCCGGCCGATGGCTGATTGCCTGGCATCGCGCTCGGCTGCGGGGACCGGCGACGCACTTCGCGTCGTAGCGGTCAACGCGCTGCTCATCGAGCGCGACCCGAACGTGCTGCGTGAGGAAGCCGCGCTTGCGCGTGCGAGGGGGTATCGAGCCGCGAAATTGAAGCTCGGTGCCGAGACGCTCGCCGAGGACGTGGCGCGGGCTGCGGCTGCACGCGCAGGCCTCGGACCCGACGTCGCGCTGCGCGGCGACGCGAATGGCGCATGGTCCGTAGAAAAGGCCCGCGAGGCATTGGCGGCTCTTGCCGAATTCCAGTTCGACTATGTCGAGCAGCCCGTTGCGGCCGCCGACTTTGCGGGCCTTGCCTCGCTCCGAGGGCGGGCGCCGGTGCGCATCGCGGCCGACGAGTCCGTGGCGACCGGGCACGGCGCGACGCGCCTGATCGAGGCGGCCGCGGCGGATGTCCTGGTCCTGAAGCCCGCGATGCTCGGCGGCGCGGCGCAGGCGCTTGAAATCGCTGCTCGGGCGCGCAGGGCGGGCTGCGAGGTCGTCTTCTCGCACGCATTCGAAAGCGCCGTCGGCGCGCAGCATGCGCTCCACTGCGCCGCGGCCTGGGGCGATACCACGACCGTGCACGGCCTCGAGACGGCCGGATTGTTCGTCGAGGATGTCGGGCAGCCGGTCGAATCGTCGGGGGGGTTCGTGGGGTTGAGCGGCGGGCCGGGTATCGGCATCGATCTCGATCGAGCCCTCCTGCGCGAGACGGGGGGCGCCGGTTGAGCGGGCCCGTCGACCTGGTTGCGCGCGCCGTGCTCACGCCTTCGGCGCCGGCACTCGAGTTCGCGGGCGGTACGTGGAATTTCGCGGAGCTCGCCGGTCGGGCCGGGCGCGCGGCCCGCCACGTCATCGGTCACGCGCCGACCGGGCAGTCCCCGATCGCGTTGCTGCTTCCCGGCGACGAGCGCTTCGTCGCGTGGTTCCACGGCATCGTCCTGGCTGCGCGGACTGTGCTTCCACTCAACACGCGGCTGACTGCGGACGAACTCGCCCGCCAGCTCACCGACGCGCGCGTCGAATGGCTGCTGGGCGACGAAAATGATCCGCGGCTCGCCGAGCTGGCCCGCAGCGTTCCCGGCCTCCGTGCGACGTCGACACCGAAGATCGGCACGCTTCCGACGCATCACGACCGCCTGCCTGGCGAGAGTGTGCCGTCAGCCGCGACGCTCGCCGTCCTCTTTACCTCGGGCACGTCGGGACGTGCCAAGGGGGCGCGACTGAGCCGGGCGAATTTCGAGGCGAGCGCGACAGCCGCTGAGGATCGGCTCGGGCCGGCGGTCAGGGCGCGCTGGCTCGCCTGCATGCCGCTCTTCCACGTCGGCGGACTCTCGATCGTGATGCGCAGCGTGCGGTTCGGCGGCCCCATCCGGATCCTGTCGAAGTTCGATGCCGCGGCGGTCAGCAACGCGCTCGACGCAGGCGACATCGCGGGCGTGTCGCTCGTGCCGACGATGCTGTCGAGGCTGCTTGCGCACCGGGGAACGCGGCCTGCGCCAAGTGGCCTCGACGTCCTGCTGCTGGGCGGCGCGGCCGCTGCACCGGAACTCGTCGGCCGGGCGCGCGCGGCGGGCTATCCCGTGTGCCTGACCTACGGCCTGACAGAGGCAACGTCGCAGGTGGAGACGGCCGAGCCCCCGCGCCGCGGAGCCGCGACTCTGCCGCCGCTGCGACCGCTGCGCGGCGTCGAGGTGAGAATCCTGGTGGAAGGGCAGGAGGCACCGCCCGGCGTTCCCGGCGAGATCGTCGTGCGTGGCGCGACCGTCATGCAGGGATACCTCGATGATCCGGCAGCGACGGAGCGTGCCATCCGCGACGGTTGGCTCTTCACCGGGGACATCGGATTCCTGGACGCCGAAGGCGGCCTGCACGTGCTCGACCGTCGCGACGACCTCGTCGTGTCGGGTGGGGAGAACGTCTATCCGGCGGAGATCGAGGCCGTGCTCCTCGAGCATCCATCGGTTGCCGAGGCCGGCGTGACAGGCGTGCCGGATGCGGATCTCGGTGCGCGCGTCGTCGCGTGGATCGTCGTCGAGCCGGGTGCCGCTCCGGGTGCCACCGAACTCGCAGCGTATTGCCGCGAGCGACTGGCCGGCTTCAAGTGCCCGCGCGAATTCCGTTTCGTGCAGGAACTGCCGCGCACGGCGGCAGGCAAGCTGCAGCGCCGGCGACTCGTCGAATCAGACTGAGTACGGCTACGAAGGGCGTCGACCTTCCGTGCAGCGATCTCGGCCAGCGAGGTCGCGATGCGTGGCCACCTCGACGAAGCCCCGTGCGCACATCACGCCCCGCACTGCCTCGCCCTGCGTGTCACCGTGCTCGACGACGAGCCAGCCGCCCGGTTTCAGGTGTCGCGGCGCGCCCGCCGTGATCTCGCGCAGCGCCTCGAGGCCGGTCGGCCCCGAGAACAGGGCGGCGTGCGGCTCGAAGCGTCGCACGCATGGCTCGACCCGCGAATCGTCCTCCGCGATGTAGGGCGGATTGCTGGCGATCAGGTCGAACACCTCGTCCGCGACTGGATCGAACCACGATCCCACGTGGAACTCGACGCGCTCGAGGCCGAGTCGCACGGCATTGCGGATCGCGAGCGAAACCGCATCCGGCAGGATGTCGGTCCCGATGACCCGGCAACCCGGCCGTTCCTTCGCGATGGCCAGCGCGATGGCGCCGCTGCCCGCCGCGAGATCGAGCACGGCCGAGCGGGAATCCGGCGGCAGGTGCGCGAGCGCGCGCTCGACGACGAGCTCGGTCTCCGGGCGCGGGATCAGCACGGCCGGCTCGACGAGCAGCGGCAGCGACCAGAACTCCTTCTCGCCGAGGATGTAGGCGATCGGCTCGCCGTGCGCCCGGCGCGTCACCTGCGCCTCGAAGCGATCCGTCGCCGCACAGTCGAGAACCCGCTGCTCCGGATGGGCCAGCAACCAGGATCGTGGTTGCCCGAGAGCCGCGCCGAGCAGGATCTCGGCCTCGTGCCGCGGATCGTCCGCGACCCGCCTGAGCCGCGCGGCCCCTTCGTCGACCAGTTCGCGGACTTCCGTTGTCATCGCGATCGCCTCCGCTTATTGCAGGCTCGCGAGCTGCTCCGCCTGCCACTCCTGCTGCAGCGGCCCGATCACTTCGTCGAGCGCGCCGTCCATGACGGCGGGCAACTGGTAGAGAGTCAGGTTGATGCGGTGATCCGTGACGCGACCCTGCGGGTAATTGTACGTCCGGATGCGCTCCGAGCGGTCGCCGCTGCCGACCTGCAGCTTGCGCTCGTGCGCCTGCTGCGCGACCTGCTTCTGCTGCTCGGCCTCGAGCAGCCGCGAGCGAAGCAGCGACATCGCCCGGGAGCGGTTCTTGTGCTGGGAGCGCTCGTTCTGGCACTGGACCACGATGCCCGTCGGCAGGTGCGTGATGCGGATCGCCGAGTCCGTCTTGTTGACGTGCTGGCCGCCCGCGCCCGACGCACGATAGGTGTCGATGCGCAGGTCCGCCGGGTTGAGCGCGATCTCGTCGACCTCCTCGAGCTCCGGCAGGATCGCCACCGTGCACGCGGAGGTGTGGATGCGCCCCTGCGCCTCCGTCTCCGGGACGCGCTGCACGCGGTGGGTGCCCGACTCGAACTTGAGCCGCGAATACACGCCCTTGCCCACGACGCGGCTGATGATCTCGCGGTAGCCGCCGTGTTCGCCGGGGTTCTCGCTCAGGATCTCGACCCGCCACCCCTGGCGCTCGGCGTAGCGGGCGTACATGCGGAACAGGTCGCCCGCGAAGATCGCCGCCTCGTCGCCGCCCGTGCCGGCGCGCACCTCGAGGAAGATGTTGCTCTCGTCGCGCGGGTCCCTGGGTAGCAGCAGCTTCGCGAGCTCGGCCGACTCGGACTCGATGCGTGCGTCGAGGGTTTGCACTTCCTCCTCGGCCAGTGCCCGCATCTCCGGGTCACCGCCGCCGGCCATCTCCGCAGTGGTGGCGCGCTCGGCCTCGAGGCGCCGGAACTCGCGGAAGCGCCCGGCGACGGGCTCGAGCCGCGCATATTCCACCGACAGGTCCTTGAATCGTCCAGGCTTGCCGAGCACCTCGGGATCGGCGAGCAGCGCGCCCACTTCCTCGAATCGCTCGGCCGTCTTCTCGAGCCGGCGACGGATGGAATCCTTCATCAGTCGTGGTCGAGGTGGTAGATGTCGGCGATCGCGTCGATGATCGCGTCGTCGCCGGTCTCGGCGGCGTCACGCAGCCGCTGGCTCGGCGCGTGGATCAGCCGGTTGGTGAGCGTGGCCGAGAGGAACTCGAGCACGTCCTCGGGGCTGCGGCCCGCGGCGAGCATGTGACGGGCCTGGTCGAGCGTGTGCTGCCGGGCCTGCTCGGCGTGGTGGCGCAGGCGGCGGATCGTCGGCGCGGCATCGCGGGTGCGCAGCTGCATCTCGAACCGGTCCACCTCCGCGGCGATCATCTGGTCGGCCTCGCGAGCGGCCGCGCGGCGGCCCTCCATGTTCTCGTTCACGACCGACTGCAGGTCGTCGATCGTGAATAGATACACGTCCTCGAGCTCGGCGACCTCGGGCTCGATGTCGCGCGGCACGGCGATGTCCACCATGAAGATCGGCCGGCGCCTGCGGGCGCGCAGGGCCTCCACGGTCATCGCGCGCGTGATGATGACGTTGGGGCTCGCCGTGGAGGCGACCACGATGTCCGCCTCGCGCAGGTGCGACGGGATCTCGTCGAGGCTGATCGCGAAGCCCTGGAACTCGGCCGCGAGTTCGCGGGCACGGTCGACGCTGCGGTTGGCGACGATCATGCGACGCAGTCCGTCGGCATGCAGGTGGCGCGCCGCGAGCGCGATCGTCTCGCCGGCCCCGACCATGAGCGCCGTGCGGCTGTCGAAGCTCGAGAACACGGTCTTCGCCATGGAAACCGCGGCCGACGCCACGGAAACGGCGTTGGCGCCGATCTGCGTCTCCGTGCGCACTCGCTTGGCCACGGAAAACGCGGCCTGGAACAGCCGGTTCAGGACCGGGCCCGTCGTGCCCGTCTCCTGCGCCGTGCGATACGCGTCCTTGAGTTGTCCGAGGATCTGCGGCTCGCCGAGCACCAGCGAGTCGAGTCCCGACGCGACGGAGAAGGCGTGCGACACGGCCTTCATGTCGTCGAGCTTGTACAGGCAGTTGTGGATGCTCGAGCCGAGCTGGTGGTAACGCTGCAGCCAGGCGCCGAGATCGGCTTCCCCCGATTCCGTCACGCAGTAGAGCTCGGTGCGGTTGCAGGTCGAGACGATGACCGACTCGCGCACCTCTGGCAGGCTCTTCAGCTCGCGCAGGGCCTCGGAGACACGGGTCGGCTCGAAGACCACGCGCTCGCGCACCTCGACGGGCGCGGTGCGGTGATTGATGCCGACGACGACCAGGGACATCCGGGTACCGGGTGCTGAAACCGCGAAATTCTGGTGGATGCCCGGTGGCAACACAAGCACGGCAGCGCATCCGCTATAGTGGGCGGGTCATGCGGAAAACCCTAATTCTCGCCCGGCCACTGATGGTCGCCGGGGTGATTGCCCTGCTCGCTGCCTGCGCGTCGGCGCCCGAGCCAAAGGCGCCCGCCACGGCGGCACCGACGGTCGCCAGCCCGGAAAGCCTGCTTGCCGAAGGCGACGCGGCGCTCGAACGCGGCGACCTGCCTCAGGCGGCCCGGGCCTACCGGATGGCGGCGGAGGCCTCCGACGACGAGGCCGTCGCGGAGCAGGCGACCCGCATGGCTTTCGACAATTTCCAGTTGCAGGAAGCCTCCCGGTCGGCCGATCGCTGGCTCGCGCTCAATCCGAGCAGCGAGCAGGCCCAGCGGTATGCCGGCGTGTCGGCGCTGGCCTTGCATCGCATTGCGGAGGCGGACGAACACTTCGCCGAGCTGCTCAAGAGCGCCTACATCAGCCCGGCGGCGGGTTTCCTCTCGCTCCTGCCCGTGATCATGGGCGAGGGCACGCCGCCCGACGTGACGGAGCTGTTCCGCCTGCTCGCGGCCCGCCACCCGAAAGTGGCCGAGGGCCAGGATGCTCTCGGCACGGCCGCGCTGCGTTCCGACAACTACTCGCTCGCAATGCAGAGTGCGCAGCGCGCGGTCGAGCTGGCCCCGTACTGGGTGCCGGCGAAGATGCTCCTCGCCCGGACGCAGATCGCCGCGGGGCAGGAGGAGCAGGGGCTCGCGACGGCCAAGGAATTGGTCATGGCCCCGGAGTCCGACATATCGACGCACATCGAGTATGCGCTGATGCTCGCGGGCACCGGGCGGGACCAGGAAGCGCGCGCCGTCCTCACGCCTTATGCGACGGGCCAATCCGTGGTGCCGGCAGCGCTCCGCAGCCTCGGGCTCATGGACCTGCAGAGCGATGACCTGAAGGCTGCCGCGGCGCGTTTCGAGGCGTTGCTCGCGACGGGCTCGCAGTCCTACGAGGCGCTCTATTACCTCGGCGTGATCGCCGATCGCCGCAACGATCCGGACATGGCGATCCGCTTCTACACGCGCGTCGTGAGCGGCGAGTACGCGATCGCGGCGCAGCAGCGGATCGCGCGCATCAAGGCGTCGAAGTCGGGCCTCGACGCCGGGCTCGCGCACCTCGAGGAATTCGGTCGCTCCCAGCCGTCGCTCGGCCCGCAGGTCGTGATGGCGCGGGCCGGGCTGCTGTCGGAGTACAAGGACGATCGGCGCGCCATCGCTGAGCTCGACGCCGGCCTGGCGAAATATCCCGACGTCTTCGAACTGCGCATGGCGCGCGTGTTCGCCTTCGAACGCGCGGGCAAGACCGATGCGTCCATCAAGGACCTGCGGCAATTGCTCGCCGACCGACCCGGCGACCCGGTCGTGCAGAACGCGCTCGGCTACACGCTCGCCGACCACGACCGCCAGCTCGACGAGGCGCAGGTCCTGCTCACGGCCGCGCTCGCGCAGATGCCGGACAGCGGCGCGGTGCTCGACAGCATGGGCTGGCTGCTTTATCGCCAAAAGCACTATCAACAGGCTGTCGCGTACCTGAAGCGCGCGCAGGAGCTGAGCGACGAGGCCGAGATCGACCTGCACCTCGGCGACGCGCAGTGGGCGCTCGGCGACAAGGCTGCGGCGCGCAAGACGTGGCAGGAGGCGCTCGAGCGCTATCCCGACAACGCAGCGCTCAAGGAGCGCCTCGCGCGTCCCTTGCCGTGAGCCGGTTCGCGGCCTCGCTGGCGGTGGTCGCGCTGCTCGGCGGCTGCGCCGTCGCGCCGGTCACGTCTCCGCCGACCCCGCCCGACGATGTGGCCGCGCTGGAGCATTGGACGGCGTCCGGTCGCATTGCGATAGCCGCGAACGGCGAGGGTGGCAGCGGATCGTTCACCTGGGAGCAGCGGAGCGAGGCGACGACGCTGTCGATCCGCGGCCCGCTCGGCGCAGGTGCGATGCAGGTGAGTTCCGACGGGCAGAGTGTCGCGGTAACGGATTCGAACGGGCGGCGCCTCGACGATGCGCAGGCACAGGGCCTGCTGCGCCAACGTCTCGGCATCGACCTGCCGGTGGCGGACCTGCGGTACTGGATGCTCGGCGTTCCTGCGCCGGGCAGCCCGTCGAGCGTTTCGGACGCTGCCGAGGCGCCCCGGCGCGTGATCGAGCAGTCGGGCTGGCACATCGGGTACGACACGTTTCGCGCCGCGGCCGGCGTCTCGCTGCCCGAACGCTTCACGGCCACGCAGGGCGGCGTGCGGCTCAAGGTCGTGGTGGACGACTGGCGGATCGGCGGAGCGCCGGGGCGGGGCCCTTGAACGCGCAAGGTCAGCCGCTGGGGCGAGCCGAGCCGTGGCCCGCCCCGGGCAAGCTGAACCTGTTTCTGCACGTGGTCGGTCGCCGCGCGGACGGTTACCACCTGCTGCAGACGGCGTTCCAGTTCATCGACCTGTGCGACGAAATCAGGTTCTGGCAACGGCCGGCGGGAGTGATCGAGCGGGTCGGTGACGTCCCGGGGGTGCCCCCCGAGGCAGACCTCGTCGTGCGGGCGGCGCGGCGGCTGGCGGCCCTGCCGGGCGGCGATCGCCAAGGGGTTGCGATCGAGGTGGCGAAGCGGCTTCCCATGCAGGGCGGGGTCGGCGGCGGCAGTTCGGATGCCGCCACTGTGCTCGTCGGACTGAACGATCTGTGGAAATTGGGGCGATCCAGTGGCGAACTTGCGGCGATCGGCGTCGAACTGGGGGCGGACGTGCCGGTTTTTGTCCATGGCCGGGCGGCTTGGGCCGAGGGCGTTGGGGAGCGCATAACGCCGATCGAGCTGCCCGAGGCCGTGTATCTCCTGGTCCGGCCCGATGCAACGGTGAGCACCGGCGAAGTGTTCAAAGATCCTGAATTGACACGGGATTCTCCGGTAATCAAAATTGCCGATTTCCTGACGGCGGGCGGGCGGAACGACTGCGAGCCGGTCGTCAGGCGGCGCTTTCCGGCGGTGGCGGAGGCGCTCGACTGGCTGGAGCAGTTCGCGCCGGCGCGGCTCACGGGTACGGGCTCCTGCGTTTTCGCGGTGATGCCGACCGAGGCCAGCGCGCGCGAGGTGATCCGGCGCCTGCCGGAGCGGTGGACCGGTCACGTAGTGCGCGGACTCAACCGCTCGCCACTGATCGCGCGCCGCCGGCTCGAGGAAGCTGGGCCGGGGTCCGGCCGCTGACGAATGCGCTGGGGTGTCGCCAAGCGGTAAGGCAGCGGGTTTTGATCCCGCCATTCGGAGGTTCGAATCCTTCCACCCCAGCCAACGAAGAAAATAGGTGCCATTCACCTATTTTTCTTCGGCGGAAAAATAGGTGAATGGCACCTATTTTCTTCGGAGGAGTGACGCGATGGATGGCCCGACGATGGCGGTGTTCACCGGCAGCGCCAATCCGCAGCTGGCCCAGGACATCGCGCGTTACCTGCAGGTGCCGCTCGGGCGCGCCCACGTGGGCCGCTTCAGCGACGGCGAGGTCACGGTCGAGATCATGGAGAACGTCCGCGGGCGCGACGTCTTCATCGTCCAGTCGACCTGCCCGCCGGCGAACGACCACCTGATGGAACTGCTGGTGATGGTGGACGCGTGTCGCCGCGCGAGCGCCGGTCGCATCACCGCGGTGATGCCGTATTTCGGCTACGCCCGCCAGGATCGCCGGCCGCGCGCCACGCGCGTCGCGATCACGGCGAAGGTCGTGGCCAACATGCTCGCCGGCGTGGGCGTGCATCGCGTGCTGACGGTGGACCTGCACGCCGACCAGATCCAGGGGTTCTTCGACATCCCCGTGGACAACGTGTACTCGTCGCCGGTGCTGCTCGGCGAGGTGTGGAAGCAGAAGTACGACGACCTCGTGGTGGTCTCGCCGGACGTCGGCGGCGTGGTGCGCGCGCGAGCCATCGCGAAGCGCCTCGACGACGCCGACCTCGCGATCATCGACAAGCGCCGCCCGCGGGCGAATGAGTCCGAGGTGATGAACATCATCGGCGAGGTCGAGGGCAAGAGCTGCGTGCTCGTCGACGACATGGTGGATACCGCGGGCACGCTGTGCCAGGCGGCGAAGGCTTTGAAGGACCACGGCGCGAAGCGCGTCGCGGCCTACATCACCCACCCGGTGCTCTCGGGCCCCGCGGTGGAGCGCATCGAGGCCTCGGCGCTCGACGAGCTCGTGGTGACGGACACGATCCCGCTGCACGAAGGCGCGCGGGCGTGCCGCAAGATCCGGCAGCTGTCGGTCGCGGGACTGCTCGCGGAGACGATGCGCCGGATCCGGGACGAGGAGAGCGTGAGCTCGCTGTACATCGACTGATTTTGCTGGTGCCGTCCGACTTGGTCGCGAGTGGACGGCGGTCTGTAGTTGAACGGAGAAACACATGAAGACTGCATTCGAACTCAACGCCGAGTTCCGTGACGCGCAGGGCAAAGGTGCGAGCCGCCGCCTGCGTCACGCGAACAAGGTGCCCGCCATCCTCTACGGTGGCCATCGCGAGCCGCGCGCTCTCGCGCTCGACCACACCCGGCTCATGCTGATGCTGGACAACGAGCGCTTCTACTCGACGATCATCAACCTCCGGGTCGGCGACGTCACGCAGGCCGCGATCCTGAAGGACGTGCAGCGGCACCCGGCGAAGAACGCCGTGCTGCACGTGGACCTGCAGCGCGTGCTCGAGAACGAGAAGATCCGCATCTCGATCCCGCTGCACTTCAAGAACGACGCGGTGGCGCCGGGCGTGAAGAAGGGCGGCGTGGTCTCGCACCTGCGCAACGAGGTCGAGGTGAGCTGCCTGCCGAAGGACCTGCCGGAGTACGTCGACGTCGACCTCTCCGGGCTCGACATCAACCAGATGCTCTACCTCGCGGACCTCAAGGTGCCCGAGGGCGTCGAGATTCCCGAGCTGTCGCATGGCCGCAATTCGCCGGTCGTGTCGGTGCACCACGCGCGTGCCGAGGAAGTCGAGGCCCCGACGGCCGAGGCGGGCGCGGTCGCTGCTGCGCCTGGCGCTGCTGCCCCGGCTGCGGCGGCTCCTGCTGCCGATGCCAAGGCTGCGGCCAAGCCCGCCGCCGAGGCGAAGGGCAAGGAAGCGAAGAAGTAACCGGCCTTCGGGCCGCGGGACACGGGCCGCCCTCCGGGGCGGCCCGGTCTTTTTCCGGACTCATCCATGGCTGGCACAGCGCTGCAGATCATCGTCGGACTCGGCAATCCCGGGCCCGAGCACCGGCTCACGCGCCACAACGCGGGATTCTGGTTCGTCGATGCGCTCGCGCGCGAGCACAGCGCGCAGTTCCGCTCGCACGCGCGCTATCACGGCGAAATCGCGCGCGTCACGCTCGAGGGGCGCGAGATCGTGCTGCTCAAGCCCCAGACGTACATGAATCGCAGTGGCATCTCGGTCCGCTCGCTCGTGGACTACATGAAGGCGCCGCTCAACGAGGTGCTGGTGGTCCACGACGAGCTCGACCTGCCGCCCGGCGTGGCGCGGCTCAAGTTCGGCGGCGGCCACGGCGGTCACAACGGGTTGCGCGACACGATCACGCACTGCGGCCCGGATTTCTGGCGGCTCCGCATCGGCATCGGCCACCCGGGCGACCGTGGCGAGGTGATCGACTACGTGCTGCAGCGCGCAGCCTCCGCCGAGGAAGAGTCGGTCGTGACCAGCGTCGGTGCGTCGCTCGACGCACTGTCGGTCTTCCTGCGCGACGGTTCGGAGAAGGCGATGCACATGCTCCACAGCCTGAAGCCCGCCGTCTGAGGATCTTTCATTGGGTATCAAGTGCGGAATCGTGGGACTCCCGAACGTCGGCAAGTCCACCCTCTTCAACGCGGTGACCCAGGCGCAGAACGCGGCGGCCGCGAACTATCCCTTCTGCACGATCGACCCGAACGTGGGCGTCGTGCCGGTGCCGGACCTGCGGCTCGCGAAGCTCGCGGCGATCGCGAAATCGGAGAAGATGATCCCGACCACCGTCGAGTTCGTGGACATCGCCGGGCTGGTCGCGGGCGCATCGAAGGGCGAGGGGCTCGGCAACAAGTTCCTCGCGCACATCCGCGAGACGGACGCGATCGCGCACGTCGTGCGCTGCTTCGTGAACGACGACATCGTGCACGTGTCCGGTCGCATCGACCCGATCGCGGACATCGAGGTGATCAACACCGAGCTCGCGCTCGCCGACCTCGAGACCGTCGAGCGTGGCCTGCAGCGCGCGGAGAAGGCGTCGAAGGCGGGCGACAAGGACGCGATCCGGCTGCGCGAGATCCTCAAGGGCATGCGCGATCACCTCGATTCAGGCAAGCCCGCGCGGACTTTCACGGTGGATCCGGCCGACCGGTTGCTGCTGCGCGAGCTGCAGCTCATCACGATGAAGCCGCTGATGTACGTCGCGAACGTCGCGGAGAACGGCTTCCACGATAATCCGTACCTCGATGCCGTGACGAAGCGCGCGGCCGAGGAGGGCGCGGACGTCGTGCCGGTGTGCGCGGCGATAGAGGCTGAAATTGCTCAGCTCGACGAACCCGACCGTACGGCGTTTCTGGAGGAACTGGGCCTGCACGAGCCGGGCCTCGACCGCGTCATCCGTGCCGCGTATCACCTGCTCGGGCTGCTGACGTTCTTCACGGCCGGCCCGAAGGAAGCCCGGGCGTGGACGACTCACATCGGGGCGCACGCGCCGCAGGCGGCGGGCGAGATCCACACGGATTTCGAGAAGGGCTTCATCCGCGCCGAGGTGATCTCTTTTGAGGACTATGTCGCCTGCAAGGGCGAGCAGGGTGCCAAGGAGGCCGGCAAGATGCGGCTGGAGGGCAAGGAATACGTCGTCCGGGAGGGCGACGTGATGCATTTCAGGTTCAACGTGTAGGGAATTTCGGTGCCATTCACCGGTTTTTCGAAAAACCGGTTAATGGCACCGGATTTCCCCGCTTCCTTGACTCGGACGCCCCCGGTCCGGACAATTTCGACCCCCTCGTGGTGAGGTAGCTCAGACGGTTAGAGCGAGGGATTCATAACCCCTAG
>VEPJ01000028.1 GCA_012026925.1 Gammaproteobacteria bacterium | reverse complement strand
ACCGGCTACCTGCTCGAGTGGTCGCTGTCGGTCGACAACATCTTCGTCATAGCGCTGATCTTCACCTACCTGAAGATCCCGGCGCTGTACCAGTACCGGGTGCTTTTCTGGGGCATCATCGGCGCGATCGTGCTGCGCGGCCTGATGATCGTGGCGGGCGCGGCGCTGCTCCGGCACTTCGACTGGATGTTCTACGTCTTCGGCGCGATCCTGCTCATCTCGGCGCTCCGGATGCTGCGGGACGACGACGCGGAGCCCGACTTCGAGTCGAGCTTTCCGGCCCGGCTGGTGCGTCGCTTCGTTCCGGTGACGCCCGAGCTCGACCGCGCGCGCTTCTTCGTGCGCCGCGCGGGCGGCCTTTACGCCACGCCGCTCTTCGTCGCGCTGATCATGGTGGAGCTGACGGACGTCGTGTTCGCCGTGGACTCGATCCCGGCGATCCTCGCGGTGACGCGCGATCCGTTCCTCGTGTTCACGTCGAATGCTTTCGCGATCCTGGGGCTCCGTTCCCTCTACTTCGCGGTGGCCGGGATGATGGCGATGTTCCGCTACCTGAAGTACAGCCTCGTGCTCATCCTCGCCTTCGTCGGCGTGAAGATGCTGCTGGTGAGCAAGTACCACGTGCCGAACGTGGTATCGCTCGGCATCATCGTGGGCACGCTCTGCGGCGGCATCGTCGCATCGCTGATCGCGACGCGCATCGACGAGCGCCGGGGCGCGGGCTGAACGGCTGCGGCTAGCGGCCGGTCTTCCGCAAGGCGCTGTTGCGGTAACCGTAGAACACGTAGACCAGCACGCCGAAGAACGTCCAGATGATCAGCCGGATCCACGTGTCGTGGGGCAGGGAGATCATCATGTACGCGCAGATCAGGGCGCCCGCGGTGCAGACGAACCACGGCGCCGCCACCTTGAACGGGCGCTTCAGGTCGGGGCGAGTCCGGCGCAGCACGAGTACGCCGATGCACACCACGATGAATGCCATCAGCGTGCCGATGGACACCAGCTCGCCGAGGATGGTCACGGGCAGCAGGCCGGCGACGATCGCCGCCACGGCGCCCGTCAGCAGCGTCGAGAACGACGGCGTCTTGAAGCGCGGGTGGACCTTGGCGAACACCGGCGGCAGCAGGCCGTCGCGCGACATCGCGTAGAAGATGCGCGGCTGCCCGAGCAGCATCACGAGCATCGTCGAGGTCATGCCGGCGATCGCGCCGAGCTTCACCCAGCCGGCGAGCCAGCTGAGCGCCGGGTAGCGGTCGAGCGCGAGGGCGACCGGCGCCGGGCTGTTGAGCTCGGTGTAGGGCACCATGCCCGTCAGCACCGCAGCCACGCTGATGTACAGCACGGTGCAGATCAGCAGGCTCACCATGATGCCGATCGGCATGTCGCGCTGCGGGTTCTTCGCCTCCTGCGCCGCGGTCGAGACGGCGTCGAAACCGATGTAGGCGAAGAAGATGATGCCCGCGGCCTGCACCACGCCGCTCCAGCCGTAGCGCCCGAACTGTCCCGTGTTCGGCGGGATGAACGGATCCCAGTTGGCGCCGTTGACGTACCAGGCGCCGAAACCGATGAACAGCACGATCACCGCGACCTTGATGGCGACCACGACCGAGTTGAAGCGCGCGGACTGGTGGATCCCTACGTAGCAGAGGCTCGTGATGACGCAGATCACGAGCACCGCGGGCAGGTTGATCAGCGCGCCGGTGCGCACGAGGTCGTAGTGGCCCTGTCCCTTGGTGAACGGGGCGTTCGTGAGCGCGTCGGGCAGGTGGAGGCCGATCTGGTTGAAGAGGCTCACCACGTAGCCCGACCATCCGACCGCGATCGTCGCGCCCGCGAACAGGTACTCGAGGATGAGGTTCCAGCCGACGAACCAGGCGATGAACTCGCCGAGCGTCGCGTACGAGTACGAATAGGCGCTGCCGGAGACCGGGATCATCGCCGCGAACTCGGCGTAGCAGAGGCCGGCGAAGGCGCAGCCCACGCCCGCGATGATGAACGAGAGGACGAGTGCGGGGCCCGCGTGATTGGCGGCCGCCGTGCCGGTCAGCACGAAGATGCCCGTGCCGATGATGGCGCCGATGCCGAGCATCACGAGCGCCTTGGCATCGAGGACGCGGTGCAGTTCGTTCGCGTCGCCCGCTTCGTGCAGTTCCTTGATCGGCTTCGTCGAGAACAGGCCACTCGCCATGGATCCCCCGGTTCTTCTTGCGAACGCGGCGCCGAATTGGCGCCGCGCGGACTGTACCCTGACCGTCCCCCCGCGGGATAGGGGGCCGTCGCCGTCAATTCTCCCGCAGCTCTTCCGGCACGAAGGGCCGCAGGCACTCGACCATGGCCTCGTAGACCTTCGGCGTCCCCGCGACGACGTTGCCGCCCTGGCGGTACTCGCCGCCGCTCAGCGTGCCGATGTGCCCGCCGGCCTCGGTGATGAGCAGCGTCCCGGCCGCGGTGTCCCACGCGTTGAGCCCGATCTCCCAGAACCCGTCGATCCGGCCCGCGGCCACGTAGGCCAGGTCGAGCGAGGCTGCGCCGGGCCGGCGGATGCCGGCGGTCTGCTGCATGACGGCCTTCAGCATCGAGAGGTATTCGTCGATCCAGCGCGCGTTGGCGCGGTACGGGAACCCAGTCCCGATGAGCGCGCCCTCGAGCGTGGCCTGCTTGCTGACGCGGATGCGCTTGCCGTCGAGCTGCGCGCCGTCGCCGCGGGAAGCCGTGAAGAGCTCCTGGCGCATGGGGTCGTACACCACGGCGTGCTCCATCCGCCCCCGGTACTCGCAGGCCAGCGAGACGGCGAAGGTCGGGAAGCCGTGCAGGAAGTTCGTCGTGCCGTCGAGCGGGTCGATGATCCAGACGAACTCGTCGCCACCGCTGCGACCGCCTTCCTCGCCGAGGAACCCGTGGTCCGGGTGGGTGCGGCGGATCGTCTCGATGATGTCGCGCTCGGCGAGATGGTCGATCTCGCTCACGAAGTCGTTGCGGCTCTTGGCGCGCACGCCGAGGCTCGGCACGCGATCCACGTTGCGCACGATCAGGTCGCCGGCGCGGCGCGCGGCGCGGACGGCGATGTTCAGTAGGGGCTGCATGGGGGCGGCTAGAATAGCAGAGCATGTCCGTGAACATCGTCCTCGTCGGCCTCTCGCACCCCGGCAACATCGGTTCCGCCGCCCGCGCCATGAAGACCATGGGGCTCGATCGGCTGCGGCTCGTCGCGCCCGGGCGGTTCCCGGCGACCGAGGCGACGGTCATGGCCGCCGGCGCCGACGACGTGCTGCAGCAGGCCCGCGTGTTTCCCGACGTCGGCAGCGCCGTCGCGGACTGTGGATTCGTGGTGGGCACGACGTCGCGGTCGCGGCACCTGCCGTGGCGCGTCGTCGAGCCGCGCGAGGCGGCGCACGAGATCGCGGCCGCCTCGGCCACGAGCGACGTGGCGATCCTGTTCGGGGCCGAGCGGACCGGGCTCACCAACGAGGACATCGAGCGCTGCCAGCTGCTGCTCGGGATTCCCACGGGACCGGCGTACGCCTCGCTCAACGTCGCCATGGCCGTGCAGATCGTCGCGTACGAGGTGCTGCTGGCATCGAGGGACGAGGCCGCGGTGTCGCCAGGAGCTGGTATTCCACTCGCGAGCGCGCTGGAAATGGAGAAGTTCTACGCGCACCTCGAGCAGGTGCTCGACGAGATCGACTTTCGCGACCGCACCGGGGAGGGGCACCTGATGGCGCGCATCCGGCGCCTGTTCAATCGCACGGTCCTCGACCAGAACGAGGTCAACATCCTGCGCGGCATCCTGACCTCGGTGCAGGGCAGGCGCCGTCGAGCGGGCCAGCCGCACGCATCCCGCCCGGACGAGTCGCCGTGAGCGCCGTCGTCTATCTCGACAACGCCGCGACCACTCCGGTGGATCCGCGCGTGGTAGAGGCGATGCTCGAGTGCCTGGGGCCGGCCGGCGACTTCGCGAATCCATCGGCGACCGGCCACGAGCCGGGGCGTCGCGCGCGTGCCCGGGTCGAGCGGGCGCGGGAGGAAGTGGCGGGCCTCGTGGGCGCCGCGCCCGGGCAGATCGTGTGGACCTCGGGTGCCACGGAAGCCGACAACCTCGCGCTGTTCGGGGCTGCGCGTTTCCACCGCTCGCGCGGCCGCCACATCGTCACCTCGAAGACCGAGCATCCGGCGGTGCTCGACCCCTGCCGCCAGCTCGAGCGCGAAGGGTTCGAGGTGACCTACCTCAAGCCCGCGGCCGACGGCATCGTGTCTGCGGAACAGGTCGCGGCGGCGCTGCGTCCCGATACGATCCTCGTGTCGCTCATGCACGTGAACAACGAGATCGGCGTGGTGCAGGACGTGGCCGCCGTCGGACGGACCTGCAGGCAGCGGGGCGTGCTGCTGCACGTGGACGCGGCGCAGGGCGCGGGCAAGCTGCCGCTCGACGTCGAGCGCGACTGCATCGACCTGCTGTCGCTCACGGCGCACAAGGTCCACGGCCCGAAGGGCGGCGGCGCCCTCTGCGTGCGGCGCGAGCCGCGGCTCGGCCTCGTGCCGCTGCAGTTTGGTGGCGGACAGGAGCGCGGCCTGCGCTCGGGCACGTTGCCGACGCACCAGGTCGTCGGCATGGGCCGGGCCTACGCGATCGCCGCCGCGGAAATGCAGGCGGACGCCGAACGGATCGGCGGTTTGCGCGACCGACTGTGGCAGACGCTCGCGGCGGTGCCAGGTGTCGAGCTCAATGGTCATCCGACGCGACGCGTGCCCGGGATCCTCAGCGTCACGGTGGACGGCGTCGAAGGGGAGAGCCTCCTGTTCTCGCTGGCGGATCTTGCCGTGGCCTCGGGCTCGGCGTGTGCGACGACGAGTGCGGAGCCGTCGTACGTGCTCCGGGCTCTCGGCCGCAGCGACCGGCTCGCGCAGAGCACGCTACGGTTGAGCCTCGGGCGTTTCACGACCCTGGCGGAGGTGGAGTACGCGGCACGCCGCATCTGCGAAGAGATCGAGCGCCTGCGCGCAATCGCGCCCGAGGGCATAGGCGCGTGGCGGCGGTGAGCGACGACCTGCGCTACGGCGCCGAGGTCCGCCGGCGGGCGCGCGAGGCGCCCGGCGCCGGCGAGGTGCCCGCGGGACCCGATGTCGTGACCGGCCGCGCCGGCAATGCGGAGCAGGGGGCGGTCGTCAGCCTCCAGTTCCGGATCTCCGGCGGCCGGGTCGTCGAGGGCCGGTTCCGTGCCTTTGGTTGCCCGCATTTCATCGCCGCCGCATCCTGGCTGACCGACCGGTTGCGGGGCTCGGCCCGCCCCGATCTCGAGGCCTGGGACTGGCGGGAAGCGGCGGATTCGCTCGGGGTCCCGCCGGCCAAATTCGGGCGGCTCCTCACGTTGCAGGACGCGGTCCGGGATGCCGCCCGGAACTGGCCCGGCGCGGCCGGGTCTACGGTGTAGAATCCCGCGAATTCCAGACAGGAACGGAGACGATGCCGGTTTCACTGACTCCCACTGCTGCCGAACGCGTGCGTGTGTTCCTCGCCAACCGGGGCCGAGGCATCGGCCTGAGACTCGGCGTCAAGAAGACGGGATGCTCGGGGATCGCCTACGTCGTGAACTATGCCGACGAGGTCGGCGCCGGTGACGTCGTGTTCGAGGGCCAGGGGGTCAAGGTGATCGTCGACGCCGAGAGCCTCCGCTACGTGGACGGCACCGAGATCGATTTCGTACGCGAGGGGCTGAACGAGGCGTTCAAGTTCCGCAATCCGAACGTCCGCGGCGAGTGCGGCTGCGGCGAGAGCTTCAACGTCTAACTGCCTGCCACGGCTGAATTTTCTTGGCTCGCGGACGCCCCGCGGGTATACTTCAAGGTTAAATTTTCGAGGATGGCTCCGCCTGGGACCCGCGCTCGCGCGGGTCTCGAATTTTGGGGCCCCGAATCACCACCGCAGGGGCATCGACCCCGACCGAGAGGAACCGCATGGCCGTCGAACGCACGTTGTCCATCGTCAAGCCCGATGGAGTCCGCAAGAACATCATCGGCAAGGTCTTCAGCCGCTTCGAGTCGGCGGGGCTCCGCATCGTCGCCGCGCGCATGATGCGCCTGTCGCAGGCGGACGCCGAGGGCTTCTACGCGGTGCACCGCGAGCGCCCGTTCTTCAAGGACCTCGTGGCCTACATGACGTCGGGCCCGGTGGTCGTGCAGGTGCTCGAGGGCGAGAACGCCGTCGCGAGGAACCGCGAGATCATGGGCGCGACCGACCCGAAGAAGGCCGCCCCGGGCACGATCCGTGCCGACCTGGCCGAGAGCATCGAGCAGAACGTCGTGCACGGCTCGGACAGCCTCGAGAACGCCGCCCGCGAGATCGCCTACTTCTTCGCGGAGACGGAGCTCTGCCCGCGTTGACGCGCGGGAACCCCGCGCGCCGCCGCTGTCCAACACGAACATGAGCGAGGTCGCCACCCCGAAGACGAACCTGCTCGGCCTGACGCGGGCCGGGATGGAGGAGTTCGTCCTCGGGATGGGCGAGAAGCCGTTCCGGGCGCGACAGCTCATGAAGTGGATCTACCGGCGCGCTGAAGGCGACTTCGAGGCGATGACCGACCTCGGCAAGGACTTCCGGCGACGGCTGTCCGGGATCGCGGAGATCCGCGCCCCGGAGGTCATCACCTCGCAGGTATCCGCCGACGGCACGCGCAAGTGGCTGCTCCGCTTCGAGAGCGGCCAGGCCATCGAGATGGTGTTCATCCCGGAGCCGGGACGCGGGACGCTCTGCATCTCGAGCCAGGTCGGCTGCACGATGGACTGCGGCTTCTGCTCCACCGGCGCCCAGGGCTTCAACCGCAACCTGGGCACGGCAGAGATCGTCGGGCAGGTCTGGCTCGCGAACTGCGAGCTCGGCTACTCGCCCGACGGCGATCGCGTGATCACCAACGTCGTGTTCATGGGCATGGGCGAGCCGCTCATGAACTACCGCAACGTCGTGCCGGCGGCCGAGATCATGATGGACGACCTCGGGCTCGACCTGTCCCGCCGTCGAGTGACGATCAGCACGTCCGGGCTCGTGCCGCAGATGATCCGCATCGCCGACGAGACGAACGTCGCGCTGGCCGTGTCGCTGCATGCACCGAATGACGAGCTGCGCAGCGAGCTCATGCCGATCAACCGCCGGCACCCCATCGCGAGCCTGCTCGAGGCGTGCTGGCACTACGTCGAGAAGCAGAACGCGCGCGGCATCACCTTCGAGTACGTGATGCTCGACGGCGTCAACGACCGGCCGGAGCATGCGCGCCAGCTGGCGGCCCTGCTGCGCGGCCATCCCGCGAAGGTCAACCTGATCCCCTTCAACCCGTTCCCCGGAACGCGCTTCCGCCGCTCCAGCGAGGAAGCAATAGAGCGGTTCCGCGACCTGCTGATCAAGGGCGGCGTGATCGCCACGATCCGCCGGACCCGCGGCGACGACATCGACGCGGCCTGCGGTCAGCTGGTGGGACGGGTCAACGACCGCACGACGGTGCGGTTGCGCGAGCGCAATCTCATCCCGGCCTCGGTGACCCACCCATGAAGCGCCCAGTGCTCGCCGCATCCCTGGTGCTCGTCGCCGCCGGCACGGCATCGTTCGCGTCGGAACCCTCCCTGACCGCCAAGCAGCGCGAAGACGCGGCCCAGGCGAATACGCAGCTCGCGCTGGCCTACATGCGCGAAGGCGACCTCGCCACGGCGCGCGACAAGCTCGAGAAGGCCCTCGACCAGAATCCGAACACCCCGGCGACGCAGATGGCGGCCGGGTTCCTGTACGACCGCCTCGGCGAGGATCGCAAGGCGGATGCCGCATACGAGCGCGCACTGAAGCTGAGCAAGAACGATCCCAGCGTGATGAACAACTACGCCGCGTTCCTGTGTCGCAAGGGCGACAAGAAGAAGGGCGAGGCGTACTTCATCGAGGCCGCGACGAACCCGCTCTATCGAACGCCGGCCATCGCCTACGCGAACGCCGGGCGCTGCGCGCGCGCCGACCAGCGCCCGAAGGACGCCGAGACGTACTTCCGCAAGGCGCTGACCTACGAGCAGGACCAGATCGACGCGCTCTTCGAGATGGCCGACCTCCAGCACGAGATCGGCAACGACCTGCAGGCGCGTGCGTTCTACGAGCGCTACGCCTCCATTGCGCCGGTGTCTGCGGCGTCGCTGTGGCTCGCGTACCGCATCGAGAGCGGCCTCGGCGACCGCGAGCAGGCGAAGAAGGCGGCCGACCGCATAAAGAAGGACTTCGCGATGTCGCCCGAGATGAACCTGCTGCTGGAAGCGGAGCGGGCGAAGAAGTGACGCGATCGGAAGCAGACGTCGCGGAGCTGCCGACCGAACCGGGCGCGCGTCTCCGGCGGCAGCGCGAGCTGGCTGGCATGAGCGAGCAGCAGGTCGCGGAGCAGCTCAACCTCGACGCGGGCGTCGTCATGGCGCTCGAGCGCGACGACTATGCCGCGCTCGGGGCGCCGGTGTTCGTGCGGGGGCACCTCAAGCGCTACGCCGCGCTGCTCGCGCTGTCGGAGGACGAGGTCGTCGGCGCCTACGAGCGCTCGCGCGCCCAGCTCGCGCAGCCGACGCTCATCCCGAAGGCGCGCGAGGAGATGCTGCCCGTGCGGGGCCGGCCGAAGTGGCCCTGGCTCGTTGGCGGAGTGGTGGCCTTCCTGCTCGCCGCCGGCATCGCCGCCTACGTGGGCGAGCACGGTCTCGGGTTTCCGGCCCGGAGCGGGACCGGCACGGCCGATGATTCGACGGCGTCCGACGCGGCTCCGACGCCTGGCGGTTCGAACGCGGCGCCTTCCGCGGGCGGACCCTCCGCAACTCCGGCAGCGGATACCGCCGCGCGACAGTCTTCGCCCGCGTCGACGACGCCCGGCGCCGCGGACCCATCGGCGGCTCCGGGGCCTCCGGCCGGCCAGGTCGCGCTGCAACTCGCGTTCGCCGCCGATTCCTGGGTCGAGGTGTACGACGGTGCGGGCAAGGCCGTGCTGTACGACCTCGGCAAGGCGGGCACCGGGCGAACGGTCACCGGGGCCGCGCCGTTGAGCATCACGGTCGGTAACGCCCCGGCCGTCTCCCTGCGCGTGAACGGACAGCCGCTGGCGCTGCCGCCGCCACCGGCGGGCCAGACGGTCGCGCGATTCAGCATCGGCCCCGACGGGTCGCTGCGTTGAGCTGCCGGACTGAACCCCATGACTGAATCCATCCCACCCATCCGCGGCATGAACGACGTGCTGCCCGGCGAATCCGGGGCCTGGCAGCGGCTCGAGGCCGTCGCGCGCGAGACCTTCGCGGAGTACGGCTATCGGGAGATCCGCCTGCCCGTCCTCGAACGCACCGAGCTCTTCAAGCGCTCGATCGGCGAGATGACGGACATCGTCGAGAAGGAGATGTACACCTTCGAGGATCGCGGCGGAGACTCCGTCACCCTGCGCCCGGAGGCCACCGCCGGCATCGTGCGGGCCTGCATCTCGAACGGCCTGCTGCACAACCAGCGCCAGAAGGTCTGGTGCGCTGGGCCGATGTTCCGCTACGAGCGGCCGCAGAAGGGGCGCTACCGCCAGTTCCACCAGATCGACGTCGAGGCCTTCGGGTTCCCGGGGCCGGACGTGGACGCGGAACTCATCCTGATGTCGGCGCGCATCTGGCGGAAGCTCGGCCTCGAGGGCCTGAAGCTCAACCTGAATTCGCTCGGCACCCCGCAGTCGCGACGCGCCTACCGCGAGATGCTGGTCGAGTACTTCCGCGCGCGCCTCGACGCGCTGGACGAGGACAGCCGCCGGCGGCTCGAGGGCAATCCGCTCCGCATCCTCGACAGCAAGAACCCGGCCATGCGCGAGGTCATCGCGGGCGCACCGCTGCTCACCGACCACCTCGACCCGGAGTCGGCGGAGCACTTTGCCCGGCTGCGCGGGGAACTCGATGCGTCCGGCGTCGCCTACGTGGTCAATCCACGCCTCGTGCGCGGTCTCGATTACTATTCGCGCACCGTGTTCGAGTGGGTGACCTCCGACCTGGGGTCGCAGGATGCCGTCTGCTCGGGCGGGCGCTACGACGGGCTGGTCGCGCAGCTCGGCGGCGAGGCGGTGCCGGGGATCGGCTGGGCGCTCGGCGAAGAGCGCATCGTCGAGCTCCTGCGACTGAAGCAGCTCGCCGGCGAGGAGCTGGCCGCCGACGTGTTCATCGTCCTCGGCGGGGCGGCGGCCGAGGCCGCCGGGCTCGGGATCGCCGAGGGCCTGCGCGACGCATTGCCGGGCGTGCGCGTCGAGATGAATTGTGGCGGCGGGAGCTTCAAGTCGCAGCTGAAGCGCGCCGACCGGAGCGGTGCCCGTTACGCGGTGATCCTCGGCGACGAGGAGATCGCGCAAGGGGTTGCCGCATTGAAGCCGCTGCGTGAAGACGCGGCCCAGGGCGTCGTACCGCTCGCGGGCCTCGCGACCGAATTGGCGCGCCTCGTCCCCGGACGCGGGCGCGATTGACAGTAACCGCACGGGGCGGCCGATCGCCGCACCGGCATGACGGAGTCCTCGAAGTGGAAGACTTGACCGACAACGAACGCGAAGAACAACTGCGACGCTGGTGGAGCGAGAACTGGCTGTGGATCCTCGGCGGCATCGCGGTCGGTCTCGCGCTGCTGTGGGGCTGGCAGTACTGGCAGAAGAGCAGGCTCATTGCCGCCCAGCAGCAGCAGGCCGCCTACGAGGGCGAGCTCCAGTCGCTGGGTCGCCACCAGTTCGACCAGGCGGCGGCGCAGGCCAAGACGCTGCGCGACCAGAACCCGTCGTCGCCGTATGCGGACCAGGCGGACCTCGCGCTCGCGCGCGCCGCGATCGAGGATCGCAAGCTCGACGTCGCGGTGACGCACCTCAAGGCGGTGGCGGACGGGTCGAAGGACACCGAATTGCGCTCCATCGCCCGCACGCGGCTGGCGCGCGTGCTGATCGAGCAGGGCAAGCACGACGAGAGCCTCGCGCTGCTCGATACCGCCAGCGCGGGCTCGTACCTCGCGCTGTACCACGACATCCGTGGCGACGCGTTTGCGGCCAAGGGCGACCCAGCCGCGGCGCGCCGCGAATACGACTCCGCGCTGTCCGCGGCCAAGGACGACGTGCAGGTGGATCGCGCGTGGATCGAGCTCAAGCGCGATGCGCTGCCGGCCGCGCCGGCGGCCGCGGCTGCCGCCAAATGAGCTGGCGCCGCGCACTGGCCGCGGTCGCCGTGCTCGCGGCGCTCGCCGGCTGCAACAAGGACAAGGACGTCGCGCCGCCTGCGGAACTGGTGGAGATCAAGCCGACGCTGGCGGTACAGAAGCTCTGGTCCGAGGGCGTGGGCGGCGGCAGCGAGAAGCTGCTCCTTACGCTCGGTGTCGCCGGCGACGGCAGCACCGTCTACGCCGCGGCGCAGGGTGGCGATGTCGTGGCGCTCGACGCTGCGACGGGGCGCGAGCGCTGGAAGACCGACACGAAGCTCGACCTGTCCGCCGGGCCCGGCATCGGCGAGGGGCTCGTGGTCGTGGGTACGAGCGACGGCGATGTGGTCGCCCTCGACGAGGCCACGGGCAAGCAGCGGTGGAAGTCCAACATCCCGGGCGAGCTGCTGTCGCCAGCGCTCGTCTATCGCGACAAGGTGGTCCTGCGCTCGGTCGAGGGGCGCCTGCGCGCGCTGTCGGCGGCCGACGGCAAGGAGCAGTGGCTGGTCGAGGACCTCGTCCCGAGGCTCTCCCTGCGCGGCACGGCGACGCCCGTCGGCGCCGGTGACGTGGTGGTCAGCGGCTTCGACTCTGGCAAGGTGATGTCGGTGACGCTCGCGAGCGGCGAGATCCTCTGGCAGACGCAGGTTGCCACCCCGCACGGGCGCAGCGAACTCGAGCGGCTTTCCGACGTCGACTCGGCCGTGAAGGTGTCCGGCAACGACGTGTACGCGGTGGGTTACCAGGGTCGCGTCGCGATGATCGCGCTCGACACCGGCCAGATCTGGTGGGCGCGCGACGTTTCGAGCTACCGCGGCCTCGCGATCGACGACGACCAGCTGTACGTCGCCTCGTCCGACGGCGACGTGGTGGCGCTGCGCCGGCGCGACGGCACCGTCCTGTGGACCCAGTCGGGACTCAAGCATCGCGGACTGAGCCCGCCGGCCGTCGTCGGCAATGCCGTGGTCGTCGGCGATTTCGAGGGCTACCTGCACTTCCTCGATCGCTCCACCGGCAAGTTCGTGGCCCGCGAGAAGGCCGGCGGCAAGCGCATCGCCGCGCCGCCGCTGGTCATGGGCGACCGCGTCTACGTCATCGACGAGGGTGGCCGCCTGGCCGCCTACCGGGTCGGGGGCGCGGCGGGGGCCTGATCGTGCTACCCGTCGTCGCCCTCGTCGGGCGTCCCAACGTCGGCAAGTCCACGCTCTTCAACGCGCTCACCCGGACGCGCGACGCGCTGGTCGCGGATGTCCCGGGCCTCACGCGCGATCGCAAGTACGGCTACACGCGCGTCGGTCCCCGCAGCTGCGTCGTCGTGGACACCGGCGGACTGGTCGAGGCGATGGAGGGCGTCGAGCGCCTGATGGCCGAGCAGACGCTCAAGGCCGTCGAGGAGGCCGACCGCGTACTGCTCGTCGTGGACGCCCGCCAGGGCTGCGTCCCGGCCGATGAGCACGTGGCCGCAGTCCTGCGCCGCAGCGGCAAGACGGTCGTCGTCGTCGCGAACAAGGCCGAGTCGCTCGACCCGGAGCTCGCCGCGGCGGACTTTCACCAGCTCGGTTTCGGCGCCCCGGTGGCGGTATCGGCTGCGCATGCCTCGGGTATCGAGGCACTGATGACGCGCGCGGTCGAGGGACTGCCGGTACCCGAGGAGAGCACGGACGAGGGCACGGCCGCAGCGGGCGAGATCCGGGTTGCCGTCGTCGGGCGGCCCAACGTCGGCAAGTCCACGCTCATCAACCGGCTGCTCGGCGAGGAGCGGCTCGTCGCCTTCGACCAGCCCGGCACGACGCGCGACACGGTGCTGGTGCCGTTCGAGCGCGACGGCCAGAGGTACACGCTCATCGACACCGCGGGCGTGCGCCGCCGTGCGCGGGTGAGCGACGCGGTCGAGAAGTTCAGCATCGTCAAGACGCTGCAGGCGATCGAGGAAGCGAACGTCGTGATCGGCGTGCTCGACGCGCACGACACGATCGCAGAGCAGGACGCGAGCCTGCTCGGCCTCATCGCGGAGCAGGGCCGCGCGCTCGTGATCGCGGTCAACAAGTGGGACGGCATTCCCCCGGACCAGCGCGACGCGATCCGCGACGGCCTCGATCTGCGGCTCGACTTCCTCGGGTTCGCGCCCGTGCATTTCATTTCTGCGCGCCACGGCACCGGAGTGGGCGAACTCATGGGGTCCGTTCAGTCGGCGTACCGCGCGGCCATGCGCGAGCTGCCGACGAAGGAACTGACCGCGGCCCTGGAGCAGGCGGTGGCGATGCACCAGCCGCCGCTGGTGCGCGGCCGTCGCATCAAGCTGCGCTATGCCCACCAGGGCGGCCGCAACCCCCCGGTAGTCGTGATCCACGGCAACCAGACGCAGCACGTGCCCGACGCCTATCGCCGGTACCTCGAGAACCACTTCCGGCAGGCGTTCAGGCTCAAGGGCACGCCGATGCGGATCGAGTTCCGCACGGACGAGAACCCGTACGCCGGGCGCCGCAACGTGCTGACGCCACGCCAGCAGCGCAAGCGCCAGCGCCTGATCCGCAACCGGCGGGCCGGCAAGGGCAAGCGCTGATCCTTGCGCACGGGGCTCATAACCGGCGCTTCTGACGCGCTATCCTCTGGGTCGTGTCGTCGGATCGGGAGGCGGGCATAGACTCCCCGCATGGCCATGGCACTCGTGCGAACGCCCCCATCTGCCACCCACGAGCAGCCCGCGCGACGCCTCGCGCGGCTCGAGCAGCCGCTCGTGCTCTACCGCGGCGGCGTCATCGAGCAGGCCGTGGTGGCCTACGAGTGCTGGGGCCAGCTCAATGCGGCGCGCGACAACGCGGTCCTGGTATTCACGGGCCTGTCCCCCTCGGCGCACGCGGCCTCCTCCGCCGAGGATCCGCGCCCGGGCTGGTGGGAGACGATGATCGGCGCGGGCCGCCCGATCGACACCAGCCGGTTCTTCGTCGTCTGCGTGAATTCGCTCGGCAGCCCCTACGGCTCGTCGAGCCCGGCCTCCTTGGACCCGCGCACGGGCCGCCGTTACGGGATCCACTTCCCGGAGGTCGCGGTCGAGGACATCGCACGCGCAGGTCGCGAGGCGTTGCGCACGCTCGGCATCGAGCGGGTCGCGGCGGTGGTCGGACCGTCGCTCGGCGGCATGGTCGTGCTTGCATACTGCGCGCAGTTTCCCGGCGAGGTCGAGAACCTCGTGACGATTTCAGGCGCCGCGCGCGCCACGCCTTTCGCGATCGCGCTGCGCTCGCTGCAGCGGGAGATGGTGCGCAGCGATCCGGCCTGGCGGGGCGGCAACTACGAGCCCGGCCGCGGGCCGCGCCTCGGACTGCGCCTCGCCCGCAAGCTCGGGACGATCACGTACCGCTCGGCCGAGGAGTGGCAGGAGCGCTTCGGGCGGCAGCGTGGCGCCGAGACCGCCGGGATGCCGGGTGATTTCCGCCCGCAGTTCGAGGTCGAGGCCTACCTCGAGCACCAGGCGCTGCGCTTCGCGGACACGTTCGACGCGAACTGCTACCTCTATCTCTCGCGGGCGATGGACCAGTTCGACCTCGCCGATCACGGCGGGGGCTCGCTCGCTGCGGCTTTCGACAGGCTCGGCGTGCAGCGCTCGCTGGTGCTCGGGGTGGAGACGGACCTGCTGTTCCCGGTCGGCCAGCAGCGCGAGATCGCCGACCACCTGCGCGCGGCCGGCGGCTCGGTCGACTACCACGCCTTTCCTTCGCTGCAGGGGCACGACGCGTTTCTCACGGACCTCGCCCGCTTCGAGCCGGCGATCGGAGGCTTCCTGAAGCGGATCGGTCGCTGACGCGCGCCTTCGGTCCGTCGTGCGGGCCGCACGGCTCGTCGCGATTCACCGTCCCGCAAGCAACCCTGCGTCGGGCTGCAACATCTCACGGTCACGATCTCGATCGCGCCACGTCGGCGCTCGAAGGAGGATCGTCATGGCTATCGTAGCGACCGTGATGCTCGGCTCGATCGTTCTCTACCTGGTGCAGCAGTTCGCCGAGCCGACGTTCTGAGCGGCGGGCGCTGCGGGCCCGTCAGGGCAGGTTGCGCCAGGACCCGGCGTTCAGCACACGGCTGAAGCCGAGTCCGCGCAGCCTGCGGCGGGCCATGGCGCTGCGGGTGCCGGCCGCGCAGCAGGCGGTG
>VEPJ01000008.1 GCA_012026925.1 Gammaproteobacteria bacterium | reverse complement strand
GCCGTGGACGAGGCAATGACCCGGTTGATCGAGCAGGGCGAGGTGCGCGAGGCCATCGTCGTCGGCGTCTGGAACACCCCGAAGCGGTTCCAGGAGTACATGCCGCAGCGCGCCGTGCAGGGTGCGAAGAAGATCAAGATGCCCGGCTTCGACGTGCGGGCCAACGAGGTCATCTCGGACCGCTATCTCGCGTTCCTGGTGACGGAGCTCAAGCCGTTCATCGACGCGAACTACCGCACGCTGCCCGATCGCGCCGACACCACCATCATGGGCTCGAGCATGGGCGGGCTGATCTCGCAGTACGCCATGAGCATGTACCCCGAGGTGTACGGCGGCGCTGGCTGCGTCTCCACCCACTGGCCCGCGGGCGACGGCATCACACTCGACGATTTCGCCTCGCACCTGCCCGATCCCGCGACGCACAGGTACTGGTTCGACTTCGGCACGGCGACACTCGACGCGTCCTATGAGCCGTACCAGCGCCGTGCGGACGAGATCCTGCGCAAGGCGGGCTACGTCGAAGGGCAGAACTGGATCACGAAAAAGTTCGAGGGCGCCGAGCACTCCGAGAAGGCGTGGCGGCTGCGGGTCGATCAGCCCCTCAGGTTCCTGATCGGGAAATGAAGGCGGCGCGGCGCAGCGGCGCCGCACCGATCGGCACGAGCACGAAGCCGTCACCGACCAGGCGCAGTGGCGGCTTGCTCCACGGATCGTCGGGATCAACGCCCGCGTCGCGCGTGACCGCCAATCCGAGTTCGGGTTGTGAGCACTCGAGCACGGGCAATCGCGCCGCAACGGCTTCGGGATCCGCCGGCAGCAGTTCTTCGTCGCACCAGGGCGCACGCGGGTACGCCCGCAAGACCCGCGATCGGTGTGGCACGGGCTGCACGAACTGCAGGGGGCCGCGCAGCACGGCCACCTCGCCGCCGGGGTAACGCTCGGCGACCACCGGCAGGTCGAAGCGCAGCACGAACGTCGTCGTTTCATGCCACGTCCGGTCGATGGTGATCCAGCCGTCTTGCTCGCGATACGTCGCTCCCTCGACAAGAGCCGCAGCCGCCCACCCAGGCCGCCGGAGCAATACGCGCATTCGCATCGGCGCAGCAACGGTCACGGTGAAGCGAATCTCGTCCTCGAACGGGTACGCCGTGTCCTGCTGGATGACCACCTCCTGGCCATCGACGATGGTACGCAGCTCGCTCGGGCCGTAAGCAAGCGCCGCCAGGGCCGGCCCGTCCGAACACCGCATCCACATGGCCGCGACGTAGTGCGGCAGCAGGCGCGTGGCGTTCGGGTTGCAGCAGCAGGCAACGTCGTCGTGCGTCGGTGACAGCTTGAAGCGCCCGTGCCGGCCCGACAGCAGCGAGTAGCTGTCCGGGCGGCTCGCCAGGGCATCGACCCGGGTGTCGCTGCACAGGTACGCCAGGGCCCGGCCATCCGCGGCACGCGATGCCTGCGCAGCATTGAACACCAGGCGTTCGAGCCAATCGGCGAGCTCCGGGTCCGCCAGGTGCTGCGCGAGGCGCGCCAGGCTGAAGGTGAGTTCCGTGAGCGTGCAGTACTCATATCCTGCGTCGGGTCCAGGCAGCCCGTGCAGGCTTTCGTCGCCGATCACCGCGCCGCTCGTCGTCGCACTCAGGCGCAGCTTGCGAAGGGCCGCCTGCAGTCGCTCCGGGTCCGGCGCACCACCGAACGCCAACGCGCGCAAGTGCTCGACCGAGTGGACCGCGTGGCCACGCAGTGGCTGCGTGGGAGCCGCGAGATTCCCGGCGGCCAGGTCGTCGTTCGGGAACGGCACCGGCCAGGCGTCGAAGTCATCGAGCATCCACCGGGCAAAGTCCTTGTAACGATCGTCGCCGGTCGCCTCGTGCAGCGCCTCCAGCGCATCGGCAAAGCACAGTCCATGGGTTTGTCCGGTGCGGTCGGAACGGGTGCTGCAGCGGCCGAAATGTGGGCGCTCGGGGCCGTACTTCGTGAGAGTGAGATCCGCAGCCCGGCGCGCCGATTCCAGGCTCGCGGCCTCGCCCGTGAGCTCGTAATGCGCCAGCAGCACCAGGATTGCTCGGGACTGTGACCAGAGCTCGCCGTTCTCGGAGTCACCCGCCGGGTATCGCGCAGCTGCGGAATGTATGCCCAGGTAGCCGTCCGCTTCCTGCGTTGCGCGCAGTTCCCGGACCAGCGCGTCGGCGCGTGCGTGATGATCAGCCGACCCGGACAGGTGCCCGAGCATCGTGTAGCCCCAGAGCCAGTTGCCGCGCGACTCCGCGTCCCACCAGCCGGCATGGCCCGTGGCATCGTCGAGGCGCTCGCGGAACAGGTCGCGAGCCACGTGCGGGCTCAACGCGTCCAGGCAGCCCGCGAAGCCGGTCGCAAGATCACGGCGCATCTGCGCGCGCATCCAGCCGCGCGGGGCGATGGACCCCAGCGGCAACCGCCGCATGGCATTGGGTGTGGTCACGACGCAATTGCACCAGATGCACGGTGCGAAAGTCATCCGGTGCACGCGTCGGACGGAGAAGTTGATTGACACCGTCGGCGCCGCAGGAAATGCTGCCGGCCGGCCCACCGGGCCGCCAGGAGAACAACGATGCTGCCCATGCAGCGCAAGCTGACGACGCCGTTCCTCGTCCTGCTCACGCTGCGGGCCTCCGCGATGGGGTTCGCCCTCTCGGTCCAGATCTCCGTGCTGAGCTGGATCCTGTCGACGAAGTACGGGCTCGACATCCACGAGATCGGCCTCGTGTGGGCCGCGGGCCCGCTCGCCGGGATCA
>VEPJ01000179.1 GCA_012026925.1 Gammaproteobacteria bacterium | reverse complement strand
GCATCAGCATGCCGCCGGCCGCGATCACCCAGGCGATCAGCGCGCCGAACACGCCGGTGGCCGCGGCGAAGCGCGACGGCAGCGTGAAGATGCCGGACCCGATCATCGAGCCGACGACCATCGCGATCAGCGCGGGCAGCGCGAGTTTCTGGACTGTGGATTCGGCCATTATTCAGTGCCTCTTGTTGGTCTCTCGGAATCTTTCGTGGCCCGCGGCTACCGGCCCTTGTTCATCGCCCAGCCGTCAGGATCGTGAGCGTACCATCGCGGTGTGACAGCACGGCATCAGGCGTTTCCCTGTGCCTCCGCTGCGGGTGCAGCGTCCGGCGGATCGTCCGGCCCGATGCGGTAGGCGGCGACATAGAGCGCCGGCAGGAAGATCAGCGTGAGCAGCGTCGCGACCGTCAGGCCGCCCATGATCGTCACCGCCATGGGGCCCCAGAACACGGTCCCGGCAATGGGGATCATGCCGAGCACGGTCGAGACTGCGGTGAGGAAGATCGGCCGGAAGCGCGACAGGGTTGCCGAGAGGACCGCGTCCCACGGCTTGAGGCCGGCCTTGCGGTCGATGCCGATCTGTTCGATCAGCAGCACCGCGTTGCGGGCGATCATGCCGAGCAGCGCGAGGATGCCGAGGATCGCCACGAAGCCGAGCGGCTTGCCCGCGAGCAGCAGGCCGCCGACCACGCCGATCATGCACATGGGCAGCACCGCGAGCACGAGGCCCATGAGGCTGAAGCTGTGCAGCTGCATCATCAGGAACAGCAGCATCAGCAGCACCATGACCGGCACCACGGCGAACACCGAGGCCTGCGACCGCGCGCTCTCCTCGACGGTGCCGCCCACGGCGATCCTGTAGCCGGGCGGCAGCGTCTTCGAAAGGGCGTCGATCTCCTTCTGTAGTCCGGTCACGACGCTCTCGGGCAGCACGCCGCCGACCACGTCGGCCTGCACGGTGAGCGTGGGCACGCGGTCCCGCCGCCAGAGGATCGGCGTTTCCTGCTCGTAGGACAGCGAGGCGAGCTGGTTGAGCGGCACCGTGCGGCCACCCGACAGCGGGACCTGCAGCGTCCGCAGCGCGTCGATCGAGGTGCGCTCGTGCTCCGCGGCCCGCGCCACGACGTTCACGAGATAGATGTCGTCCCGCACCTGGGTGACGGTCACGCCCGAGATCGCCGCGTTGATGGCCGCCCCGACCGCGTCGGTGCTGAGGCCCAGGAGCCGTGCCTGGTCCTGGTTGATATCGACGCGCACCATGCGCGCCGGCTCCATCCAGTCGAAGTTGATGCGACGCAGCGACTCGTGGCCGGCCATGATGTCTGCAACCCGGCGCGCGATCTCACGCACCTGGACCAGGTCGTCGCCGGAGACGCGGTAGCGGACCGGCCAGCCGACCGGCGGGCCGAGCTCGAGCGGCGAGACGCGGCCCACGGCCTCGGGGAATTTCTCGGCGAGCAGGTCCTGCAGCCGCGACTGCAGGCGCCCGCGTGCCTCCACGTCCTTCGCGATCACGACGACCTGGCTGAAATGCGGGCTCGGCAGCTGCACGTCGAGCGGCAGGTAGAAGCGGATGGCGCCCTGGCCGATGTAGGTGCTCCACGAGGCCACGTCCGGGTCCTTCGCAAGCACTGCCTCGAGCCGGTCCACCGCCGCCTCGCTCGCGTGGATCGACGAGTTCTGGGGCAGGGCGAGGTCCACCATCAGCTCCGGCCGGTCGGAGGAGGGGAAGAACTGCCGCGGCACCATCTGCAGGGCGAGGACCGAGGCGACGAACGCACCCACCGTGACCGCAACGGTGAGCCACTTCGCGCGCATCGCGGTCTCGATGAGGCCGCGGAACATGCGCATGCCGCGCCCCGGCCCTTCCTGTTTCTTCTCCGGCTTCTTGAGCAGCCACACCGAGAGCAGTGGCATGAACAGCACCGCCACCAGCCACGAGACCAGCAGCGCGATGGTCACGACCGCGAAGATCGAGAACGTGTACTCGCCGGCGCTGCTCTGCGCGAAGCCGATGGGCACGAAGCCCGCCGCGGTGATGAAGGTGCCGGTGAGCATCGGCATCGCCACGGACTCGTAGGCGTAGCTCGCCGCGCGGACCTTGTCGTCGCCGGCCTCGAGCCGAACCGTGACCACGTCGATCGTGGTCATGGCGTTGTCCACCAGCAGCGAGAGCGCGATGATCAGCGCGCCGAGCGAGATGCGCTGCAGGTCGATGTCGGCGATCTGCATGATGGGGAACACGATCGCGAGCGTGAGCGGGAACGACAGCGCGACGATCAGGCCCGCGCGTCCTCCCAGTGCCACGAAGCTCACCACCAGGATGATCGCGATCGCCTGCCACAACGACTCCATGAACTCGCCGATGGCCGTTTCCACCACGTGCGGCTGGTTCGCCACGAGCACCGGCGTGATGCCCACCGGCAGGTCCGTCGTGATGCGCGCCACGGCGGCCTCGACGTTCTTCCCGAGCAACAGCACGTCGCCGCCGTCGCGCATGGAGATGGCGAGACCGATCGCGGGCTTGCCGCCGACGCGGAACAGCGAGCGGGGCGGATCAACGTAGCCGCGGCTCACCGTGGCGATGTCGCGCAGCCTGAGCAGGCGGCCGTTGGCGACGAAATTGACGTCGAGCAGGTCCTGCTCGGAGGCGAAAGCGCCGCTCACGCGCAACGCGAACTGCTCTTGGTCCGTGCGCACGACGCCCGCCGGTCGCACGACGTTCTGCGCGGCGAGACCGGCGAGGATCGCGGCCTGGTTGAGGCCGAGGCTCGCCAGCCGCTGCGTCTGGAACTCGAGGAAGATCTGTTCGTCCTGCGCGCCGATCAGGTCCACCTTGGACACGTCCGGCACCTGCAGCAGCTTGGACCGCACCTGCTCGACGTAGTCGCGCAACTCGCGCTGCGTGAACCCGTCGGCGGTGAAGCCGTAGATGATGCCGAAGGTGTTGCCGAAGTCGTCATTGAAGAACGGCCCGAGCACTCCGCGCGGCAGGGTGTGGCTCATGTCGCCGATGCGCTTGCGCACGTCGTACCAGCGGTCGGGCACGACCGCCGGGTCGGTCGACCCCTTGAGATTCACCCAGATGCGCGTGACGCCCGCACTCGTGAAGCTGCGCAGGAAGTCGACGTTGTCCACCTCCTGCAGCGTGCGCTCGAGCCGGTCCGTCACCTGCTCGACCTGCTCCTCGAGCGTGGCACCCGGCCAGTTGGCCTGCACGACCATCGTGCGGAACGTGAACGGCGGGTCCTCGTCCCGGCCGAGCGTCGCGTACGAGACGGCGCCCGCCACCATGGACGCCACCATCAGGAAGATGATGAACGAGCGGTGGCTCAGGGCCCACGCGGAGAGATTCGGGCCCATCAGCCGCCTGCGCCGAGGATGCGAACCTTCTGGCCGGCGCGCAGGGTCTGCACGCCGGCGGTCACGACCGTGTCGCCCGGCGCGATGCCCTCGGCCACGATCACGGAGTCCGGTTCGTGGCGCGCGATGCGGATCGGCCGCAGTGCTACGGTCGAAGTCGACGGATCGACCACCCACACGGCCGGGCTGCCCCCCGAGGTGGCGAGCGCCGACGCAGGCACGACGATGAGTGGCTCACCCTGGAGCGTGACGCGCCCGGTCACCACCGAGCCAAGCAGCATCGCGGGCGGCGGATTGTCGAGGCCTACGCGTACCGTGAACGTTCCCGTGACGGGGTCGGCCTGTGGCGAAATTTCGCGCACCTTGCCGGTCGCGGTCACCGACGGTTCGTCGGTCAGCGCGACGGTGACCGACTGCGAGTGCGAAGCCCGACGCACGACCTGAGGCGGTACCTCGAACACTGCATCGACACCGCCGTCGCGGGCGATGCGCACGATCATCTGGCCCGCCTGCACGACCTCGCCGGGTTCGGCGCCGCGCGCCACGACCGAGCCGGGCTTGTCTGCCGTGAGCACGGTGAAGCCGACGAGATCCTGCGCCATGTCGACCTGCGCGGTCGCGCTCTTCACCTGGGCCTCGGCTGCACGGAATGCCGCCGTTGCCTGGTCGAGTTGCGCGCGCGTCGTGAAGCCCTCGTCGATGAGCGACTTCTGGCGTGTGTACTCGTCGCGGGCGCGCACGAGGTCGGCGTTGGCGGCGTTGAGCGCCGCCTGGGCCGACAGCAGCTGGTTGCGCTCGTTCATCTGCTCGAGCCGCGCGATGACCTGCCCGGGGCGGACCCGGTCCCCGACGTTCACCGTGCGCTCGATGAGCCGTCCCGGGATGCGGAATGCCACCGCGGCCTCGTCCTCTGCAGCGATGCGACCGGACAGCGAAATGGCGCTGCCGCCCTCGCTCTTCGCGATCGTGATGGAGCGGACCGGGCGAACCTCGGGCTTTTCGCTCTCGGGTCCGCCGCGCTGACAGGCGGAGAGTCCGCAGCAGCAGGCCGCGACGACGCCGAAGAACACGACGCGAGTGAGCGACCATGTGCCCATCAGAGCTCCACCCTTTGTCTCTTGTTCGTTACGAGATGGACCGCACCAGGCGATGCCTGGCCTCGATCAGCGCATCGACACTACATGGGCGCTGTCGAGCCGGCAATCTGAGCTGCGCCGGTCTCGCCCATGGTACCGCTTCATTGGCTTAGCCGCGCCAAAGCGTCCACCCGATCGCGACCGCTACGAGTACAAGCCCGACCGACGCGACGGTCCAGCGTCGCAGGTCCGCGTCCAGGCCCTCGAGCGCCGCGCCGAGTCGCAGAGTCAATCCCGCTGCCGGCTCGAGCGCCGCCGCGATGTCGCCCTCAGGCACCTTGGGCAGATGGTCAGCGCGGCCGCGCAATGCAAAGGCGAATGCAGCGCCGAGGGCCACCGGCCAGAACGCATTCCAGGTGGCTTCGAGCCCGGTCGCCCCGCCGACCGTCCCGAGTCCGGCCGGAACGTATAGGAACCAAGGCAGCAGCAGCGCCGCGGCGGCCATCGCGAGCCACGGCAGGAGCAGCCCCGTCGGCGCACGCGCGGCATCCTTCACTTCGGCGCCCGCCAGCCGGCGCAGGAAGTGGAGCATCAGCATCGTGGTGCCCGCGGCGGAGGCGGCCGAGAGCGCGGCCGTGACGCCCGTGCCGAAGGCATCCTTGACCGCGAACTTGGCTACGGCGCCGCCGGTGAACGGCAACCCGCCGAGCCCGAGGCAGAGCAACAGCGCCGGCGCGAGCACCCAGCCGCGGCGACCCTGTGCGCCGGCCGCTGCGACACCGACGGCGAGGAACAGTGCGCCCTTCACCAGCACGTGGTGCGCGGCGTAGAACGCGGCGGCGATGCCCGCTCCGCCGTCGCCCGCGGCGAGGCCGAGTCCGAGGACTGCCACGACGACACCCATCTGGCTGACGCTCGAGTAGGCGAGCACGGCCTTGGGGTGGCGCTGCGTGAGCCCGACGGCCACGCCATAGAACGCGGTGACGAACCCGGCGACGGCGAGCAAATGTCCCGCTGCGGGCATTGCTTCGCCAGTCGGCAGGAAGCGGATGAGCCCTATGATTCCCGCCTTGACGACGGCGCCGCTCAGCACGCTCGAGGCGGGTACTGGTGCCGCCGAATGCGCGAGCGGCATCCAGACGTGCAGTGGCACGAGACCCGCCTTGACTCCGAATCCGGCCACCAGCAGCGCGAGGATCGTGTCGCGGTGCGGCGAGGCCGCGAGTGTCGCTACAGCGTCATCGATCGCCAGGCCCGGACCCGGCATTTCGGCGGCCAGCATGACGAGCCCCACCAGCAGCACCGACTCCGCGAGCAGCGCGAGCCCGACGTAAGTCGCAGCGGCGCGCCACGCTCGCGGCGTGCCGTCGTGAATCACCAGGCCACCCGCGCCGATCGTCATCATGGCGAGCATCGCGTAGAGGCTCACGAGGTCGGCCGCCACGAACAGGCCGAGGCATCCGGCTGCGGCGAGGAGCCAGCACGCGGCGAACCGCCCGGCATGCGCGCCGTCGCGCAGGTACTCTGCGGCGTAGGCGCCGGCCGCGACCCACAGCAGCGCGGCCACGCCGAGCAGCAGTGCTCCCGGTGCGTCGAGTCCGAACAGAAGCACCAGCGGAGTGCCGCCGATGCTCAACCGCGGCGCGCCCGCGGCGATCAGCGACGCAGCCAGCGCCGGCAGCGGCGCAAGTGCCAGCAGCCGGGGCATGACGCGACGCGCTCCCGCCCAGGTGCACGCCAACAGCAGGGCGAGCGGCCACGCCCATGTTGCAATCAGCCATGGTGGCGCCGCGCCACTCACTGGAACGCTTCGGCGGCCGCGACGGCCCCGGTGCCTGCGCCAGGTTGGAAGGGCGCGAGTCCCGCGAGGCCCAGCAGCACGGCGAGCAGCGCGAGCGCGAGCGGCACCGCCTCGCGCCAGGCAGCGACGGGGCGCAGCGATGCAGTCGGTGCAGCGGGCTCCTGCAGCGCGCGCATGAGCACCAGGATGAGGTAAGCGCCGGTGAGCAGCCCGCCCAGCACGATCACGACTGCCCACCACCACTGGCCCGATTCGACGGCTGCCGAAAGCAGCAGCCACTTCGCAGCAAAGCCGCCGCTCGGTGGCAAGCCAACCAGCGACACGCCGGCCAGGGCGAAGGCGAGCAGGCTCACTGGCCGCGCGCGCGCGAGTCCGCCGAAGCCCTCGATGCGGTCATGCCCGAGGGCTACCGCGACCAGGCCCGCCGACATGAACATGGCTGCTTTCGCGAACGCGTGCGACACCGCCTGCAGCAAGCCGCCGGCGAGGGCCGTGCCGGCCACGAGGCGCCCGGCCGAGGCGTCGAACGCAAGCGGAAAGACCAGGAACAGGTAGCCGATCTGCGCCACCGTCGAGTACGCGACGAGCAGCTTCAGTCGCGACTGGCGCAGTGCGAGCGCGCTGCCGTAGAGGATCGCGCCGGCGCCGAGCAATCCGATGAACTGCATCGCCATTGCAGTCGCCAGTCCCGGCAGGGCATCGAACCACAGTCGCAGCACGATGAAGAAGGACCCTTTCACGACCAGCGCCGAGAGCACGGCGCTCGCGGCCGGCGGCGCGCCGGCATGCGCGGGCGGCAGCCAAAGGTGCAGCGGGAACAGCGCCGTCTTCGCGAGCAGGCCGGCCGTCATCAGCGCCGCAGCCGCCCACGCGGCCGGCTCCGGGCGCACGACCGTCGCAAGCAATTCCACGTCGAGCGTGCCGAAGGCGCCGTAGAGCAATACCGCGCCGAGCAGGTAGAGCACCGAGCCGACCAGCGCGTACAACAGGTAGCGCAGCGCCGCCTGCAGCGTCGGTGCACGTCCGTCGAGGCACACCAGCGGTACCGCGGCAAACGTCAGGAGCTCGAGCGCCACGTAAAGGTTGAACAAGTCCCGGCCGACGAAGGCCAGGTTGAGCGCGGCCCAGGCGCCGAGCAGCGACACCCAGAAACCGAGCGTCTGTCGGCCCCCGCCAGGCTCGCGTGGCGGACCGAAGTCATGCAGCGCATACAAGCCTGCGCCGCTCGCGACGATGGCGGTCGTGACCAGCATCGCGGCGGACAGCACGTCGGCCCGCAAGGCGATGCCGAGCGGGGGCGCCCAGCCGCCGACGTAGTAGCCGAGCACGCCATGCTTTGCGACGCCATCGGCGATGGCCACCGCGATCGCAAGCCCGGCGGGCAGCGCCAGCACGCCGACGCGCGCTGCGAATCGCGCACCGCCCGCGACCGCGAGCAGCAAGGCGACGACGGGGAAGATGATCGCGGCGACCAGCCAGCCGCCGCCCGCCGCGGGTGCGACGGTCTCCGCGAGCAGCGTCACGGATCTGGCCGTTTCACGCCGGCTTCGTCCGCAGGCGTATCGAACGTGGCTCCGCCGCCCGCCTCGTGCAGGCGCAGCAGCAAGGCCACCGCGAGCGCGGTTGCCGAGAAGGCGACCACGATGCCGGTGATCACGAGCGCCTGCGGCACGGGATCGCCAAAAAGCTCCGCCGCTGCGCCGCGCCGCGCGATGACGCCGAACAGGAGGAACACGCCGCTGCCGACCAGGTTGAAGGCGATGATCTTGCGCAGCAGGCGGGAATCCGTGAGCAGCCCGTAGAGGCCGATGCCAACCAGCGCAGCGCCGCACAGGCCGAAGAGCGTCGTCGGACTCATGGTCCCGCCGTCGGCTCCGGCGGCCCGGCGACGAGCAACGCGAGCACGAGTGCAATGGTCAGCATCATTGGCAGTTCGACGAACAGGATCAGGGATTTTGCGTGCGGTTCCGGATAGGCGAGGAACGCGCCGGCGACGCCGATGCCCGCGAGCCCCACCGTGATGAAGGTCATCGGCCCCGCCACCACGGCGACGCGCAGCCAGCGCTCGCGGATCCGCGGCGCCTCGCCGAGGCCCGCCATCAGCACCAGCAGCCACATGGCGGCGAGCACCGTCGCCCCCTGGAAGGCGCCGCCCGGCTCGTCGGCGCCGTTCCACATCAGGTGCGCGCCGAACAGCAGCCCGATCGGCGGCAGGGTGCGGGCAAGGAACCGGAGCACGCCGTCGTCCGCGAACGGGTGCAGCAGTCGCGGCCGGCCGCTCCAGCCTGGCTCCGGCGCGAGCGACCACACGCCGACCAGGGAGAGCACCAGCACGACCTTTTCGAGCAGCGTGTCGAAGGCGCGAAATGCCATCAGCACGCCGTTCACAGGATTGCCGAGCCCGGTGGCCGGCAGCGCGCCAACCGCGGCGCCGGCGAGCGACGGCGCGGACTCGGGCAACCTCAGTACGGTCGCGGCGATCGACACCGATACGGCGGTGCAGGCGAGTGCGGCTACGATCCGCAACATCACTGGGGGGCGTGAGGTGACCCGTGCCTCGGCCGCCCGCAGTCGGGCCGCGGCGCTGAGCAGCAGCAGCCCGGTGAGGCCACTTCCGATCGCCACCTCTGCGAGCGCGACGTCGAACGCCTGCAGCTGCATCCACATGATCGCGATCAGCAGGCCGTAGCTCACGAACCCGACCGTCGCCGAGTAGGTGTCGCGGGCGGCCACGCTCCACGCGGCAGCCGTGAGCACCAGCAGCCCGACGAGCAGCTCGTAGCTGAGCTCGAAGCTCAAGTGCGGGTTCCCGCTCGACGCGCGACCCGCGCGATGAGCTGTCCGACGGTCGCGCCCGCCAGCAGCACGGTGAGCCAGACGAGCACGAGCTTCAGTGCCTCGAGCAGGCTGCTGGCCTGTGGCAGCAGGCCCGCAACGATGAGTCCAAGACCGACGTTGTCCGCCTTGGTGAGCGCGTGCAGTCGCGTGAGCGCGTCGGGAAAGCGCAGCAGTCCCACGACTCCGGCGAGGAAGAACAATATGCCTGCCGACACGGCGGCCACGGTGAAGAGGTCGACCAGCGCGCTCATGGGTCGTCGTCACCTTCGGCCGACTTGTCCTGGCCCATCGCCGCGCCCTTCACGAAGCCGATGCTCGCGAAAGCGGCGAGCACGGCCAGGGTGAGCGCGAGATCGAGCGAAGCGGGCCGGCCACGAGCGATCCCGGAGAGCAGCAGCGCGGCCACGCCGCCAGTGCCGAGCAGCTGCGCCGCCATGACCCGGTCGGCGTCGCCGGGCCCCCGCAGGATGCGCACCATGCCGAGCACGACCGTAAACATGACCGCGCCGGCCGCTGCGAGGAGAAACTCGGTCACGGGTCACCCTGCGTGCGCGGCACGCCGATCGCGGCCGACCCGAGCGCCCCGCCCAGCGCATCGAGCAGGCGTGATTCCTCCATGGCGAGCTCACTCGCGACGGGCCGGGACGCGTCGAGGCAGTGGTAGGCGATCGCATCCGGCGGCACCGGGCCGCTCGGGATCGTCCCGGGCATCTGGCTCGTCATCGCGAGGAACAGGCTGCGCGCGTCCGAAGGCGGCAGGTGTGGCCGGTAGTGGACGAAGGCCGGATCGAGGCGCAGCCGCGGCGCGAGCGTGCGACGTGCAACGTCGAGTCCGGCGAGCACCGACACCTTCGCGAAGTGGGCCAGCAGTCCGATTGCCGCCCACCAGCGCACCTCGCCGCCGCAGGGATCCGGCGGCATGAGCCGCAGGCTCAACCACGCGGCCAGCGCCGCCGCGCCCAGGCCGGGGGCGAAGTCGGCGGACTTGCCCCCCACGATGACCATCCAGAGCGCGAAGTAGCCGGCGCCGCGGCTGAACGCGGTCCTCCACTTCCAGCGGCCCGAAGGTGTGACCGTGTGCGTCGCTGGCAACTGACGGTTCCTTTGCTGCGCGTTCGCCGGCGCGCCTTGCACTTAGGGTAGACCATACGCACGAACGATCAAGCAGCGAAATCCCGTCGCGCACCTGCACTCATTCTGCACCCGGATTGTTGGTAAGCTCGCCGCCTGAGCTACGACCCGTCGGGAACTGCGATGACCAAGCGTGCCAGGACGTTTGCTCTGCTCGCCGCCTTGGCCGTCTGCGCCGAAACGGGCGCGGCCGCGGACCTGTTGGAGGTCTACCAGCTCGCCAGGACTCGCGACCCGCAATTCCTCGAGGCGGGCGAGATCAGGACCGCGGCGCTGGAGGCCAAGCCCCAGGCGCGCGCCGCGCTGCTGCCGCAACTGTACGCCGGCGGCGAGGTCGAGAAACGAACGAGCAACGGCAGCGGCACCTTCCTGCAGGTGGTGGACCCGGGCCTGACCCCCGGCGTCGATCCCCAGATCGAGATCTTCAACGTCGCCCAACGCATCAGCGCTGACGCGTGGCGGTGGCAGGTCGGCCTGAGCCAGACGGTCTTCCGCTGGGACCAGTGGCAGCGTCTTGGGCGCGCCGACTCGGTGGTTGCACGCGCCGAAGTGGCGTACCGGGCGGCGCAGCAGGATCTCATGCTGCGTGTGTCGCAGCGATATTTCGACGTGCTCGCCGCGACCGAGACGCTGCGGGCATCCGAGGCCACGCTAGAGTCCTTCACCCAGCAGCTCGCGCAGGCGGAGCGCCGTTTCAAGGCCGGGGTGGTGACCGTGGTCGACGTCGAGGAGGCTCGGTCGGCACGGGACGCCGCCGCGGCCGGGGTGATCGCCGCCAAGCGCGCGCTCGCGTTGGCGGACGAGGCGCTCACCGAGCTCACGGGCGAGCCGCAATCCGAGCTCAAGCGGCTGGGGGACGAACTGCCGGCCTCCGACGTCGCGCAGCGCACGGAACAGGCCTGGGTGGACCAGGCATTGGAGCAGAACCTGGGCGTGGTCGCATCGCGTTTCGGTGTCGACATCGCCACGCGGGACGTGCGCATCGCTCAGTCCGGATACATGCCTTCGCTGGAACTGTACGCGGCCACCAGTGGCATGAACGAGAACGCGACCGAGACCGTCACCAACCGCACACTCGACCTGCGCACCAAGGGGCCGGCGGACAGCGACGGCACCGAGGACGTCGTGGGCCTGCGGCTGGTGGTGCCGATCTTCACGGGTGGCGCGACGAGTTCGCGTGTCCGGGAACAGGTGGCGTTGCATCGGGCGTCGCAACAGCGGCTCGACGGCAGCCTGCGCGCCGCCGAGCGCTCGACCCGTGACGCGTACCTCAGCGTCGTGGCCGACCTGGCACGGGTCGAGGCGTTGCGCCAGTCGGTCGCCTCGAGCCGCAGCGCGTTGCGCGCTACCGAGCGCGGCATGGAGGTCGGCAACCGCACCATCGTCGACGTGCTGGATTCACGCCGTCGCGTGTTCGACGCAGAGCGCGACTACGCGTGGGTGCGCTATAACTATCTCATCAACCTGGTGCGACTGCGCGCGGCTGCGGGCAGCCTGCTGCCCGCCGACCTCGATGCCATCAACAAGTACCTCGTCGAGGTCACGTCGGTCGTGCCGTCCGGCGCGCCGCGGCGCTGAGCAGCGGTCTCACTCGCGCCCGGCCTTGCCGCCGGCTACTCGGAGACCGCCCAGATCGCGCGCTCGCCGTCGGCACGGTGCATGTCGAGCACGTTGCCGTCGATGCTCCAGGTAACCGCAGAGGCGAGCGCCGCCAGGAACTCCTGCTCCTGGGTCATCAGCGGCGCGTCGCAGGCGCGGCGCGTCGCGGCGAGCGGCCCGAGCTTTATCCGGTTGCCCTCCGCGCTGTAGGACCCATGGAACGAGTTGCAGCCGGCGCTGCCCGACACCTGGCCGTCCTTGAATGAGAGCGTGAGGCGTGACTCGCCGATCACGCCCACCACCGCATGCCGGTTGTTGTTGAAGCTGGTGACCTTCCAGTCGACACCCGCGAGTTGCGGCGGCGATTCGCGGACGAACTGCAGTGCTGCTCCCGAGGCGGTCGTGGCGGTCAGGTCGTCCCCCCGCAGCCCGATGCGCCAGGTTCCAGCCAGCGCCGCCTGGAACGCCTGCTCGATGCCCGCGCCCGGTTCCGGGCAGGCCATCTGCGTGGTGGCAACGGGTCCGATGGTCAGGCGGTCACCGTCGAGCCGGTAGCTGCCCGTGAAATTGTTGCAGCCCGAGAAGCCCGCCAGCCTTCCCGAGTCGAAGCGCACGGTGACGGGACGTGACAGCCGCGCCAGTGCGGCGGACTGCGTACCCGGCAGTTCCTTCAGCCGCCAGCCGGCACCCTCCAGTTGCACCCGCGGGCCACCTTTGGTGGCTGCCGTCGCGACCCGGCAGCAGCCGGACAGGAATCGCCCGTCGGGTACCGACAAACGGGCAGTCACGGGGAGCTTGCTGCCGGACATGTTGTCGGTGCAGGTCGAGTCCTGCAGCCAGACGACCAGGTCGCGGCCAGCCGCCGGCGAACCCCGCCAGAGGGATTCGGGGAGGAATGCATGGCGCGTGGCCGTGCCTTTGTAGACCACCGGTTCCTGGTCGGGCGTCGAGAACCGGGCCACGCCGGGCTCGGTGAGGTCCACGCTCCAGGACGGCTCATTCCCGAAGCAGACCAGCGGCCGTTCTTCGGCCGCAACGGTCCCCGATAGGCCGGCCGCGAGGGCGGCCGCGCAAAGCAACTGCATCCCGCTTTTCACTGGATCCCCGTCCCGTTCATTTGCCACCTCTGTACAGGCTGTCGAGTCCGTCGCGCAGGGCCCTGGCCCAGGTGCGAATGGCGCGCTGTGCATCCGCCGTATTGGTCGCGCGGTTGGTGATGGTCATCACGCCGCTCGTGCGCCCCGATCGAGTGTCCACGACCCGTGCCAGGGTCTCGCCCGTGACGGAGTCGCGCAATTCGAGCACGAGCGTCATGTGCCCGGAGTTGGCGGTGTAGGTGCGGCTGCGTCCGGCGCTCGTCGTGTCCGGCGCCGTGATGAAGAGATTGACGATGGCAGGCACCACGACCAGGGTGTCCGGCCCGGGCTCATCGACGACCTGGTAGCCGCCAGCCGTCAGTTCCTCGCGGAAGATGTTGCCGAACATCGTCGCCAGGTTGTCCTTGATGGCGACGACGTCGTCCGTGTTGAGTCCCCGGGACGCGCTGCCTGCAGCGCGATTGGGGTCCCAGTTGCGGGCAAACTGCACGGTCGCCGGCGCCAGCATGATGTTGGCGTAGCCCGGGATCCGGGCGTCCGGCTTCAGGAAGACCGCGTCGAAGCGGGTTCCGGACTGGCGGACCAGGCCGTCCCACTCGGCAGGGCCGCGTTGTTGCGTGGCACAGCCAGCCACGACCAGCATCATCAGGGCGGTGGCGAGAGACGATACGCGGTGTTTCAGTGACATCGGTGACAACCTCCCGGGGAAGGATGATCTTGAACAGCCCTGTGCATTGAACTTCCTGCGATCGCCCGGTGCATCGGCAAGCCAGTCGACGGCCGTCAGGCACGAAGCGCCGGCTTGCGGCGCATCGTGCCGGGGCTGCGCGCCGGGGCGTGTGTCGGAGCATGGGCCGCGGGGCGTGGTCGCCAGCGCTCGAGAAGTGCCTTTTCCCGTTCGTTCACGGCTCGCTCCGCCTCCAGCACGTATTCGCGGAAGCGTGCGCCGGCCACGGTGAGTGGCTGGGTCCTGAGCTTGACGATCCCGTAGTGGGTGTTGAGGAAGGGCTCGCTACCGAGAGCCAAGAGCCTGCCGTCTTCCAGTTCCTGTTCGACGCACGACGGCGGCGCGACCATCAGTGCATTCGACCCGAGCACGATCTTCTTGACTGCATCCAGTGAGTTGAACTCGAGCGCAGGGAAGACCCGCTGCGCGGCGTTCGTGTCCGGCGAACGACGCTGCGCGCTTCGAATCGGCTCCAGTGACCGCGGCGGAATGCGGCTCAGCGAGGCATAGGGGTAGGCGAGCCCGTCGGCGAGGCGCAACGGGCCGCGGCCCGCGAGCGGGTGACCGCGGCGCGCCAGGATGAGCGTCTGGCGCGGTTCGAGCGGCTCGATTTCCAGGTCGCTCTCGCTGCCGAACGTGCTGATCTCCGCGACGAACAACTCGATTTCGCGCGCCCGCAGCCTGCGCAGCAGCTCGTCCCACTCCCGCATCATCACGCGCACGACGATGCGTGGGTGGGCGGCGACGAACTGGGCGAGCGCCTCGGCGAGCGAGGACTGGGCGGGGAACGGACCGGCGCCCACGTGCAGGTGACCGTGCAGCAGGCCACGCTCTCCGGCGACGTCGCGGTCGAGGTCTTCGGTGAGCTGGACGATCTGGCGGATCCTGGCGATGAAGACGCGGCCACTGTCGGTCGGCTCTATTCCGCTCGTGGCACGGGCGAACAGGCTGCTGCCGACCACGCGCTCGACGGACTGGATGCTGCGCGACAGGGCCGACTGGCTGAGCCCGAGCGCCGTTGCCGCGCGGGCGAAACTCCGGTGGTCGGCGAGGGCGAGCACGTGGCGCATCTGGCGGACTTCGAGCGGCATGCCGCGGATCCTACATCACACATGCATGGGACGCATGAGGTATCACCTGGGTCGCCGCCGATGCATGAGGAGGGAGTGCGGCGCGGCCCCGCGCCGAGCGACCCGGCCAGCGTCCGAGGCGCGTCAGTCTCGCGCGATTTCGATCATCGCCATGATGTTCGGCGCAACCCGTCCATGCACCGGATGCATGTGTGGATTTTGTCGATGCATCTGACTCACAATCGCAATGCGTAGCGTCAAACCTCCGTTCCGTGACCGCGCTGGACTTGTCCGCGCGTCGGCCCACCACCCCTCCGGGAGTCCGCAAACATGACCCGCATGCCGAGTCTCATCCTCGCCCTGTGCCTGACCTGCGCCGCGGGAGCGACCCAGGCAGCCGACGTTCCGGCGCACTTCGACCCGCAGGGCAAGCCGCCATCGACCTTCACGCTCGAGATCCGCGATCGGGGCAAGGCCGAGCTGCCGTTCAGCGACAAGCGCGATTTCGAGGAAGCGAAGAAAGGCTTCATCGCCGAGCCGCCGTACAAGAAGATCATGGCCGACGCGGGCAACGTCGCCTGGGACATGGGCAGCTACCAGTGGCTGCTCTCGGGCCAGGACTTCGCGAGCATCAATCCCTCGCTGCAGCGCCAGGCCGTGCTCAACATGGCCTACGGCCTCTATGAGGTCGTGCCGGGTCGCATCTACCAGGTGCGCGGCTACG
>VEPJ01000101.1 GCA_012026925.1 Gammaproteobacteria bacterium | reverse complement strand
GCGACGTGCACCAGGAAGATCGACATCTGGTTCTTCTCGCCGAACACCAGCGGCAGGAACACGATGGTCGTCGAGAACGTGCCCGCGAGCGTGGCCACGCCCACTTCCTTGACCCCGGCCAGCGTGGCCTCGAGCGGCTGCCCCGGCATCAGCTGCCGGTGGCGGAAGATGCTCTCGGTGATCACGACCGAGTTGTCCACCAGCATGCCGATCGCGAGCAGCATGCCCATCATGCTCAGGATGTTGAGCGAGAGGCCCAGGAAATACATCGCGCCCAGCGTCACCAGCAGCGACGCCGGCACTGCCAGGCTGACGATGACCGTGGTCGGCAGATGGCGCAGGAAGAACAGCAGCATGAAGAAACTCAATACGGCGCCGATGAGGCCGGCGTTGCGCAGTTCGCGCAGTGAATCGCGGATACCGTCCGCCTGGTTCTCGACGACCAGTATCTGGATGCCCTGGAGCTGCGGCACGTCGCGTGCCCTGTTGACGGCTTCGATGACGCGGTCGGCGACGTCCACGACGTTGGCCTGGGTGGACTTGTAGACGTTGATGCCGACGGCCTTCCGTCCGTCCATGTGCCGGCCGATCGTCAATTCCGGCGCGACGAGTTCGACCTGCGCGATGTCGCCGACCCGCACGCCCGGGCTCACGATGAGGTTGCGGACGTCCTGGAGGCTGCGGAAATCCCCGATCGGCCTCACCGTGAACCGGGAGCCGTTCTCGGTGATCTCGCCCGCGCTGACGGAGAAGTTGCTTTGGGCCAGCAGGTCGCGCAGCTTGCGGACGTCGACGCCGTAGTTGGCGAGTCGGTTGGGGTCCACCAGCACGCGCACCTCGCGCGGCTCCACGCCCTGCAGCTCGACGCGTGCCACGCCCGCCAGGCGTTGCACCGGCCGTTGCAGGTACTTCTCCAGCATGTCGTACTGGTCCGTCAGGTCCTCGTCCGCGGAGATGCGGATGACGACGATCGGCTGGTCGGACGGACTGAAGGCGAACATGAGGATCCGGTCCGCGCCGGCCGGCAGCTGCGAGCGGATCGAGTCGAGCTTGGTCCTCACCTCGAACGCGGCGGCGTCCGCGTCGCGGTCCCAGTTGAACTGGATGTCGAACTGGGCCTGGTCGGACTGGGCGCTGGCATCGATTTCCTCGATGCCCGACAACGTCGCGAGCGCTTCCTCGACGGGGCGTACGACGAGCTGTTCCATCTCCTCGGGGGTCGAGCCCGCGTAGGGGATCACCACGCGCATGCCGGGGAACGTGATGTCCGGCATTGCCTCGAGCCGCAGGAGTCGTCCCGAGATGACCCCGACGGCCAGCACCGCCAGTGCGACCATCAACGTCGTGACCGGGCGTTCGAGCGCGAGGCGGGTGTGGCGCATGGGACCCTCAGCCGGCGGCGTGCTCGGTGGCAGCCCCGGCTCCGGCGGCCGTGGCGGTGCCGATCGCGTACTTCTTGCGGTCCAGCACCGAATAAACGACCGGGATCACCAGCAGCGTGAGGAAGGTCGTGAGCAGCACGCCGCCGATCACCGTGATCGCCATCGGTGCACGTACTTCGGCGCCCTCGCCGAGGCCGAGGGCCATCGGCAGCAGGCCGAGGATCGTCGTGAGCTTGGTGATCAGGATCGGCCGCAGGCGCAGCTTGCCCGCCTCGACGATCGCCTCGTCCTTAGGCAGGCCGCGCTCGCGCGCCTGGTTCACGGCATCGATCAGGACGATCGACTGGTTGACCACGATGCCCGCCAGCATGATGAGGCCGATGTAGGCCACCACGTTCACCGTCGTGTGGGTGAGCCACAGCGCCCACACGGCGCCGATGATCGCGAGCGGGATCGTGAGCAGGATCACGAAGGGATGGATCAGCGACTCGAACTGCGACGCCATCACGAGGTACACGAGGAAGATCGCGAGCAGCAGCACGAACTGCAGCGAGCGGAACGAGTCGTTCATCTCCTCGCTCTGCCCCGAGAGGAACGCGCTGGTCGCGACCGGGAGCTGCACGTCGCGGACGATGCCGTGCAGGGCCTCGACGGCGGAGCCGAGGTCGCCCTGCGCGAGGTTCGCGGAAACCACGGCCACGCGCTCCTGGCCGATGCGGCGGACTTCGGCCGGCCCGACCGCGAGCTGGACGTCCGCGACGGCGCTGAGCGGAACCGGGAAATCGCTGCCGGGATTCACGATCAGGTTGCGCACCTCCTCGATGGAGGCCGCGCGCGTGTCCACGCTGCGCACGAGCACGTCGATCTGCTTGTCGCGCAGCTTGTATCGGGTCGCCACCTCGCCGCGCACGCTGTTCACGAGCCGGTCGGCGATGTCGCGCACGACGAGCCCGAGCTGCGCCGCGCGCTCCTGGTCGAACACGATCTGGATCTCGGGGTTGCCGGCCTCGACGGTCGTCTTGACGTCGGCGAAACGCTTGTCGGCGAGCATGCGCGCACGGATCTGGTCGGCCGCGGTCTTCAGGCGATCGAGGTCGTAGCCCGACACGACCACCTCGAGCGGCGTGGACATGCTGAAGAGGGCGGGGCGGCTGAAGCGGTACTGCACGCCGGGCAGTTCCTCGAGGCTCCGGCGCATCGCCGCCATCGCGGCCTCCTCGTCGGAGCGCCTCGAGCCCTTCTGCAGCGTGATGCTGAGCCGCCCGGTGTTCTCGCCGGCGTCCACCGGGTTCGCATCCAGGCGGTTGCCGGTGCCCGCCACGGAGTACGCCAGCGCGACGTTGCCGAGTTTCGTGCTCGCCTTCTGCGCGGCCTGGACCGAGCGGTCGGTCTGCTCGAGCGGCGTGCC
>VEPJ01000066.1:14218-15594 GCA_012026925.1 Gammaproteobacteria bacterium | reverse complement strand
AGATCCAGACCATCTTCGGCGGCAAGAACCCGCACCCGAACTGGCTGGTGGGCGGCGTGCCCTCGCCGATCAACGTGAACGGCGTCGGCGCGGTGGGCGCGGTCAACATGACCAGCCTGAACATGGTCGGCGGCATCATCGACCGCACGATCGACTTCATCGACAACGTCTACATCCCGGACCTGCTGGCGATCGCCGGTTTCTACAAGGACTGGGCGCAGTGGGGCGGCGGCCTCTCGTCGAAGTACCTGCTGTCGTACGGCGACCTGCCGAAGACCGCCAACGACTACAGCGCCGGCAACCTCATGCTGCCGCGCGGCGCGATCGTGGACGGCAACCTGAACGAGGTGCAGGACGTCGACCTGGGCGCGCTCGACGAGATCCGCGAGTTCGTCGACCACTCCTGGTACAAGTACCCGAGCGGCAAGGACAGCCTGCACCCGTACGAGGGCGTCACCGACCCGAACTTCGACCCGGGCAAGGCCGTCAAGGAAGGCAACACGTTCAAGGCCTTCGACGAGTCCGCCAAGTACTCGTGGGTGAAGGCACCGCGGTGGAAGGGTCACGCGATGGAGGTTGGCCCGCTGGCCCGCTACGTCGTCGGCTACGCGAAGGGCATCCCCGAGTTCAAGGAGCCGGTGGACATGGTGCTGGGCAAGCTCGGCGTGCCCGTCACGGCGCTGTTCTCGACGCTCGGGCGCACGGCGGCCCGCGGCCTCGAGTGCAGCTGGGCCGCGCACGCGCTCAAGGGCGAGTACCAGAAGCTCATCGCCAGCATCAAGGCCGGCGACACGGCGACAGCGAACCCGGACGCGCACGACCCGCACAAGTGGCCGAAGACCTGCAAGGGCTACGGCTTCGTCGAGGCGCCGCGCGGAGCGCTCGGGCACTGGATCGACATCGAGGACATGAAGATCAAGAACTACCAGGCGATCGTGCCGACGACGTGGAACGCGAGCCCGCGCGACGGCGCCGGCAACATCGGCGCCTACGAGGCCGCGCTCCTCAACACCCCGATGCACGACCCGGAGAAGCCCCTCGAGATCCTGCGTACGATCCACAGCTTCGACCCGTGCCTGGCCTGCGCGACCCACGTGCTCGACATGGACGGCAACGAAGTCAGCAGCGTCAAGGTGCGCTGAGGAGGTAACGTCATGACATACGTCTACCCCTCGACACCGGTGCGAAACCGGGTGCGCGAAGGCAAGTTCAGCGAGGCGATCCTGCCAGTCGGCGAGCAGCCGGGGCCGGTCTACGTCTACGATGCCGCGACGCGCATCTGGCACTGGGTGACGATGCTCAGCATCATCACCCTGTGCGTGACGGGGTACTTCATCGGCTCGCCGCCGCCGAGCATCGGCGGCGGCGAGACGGCG
>VEPJ01000066.1:0-14175 GCA_012026925.1 Gammaproteobacteria bacterium | reverse complement strand
GCGGCGGCGCCGAGACGGCGTACCACTTCATGTTCGGCTACATCCGCATGGTGCATTTCATCGCCGGCCAGGTACTGGGCGTCGTGTTCGTGATGCGCCTGTACCGGGTGCTGGTCGGCGGTCCGCACGCCAGGCAGATCTTCTACATCCCGTTCTGGAGCCTGCACTGGTGGAAGGAAGTCGTCGACGAGGTGATGTGGTACCTGTTCCTCAAGAAGCCGAAGGAGTACGTGGGGCACAACCCCCTCGCCCACCTCGCCATGTTCCTGATGTTCCTGCTGCCGACGATCGTCCTGCTGCTGACGGGGTTCGCCCTGTACGCGGAGGAAGCCGGCATCCAGAGCGGCTGGTACAGGGCCTTCGGCTGGGTGTTCGGCGTGCTCGGCAACTCCTTCTCCGTGCGCACCTGGCACCACGTCGCGATGTGGGTCGTCGTCCTCTTCTCGATCGTCCACATGTACATGGCGATCCGCGAGGACATGACGCACCGCCAGACGACGATCAGCTCGATGGTGAGCGGCTGGAGGTTCTTCCGCTGACCGGCTGAGAGACGCACCGTCGAATGCAGCGGGGCCGGCTCATCACCGGCCCCGCTGCTTGTCGGGGCCCTCATCCGGGTGTCGGGGAGGGCCCCATAGCCGCTAACATAGGCCGCCCCGCCGCGGGCGGGTCTTGGCAGGAAGACGCATGACTTCGGGAGGATCCGAGTCCCCCGGGCGCCGCATCAGGGTGCTCGGCGTGGGCAACCTGTTGTGGGCCGACGAGGGCTTCGGCGTGCGCTGCATCGAGGCGCTCGCGGAGGCCTGGGAATTTCCGCCCGAGGTCGAGCTGCTCGACGGCGGGACGATGGGGCTCGCGCTGATCCCGCTGCTGCAGGAGGCGACGCACGTACTGCTGTTCGACACCGTGGATTTCGGCGGCGAGCCGGCCAGCCTGATCGTCGCGCGGGACGAGGAACTGCCGCGCGTGATGAGCCGCGGCAAGATGAGCCTGCACCAGGTCGGCATGAACGACGTGCTGGCCTCCCTCGAGATGCTCGGCCACCGTCCCGAGGCGTTCTCGCTCGTGGGCGTGCAGCCGGTCGAGCTCGCCGACTACGGCGGCAGCCTGACGCCCGCGGTTCGCGACCAGCTCCCCCGCGCGCTCGAGATCGGCATCGCGGAACTCGCCGCATGGGGCGTCGTGCCGAAGGCGAAGACCCGGCCCGGCAACGACGCGCTGGTCTCGGACGCGCTCGGCCTCGGGCGCTACGAGAGCGAGCGGCCCACCGAGGACGTCGCCTGGCGACGCGGTGACGCAAGGTTCGTGGAGCCGGCCGGATCGGCAGGCGCAAGCGACGACGACGGGGAGACATCGGCATGAGCGAGATCATCGAGGGCCTGGTGGCCCAGCCGGGTTGCGAGATCGTCCGGCAGGCGGACCTCGAGGCCTTCCTGGCGCATCACCCCCGGGCGCTGGTGTTCTTCACGGGCGACACCGTGTCCCGACCCGAAGGCCTCGACGTGGCGGTCGTCGTGCGCGAGATGCTGGCGAAGTACTCGGGCCGGCTGGTCGTAGGGCTCGTGGACCGCCGCGACGAGGGCGCGCTCATGCCGCGCTTCGGCGTGGTCGTACTGCCGGCCGTCGCATACGTGCGCGACGGGCAGGCCGCCGAAGTCGTGGCCCGCATGAGGGACTGGCCGGTGTTCCTCCAGGCCTGCGAGCGCCTGCTCGCGGCCGGCGATCCGTTGGCATCGACGTCCGTGGGAGGACACGCATGACCGATTTCCCGCTCGTCTGGCACGCGAAGGTGCCGGCACAGTCCGTGGGCCCGGGCGAAGAGGACCTGCGCCTCCTCGACATGCCCACGGGCCAGGCGCAGCCCCGCCGCGTCGCGAAGGCCGTTTCCGCGCTCGCGCCCCCGGCGCGCGCCGTCCTCGAGGAGGCGATCGCCGCCTTGCGCCGCCACGCGGAGGGCGCGAAGGAAGCCACGCGGATCAGCCTGCGCGGCCTCGAGCAGCCCGATCGCGAAACCGTGCTCGACGTTCTCGGCGAGGGCGACGTGTGGGCGCAGCTCGGCGGCAACGTCGCGTACGACATTTCCGAGTCCGTGCTGACCGGCCTGTGGCACGTCACGGCGACGGAGCAGGACGGTTCGAAGACCGAGTGGCTCGAGGTCGGGGAAATCCCGCAGGTGATCGTCGCCGCGACCGAGCGCATGCCGCGCGAATCGATCATGGTCCCGGCGCAGGTGCCGCAGGGCGCGATGAACTCCATCGCGCTCCTCACCGAGCTTCAGGAGCGCTCCGCGGCCTACCGGCCCGGCACCGACAACCACGTCATCAACTTCACGCTGCTACCGATCACCGAGGTGGACGCCGAAGTGCTCACGACCGTGCTCGGGCAGATCCCGCTCGTGATCCGCGGCGGCGGCTACGGCAGCTGCCGCATCTTCGCGACGGGCCTGCGCCACGTCTGGGCCGTGCAGTACCTGAACTCGATGGACAAGGTGATCCTCGACACGCTCGAGATCGGCGGCGTACCGGTCGCCGCGCTCGCCGCACGCGAGGATTTCGAGGACTCCGCCCGGCGCCTCGCCGAGATCTTGCAGGCCTACGCGCCATGACGGGCGGTTTCGAAGGCAGCTACCTCGGCGACGCCTCGAAGCTCGCGGACGACGCGCGCCTGGAGTGCGGCATCTGCTGGTGGGTGTACGACCCCGCGCTCGGCGACGAGGTCACGCAGGTGCAGCCCGGCACGCCGTTTGCGCTCCTGCCCGACACCTGGCGCTGCCCGAACTGCGACGCGGAGAAGAGCAAGTTCATGGTGCTCGGCCAGGCCGGCGGCCCTTCGCCGCTGGCGCATCCCGTGGAGCAGCTCGCCAACGCCTACCGGCGCGTCGCGCTCTCGATGAAGGGCCTGCCGATCTACAACCCGACGCTCGCGGTCGAGGCCATCGGATTCCGCGAGTACGAGGGTCGCCACGCCGGCGTCATCGTCACCCCCTGGTTCATGAACCTCACCGTGCTGCCCGCCGAGGCCGAGAAGTCCGTGTGGGTCTCGGGCGGCACCGTGCGACTCACGTTCCCGTCCGGCCAGTACGACCTGCTCGTGGCCGAATTGCCGGGCTTCGGTCTCGTCGGCACCTGCCCCTTGTTCCCCCTCATGGCGGACTTCACCGACCACGAGGCGGCGCAGGTCGCCGCGAAGGCCGCGGCGGATGCGTTGTTCGAGTCGGAGGAGCCGCCACCGGCTCCGTCGGTCTCGCGCCGCCAGCTGCTCGGCGGCTGACCAGGCGGCGACCGATGGCCGACCGCGCACTCTTCGTCCTCGCCGCGCTCTTCGTCCTCGCGTACGTCCTCGAGGTGTTCGGGCGCCGGACGCGGGTCCCGGGCGTCGTCCTGCTGATCTCGACCGGGATGATCGCGCGCGAGGCGCTGGACCGCAGCGGATTCGAGCTGGGCTTCGTCGAGTCGCTGCTGCCGGTCGTCGGCACGATCGGCCTGGTCCTCATCGTGCTGGAAGGAGCCCTCGACCTCGAGGTGCGCCGTGACCGCGCGAAACTGATCGCGCGATCGAGCACCGCGGCGCTCGCGGGTTTCCTCGCGACCCTGCTCGTCTTCGGTTGGCTGTTCGCGAGGCTGCTCGGCTACGACTGGGCCGTCGCTGCCCTCGCGGCCATGCCATTCGCGGTGATATCGAGCGCGGTGGCGATCCCGAGCGCAGCCGGGCTCCCGGGCGACGCGCGTGAATTCGTCGTCTACGAGAGTTCCCTCTCGGACATCATCGGCGTGCTGTTCTTCTACGCCTGGCTCGGGGCGAACGGCTCTCTGGAGCGCTTCCTGGGCGGCCTGTTCGGCGGTGGCGCCGTCTCGCTCGCGGCTGCCGCCCTGACGGCGCTCGGGGTGTTCTTCCTCATCAACCGGCTCGAGGGCCACATCCGCTTCGTCCCGCTGCTCGCCGGGCTGCTGCTGCTCTACGCGGCGGGCAAGACGCTGCACCTGTCGCCGCTGATCCTGATCCTGGTGTGCGGGCTGCTGCTCAACAACCCGCACCTGCTCGAGTGGAACGCGCGCCTGAAGGCCATGCACCGGCCGCGCTACGACCGCACGCTCGCGGATTTCAAGAGCCTGGTCGCGGAGCTGACCTTCGCCGTGAAGAGCGTGTTCTTCATCATGCTCGGGTACTGGACCGACCTCGGCGCCATGCTGGACTGGCGGGCCTGGGCGCTCGCCGCCGCGATGACAGGCGTCATCTATGCGAGCCGGTTCGGCATCCTGAAGGCCGTCGGCGTCGCGGAGCCGCGCCGCCTGGCGTGGCTGGCGCCCCGCGGGCTGATCACCGTGCTGCTGTTCATCACGGCGTCGGAAACGGGCCGGCTGGCCGGATTTCCGTTCGGCACCGTGATGCTGGTCGTGCTCACGACGGCGCTCGCGACGAGCCTGGCGCACCGGGGGCTGCCGAGCGAACCGGCGCCGTCCGACATCGACGAGGCCGGCCCGCCGCTAGAACGAGTAGCCGAGTGACGTGACCACGCCGTAATCCGATTTCGACTGCGCCGCATCGACGGCCTTGCTGTCGTAGCTGCCGTACACGGTCACGTTGAAGAACAGGTCACTCACGAGCTCGTAGCGAGCGTCGAGGTCGAGCTCGGCGCGGAGGCGCCCGGCCTCGGTGAGGCTCGGGAAGAGCGCGAGGCCCGCGTCGAGATTGCGCTTCGGCGTGTCGTACTGGAAGAAGGAATACTGCGTCGCGAGCACGGCCTCCAGGCTGTTGCGCGTCGGCTCGTCCTGGAAGTTCTCGCGCGAGGCGGCGAGCCCGGCGATCCCGTACCACTCGTGGTGCAGGTTCTGCACGAAGTAGCGGCCGGGGCCGGCGCCGACGATCTCGCGGATGTTGAGCCCGAGTTCGTCGTTGCCCTGCACCGAGGCGAACGAGCCGAGGAACCAGCGATCCTGCAGGAAGCGCTTGGTCGCCAGGGTCACGTCGTACATGCTGGTCGTGCGCGCGCCCGACTGCGAGTTGAGAGTCATGGCACCGTCGAGCGTCCACTCGCGGATCTCGTCCCTCGAGCTGACGCCGCCGCTGAAATTGAACTCCGTCTGGTTGTCCGCCTTCGTGTAGTCGAAGCCCACGGTGACGTAGCCGTCGAGCCGCTTGATCAGCGAACCCTGGTCGATCGGCTTCACCCGCACGACGTCCGTGAGGACGAGCGTCTGGCCCTGCGGCTCGCCCTCGATGCGCAGTTGCATGGTGCCGTCCCGGTCGCCCGGCGGGACCTTGCCGAAATAGCGGGCCCCGCGGCTCGTCTCGACGTTCAGGTACTGGTTGGTCGTGACGCTCGCGACCTTGTCCCACTCGATGTAGACGGTTCCTGCCGAGTCCGTGCTGAGCTCGAGCTTGCCCTTGTCGAGGCCCTTGATCTCGCCCGTCAGCCGGTCGCCGTTCTGGAGGACGACGACGTCCGTCTTCGGTGCAGCGTGCAGCAGGCCGAAAGGACAGAGCAATGCGGCGAGCAGCAGCGACGCCGCTGCAGCGCGGCTCCGCCGCGCTGCCGGAATCCTGGGTATGGCGAATCGCATGGACGGAAATCCCGGGGACGTTGGCGGCAATATGCCACAGCCGCGCGGCCCCGGAATCGCGTCATTCGGCGAGGTAGCCGCTCTTCCTCGCCGCCGCGATCGTGAGCCTGCGCGCGAGCTTGCGTGAAACGCGCATGGCGTGAAAGCCGAGCCTGGCCGCCGGGCCGGTGAACAGGTAGCCGTCGTCGGATTCGACGCTGCGCACCACGTCCCCGGCGACGACGCTGGGGTGGCAGCCCTCGTCCGCGTAGTACTTCTGCAGCTTCTCGATCTGCGCCGCACTCATTCCCGAGGCCGTCGGACTCACGTGCACGATGGCCGTGTTGATGATGCCCGGGCAGACGACGAGCACCGAGATGCCGGTGTCGTGCAGTTCCATTGCCAGCACCTCGGACAGTCCCACGACCGCGTGCTTCGATGCGGCGTACGCCGACATGTTCGGCGCGGGCGCAAACCCGGCCAGCGAGGCCACGTTCACGATCTTGCGCTTGCCGCCCGCCTCGCGCATGGCCGGCAGGAACGCGCGGAGGCAGTGCACGATGCCGAGGACGTTGATGTCGAGGATGCGGCGCCACTCGGTCAGCGGCGTCTCCTCGAAGCCGCCGAGGAACGCAACTCCGGCGTTGTTGACCAGGACGTCCACGGCACCGACCGCCTGGTGCACGGCGGCGGCGAACTCGTTGACCGACTCCTCGCGCGACACGTCGCACGTCCGCGCGAAGCACGACACGCCGCTCGCCGCGATGCCGGCGCGTGCAATCTCGAGCGCGGCGGAGTTGACGTCGGAAATGACGAGATTCGCGCCGCGCTTCGCGAAGGCTCGCGCGCACTCGAGGCCGATGCCGGACGCCGCTCCCGTGACCAGGACCGTCCTGCCCTTCAGTCCCTTCATGCGGCGGGCCCGAAATAAACCTCGAAGAACCGCGCGACGCCGGTTTCGGGCACCGCGAGGTTCGCTTCCTTGCTCGTGCGCACGCAGACGAGCACCGGACCCGGGTGCGCCTTGGCGCGCATGAGGGCGCCCGGCAGCGCATCCATGGAATCGACGTACTCGCCGTGGCAGCCGAGCCCCTCGGCCACCTTGTCCCAGCGGACCTCGCCGGTGGACGTGCCGAACGTCTTGCCGAAGCGCGTCATCTCGTTCGGGATCTCCATGGTCCACTCGGACTCGGCCATCACGACGAACGTGACCTTCAGGTTCTCACGGGCCGCCGTCTGCAGTTCCATCGCGTTGAAGCCGGCGGCACCGTCACCGGTGACGCACACGACCTCGCGCCCGGGCGCGCCGAGCTTGGCTCCGTTCGCGGACGGGATGCCGGTCCCGAGCATCCCGAACTCGGTGATGCCGTGGAACGAGTTGGGCTTGGTGGAGGGCAGCGCCATGGCCGCCCAGAGCGAGGTCATGCCGCCATCCGTGCAATAGACCGCGTCGCGGCCGAACACCATGCCGACGGCCCCGATCGCGTGCGCGGGATGTATGCCCGGGCCCTTCCACGACATGATGCCCTCGCCAGCGGCCTTGGCCCAGGCCTGGAACGCCGCGCGCTGCCCGGCGACGTCCGTGCGGCCCCGGCTCGCGACCTGGCGACCGCGCAGCTTCGCCACGAGCCCTTCGAGTGTCGAGCGCGCATCGGCGATGATGCCGAGCGCCACCGGCCGCGAGACGCCGACGTGCCGTGGGTCGATGTCCACGTGGATCATCCGGCACTTCGCCGGATCGCCCCAGTACTTGTCGAAAGGCACGTCGAGATTGCCGACGCGCGAGCCGACGACCAGGATCACGTCCGCGTTGCGGCGCAGGTCGTCCGCTGCCGGACTCTGCGAATGGAAGTAGAGCGGATGCTCGTGCGGAATGACGCAGCGTCCGGCCATCGACGGGATCACCGGGCACGCGAGCATCTCCGCGAGCTCGACCAGGGCGGCATTCGCATGCGAGCGGTCCACGCCATTGCCGGCGAAGATCACGGGAGCCCTCGCACCGGCTAGCAGGTCCGCCGCCGCCGCCAGCTGCGCCTCGGAAGGCTGGGGCAGCGAGGCGCGGCCGCTCTCCTTCGGGAAGATCGGAGCGGTCGCCGGGTCACCCGTTGCATACAGCACCGGGCCCGGGACCTCGAGGTGCACCGGGCCGGGACGGCCGGCCCACATCTCGCGGAACGCCGTGCGCACCAGCTCGGGGATGCGGGTCCACTCGAAGACGGGGCCGTTCCACTTCACCACCGGCTTGAACAGGTCGAGCTGGTCCTGCCCCTGGAACGTCGCCGGCGTCGACGGATACACGATGCCGGCACGGTGCTGGGATGTGATCGCGAGCACGGGCACGCCTTCGTGTCGCGCCGTCAGCACGCCCGGCACGAGGTTCGCCGACCCGGGCCCCGGGTTGCCCAGCACGACGGCGACCTGCCCCGTCGTCTTGTAGAGGCCTTCCGCCATGTGAACCGCGGCAGCCTCGTGGCGGATGGTCACGAACCGGATGCCGTTGGCATCGAGCGCGGCGAGGAACGGGTCGATCTCCGGGCACGGCAGCCCGAAGACGAACTTGACGCCTTCGTTGGCGAGGGCGCGGGCGAGCAGTTCGCCACCAGTGGATTCAGTCATGGCTCTCTCCTCCTGCAGCCCGCGCGCCGTTCGCGCGAGTTTCGCGAGGATTCTCGGCGCGGCGGTTGCAGTCTTCTTTGCATTTTCCGACAAGGTACTGATATTTTCAGACAGCGCCACGGCACCGGTCGTGGGCAAGAGGAACCCGGCCCTGCGCACCTCCGCCGCATCCCATCGCATCCCGGCCCGGTACATGGCCCAGCTCGTGGACTACCTGGAGTCCACTGGCATCGACCGCCCGCTGCTACTGCGTGCAGCGCGCGTGCGCTCGCTCGACGACCCGAAGGCCCAGCTCGGGCTGCGCCAGGTCGAGGACCTGCTGCGCGTCGCCGAGCAGGCGAGCGGCCGCGAGGACCTCGGCTTCGAGCTTGGCCGCCGCATCAAGCCGACGTCCCACGATATCCTCGGCTTCGCACTGCTCACGAGCCCCACGTTCGGGCACGTCGTACGCCTCATCACGACCTATCAGCGGCTGATGCAGCCGTTCTTCGCGCTCAGCGTGCAGCGGCGCGCCGGGCGATGCGACCTCGTGTACCTGCCGGTCGCCGCCATGTCGCACCGCGCGATGCGGGTGCTGCAGGAGACGATCGTCGTCTCCAATCACTTCGCCTTCGGGTCGATGCTGCGCGACGACCTGCCGACCTACGACGCGTGGATGTCGATCGAGCGCCCGCCCCACGCGGCGCGCTATCGCGAGCTCGCCGGGGCACGCGTGCACTTCGGAGACGGCGTTCCGGGCCTGCGCCTGTCGCTCGATGCCGCCCTGCTCGACACGCCGCTCGCAATGGCCAACCCCCGCGCCATGCAGGCGGCGGAGGCCCGCTGCAAGTCGTTGCTGCAGCGGACGCCGGGGCGCCGGCGCTGGAGCGAGTGGTGCCGCATGATGCTGCGCGAGTCCGAGGACTCGCGACCCACGCTGGACCAGCTCGCGGGATTCATGAACATCTCGCCGCGCACGCTCGCGCGCTACCTCGCGGCCGAGGACACGAGCTTCCGCGACCTCTCGCTCGAGGTCCGTACCGAGCGCGCTCGCCGGCTGCTCAGGGACGGCGAGCTCTCGGTCACCCAGATCGCATATCGGCTGGGCTACGGGGACGTGGCCAGCTTCGTCCGCAGCTTCGGGCGGCGGACCCGGTGCACGCCGACCGAGTACCGCAGGACCCACGCAGTCCAGACGGGGCGAAGCCCCCGCGGACCGGGAAGCGATTGACGGGCTCGGGCCCGGGCCCGATGATTCTGGCCGCATCTGTCAAGAGCGATGGCCGGCCCCACTGGTATTTTTTGCCGTTCCGGCGGCACTGGAGTCGCCGCCCGACGACCCGGATCCCGATTCGACCCACGACTTTCGAGGAGAAACAGATGAAAGGCCAGATCCTTGTCGCGACGATTTGCCTCGCCGGGCTCGCCGGCTGCCAGTCCACCGACCAGCAGCTCGACGCGCAGCAGCAGCAGGCCGTCGACACGGCTCTCCAGCGCGTGAAGTTCGACATGAACTGCCCGAGCGCCACCGGCCAGGTGCTGTCGCGGCAGATGATCCAGCCCGTGTCCATGCGGTTCGGCATCGAGCGCGCCGAGTACACGGTGGGCGTCGAAGGCTGCGGCCAGCGCCAGACGATCGTGGTGGTCTGCCCGCAGGACGGCAGCGGCTGCTTCGCGGGCGGCCCGCGCCAGTAACAGGCGGCATCCATGCGCAATCGCTTGGTCGCGGCGCTGGGGGTGGCGCTCCCAGGGCTGCTCTTGCTCGCGCCGGCGGCGCGCGCGGAGCTGTCGTCCGAGGAACTCGCCAAGCTCGCGCAGAACCCGGTCGGCAACCTGGTCAGCGTGCCGTTCCAGAACAACACGAATTTCGACTTCGGCCCGCTCGAGAAGGACCAGAACGTCCTCAACATCCAGCCCGTGTACCCGATTCACCTGAACCCGGACTGGAACGTCATCACGCGCACGATCCTGCCGCTGCTGTGGCAGCCAGCCCTGGCGCCTGGCGCGGGTTCGACGTTCGGCCTGAGCGACATCCAGTTCTCCGCGTTTCTCTCACCGGCAAATCCTGGCGGGTTCATCTGGGGCGTCGGCGGCATTGCGCAACTGCCGACGCACACGGACGACAGGCTCGGCAACGACCGCTGGGGACTCGGCCCGACCGCAGTGATCCTCAGGATGTCCAGGGGCAGTCCGTGGGTCTATGGCGCCCTGATCAACAACCTCTGGTCGGTGAACGATTCGAACTCGTCGCCGCCGATCAACCAGATGCTGCTGCAGCCGTTCCTGAACTACAACTTCCCGGGCGGCACGTACCTGACGACTGCGCCGATCATCACCGCGAACTGGCAGGCCGACAGCGGGGACACCTGGACCGTGCCGCTCGGCGGCGGCGTGGGACACATCTTCCACGTCGGCAAGCTGCCGGTGAATTCGCAGATCGCCGCGTACTACAACGTGGAGACTCCGGAGTACGGAGCCGACTGGCAGTTGCGCGTGCAGGTCCAGTTCATGTTCCCGAAGTGACGCGGTCCATCATCGCCGCCTTGCGGCGCTGAAATTACTGCGTCCTGCCCGTCACGCGGTCGAGCGCCTTCACCAGCCGCTCGGCCCAGTCGGTCACCGTGCGGCGGAACTCGGCGGAGTTGCTCACGCTGGTCGTCCACTGCATCCAGGTCGAATTGTCGATGTGCTGGTCGACGACCCGCGCGAGCAACTGGCCCGTCGGCCCGTCCCGCAGTTCCATCGCGAGCGTCATCCGCCCGGCACTCGTGGTGTACGTCTTGGTGCGTCCCGCCGTCGTGGTGCCCGGTGCGGTGATATAGACGTCGAGCAGCCCCGCGCTCACGCGCAGCGTGTCGTCCAGCGGCTTCGCCACCACGTCGTACCCACCGGCCGCGAGCTTCTCGGCCAGGATCCGGCGGAACTCGCCCGCCATCTCCTCGCGGACCTGCTCGATGTCGGCGGCCGACATGCGGGAGTACGAGGTCACGTCCCGGTTCGGCCTCCAGCTCTTGTCGAACGCGACCTCGACGGGGTCGAGCACCACGTTGCGGTACGCCTTGAAATCGGCCTCCGGGCGCACGTACAGGACGTCGACGCCCTTGGATTTCTTGAGGACGAGTCCGTCCCACGTCTCCGGTGGCTTCGCGGCGAGTGCACTGCCTGCGGCGAGGCCCAGCCACCCAGCCACGACCAGCGTTGCGGCAGTGAATGATGCTCGTTTCATGGGCGTACTCCACGGCGTAGAACCACGTCGTCATTGCAGGCGCCGGCGTCGCGCCTGTCAATCGGCCGGCGCAAGCGGCACAATCGCGGTCCGCACCGCATGAACCCGCTTCCCGCGTGAAATCCCGGCCTGCCCTGATCGTACTCGCGCTTGCCGCTGTGGGCGTAGTTGCGTTCACGCTCTGGCGGGCAGGTGTCTTTCGAGGCACCCCGCCGTCGGTCGTGCCGGAGGCGTCCACGCTGCCGGCACAGGCGAGCCACCCTGCCGGCTACGTGGGATCGCAGGCTTGCGCTCGCTGCCATTCGGCCGAGTCGGCCGCCTGGAGCGGCTCGCAGCACGCCGTGGCGATGCAGGCTGCCGGTGAACGCACGGTGCTCGGCAACTTCGACGACGCCACCTTCGAGCACTTCGGCGTGACGAGCCGCTTCTTCCGGCGCGACGGCAAGTTCATGGTGCGCACCGACGGTCCGGACGGAAGGCTCGCCGATTTCGAAGTGAGCCACACTTTCGGCGTCTATCCGCTGCAGCAGTACCTGGTCGATATCGGCGGCGGGAGGATCCAGGCCCTGACCATCGCCTGGGACTCGCGGCCGGAATCCGCGGGCGGCCAGCGCTGGTTCCACCTCTACCCGAGCGAACGCATCGGGCACGACGACGAGCTGCACTGGACGAAGCGGCAGCAGAACTGGAACTACATGTGCGCCGACTGCCATACGACGGACCTGCAGAAGAACTACGACGCGGCGACCGACACCTTCCGCACACGATGGTCCGAGCTCAGCGTCGGCTGCGAGGCGTGCCACGGCCCCGGCTCGGCGCACGTGAAGTGGGCCGACGCAGTTGCGAGCGGCGCAAGTCCCGGGGGCGGCAACGGCCTCTCGGTGCATTTCGACGAGCGCCGCACCGCGAGCTGGCGCATCGACCCGGTCACGGGCAATGCCATGCGCAGCAGGGCGCGCGGCGACGACGCGGAACTCGACGTCTGCGCGCAGTGCCACTCGCGCCGTGGGCAGTTCTCGAACGGCTACCGGCCCGGGGAAAAGCTGCAGGACCACTATCTGCCCGCCCTGCTGGTGAACGGCCTCTACTGGCCGGACGGGCAGCAGCGCGACGAGGTCTACAACTGGGGCTCCTTCCTCTCGAGCCGCATGTACTCGAAGGGAGTGACCTGCGGCGACTGCCACGAGCCGCACGGAGCGAAGCTGCGCGCGACGGGCAACGGCGTCTGCGCCCAGTGCCACCTTGCCTCGAAATACGACGCACCGTCACACCACTTCCACGCCGCCGGCACGGCGGGCGCCGCCTGCGCGTCCTGCCACATGAAGACCGAGACGTACATGATCGTGGACGCGCGGCACGACCACAGCTTCCGCATCCCGCGGCCCGACCTGAGCGAGCGTCTCGGCGTGCCGAATGCCTGCAACCAGTGCCACCAGGACCGGACCGCGGCGTGGGCGTCCGCCGAGATCCGCAAGCGTTACCGGAACCCGAAGCCCGGCTTCCAGGACTTCGCCGAGGCGTTCGCATCGGCGGATCGCGGCGAGCCGTCGGCAAGCATTGCGCTCACCCAGCTCGTCGCCAATCTCGACGAGTCCGCGATCGCGCGCGCCTCGGCGCTCGATCGCCTGGCACAGTTCGGCGGCGAGAACGCGCTCCTGTCCGCCGAGGCCGCGCTCGAGGATCGCAGTGCGCTGGTGCGCCACGCGGCGATCGGCGTGTTCGACACGGTGCCCCCGGACCAGCGCCGCCAGATCGCACCGCTGCTCTCCGACCCCATCCGCTCGGTGCGCATGCGCGCAGCGCGAACGCTGGCCCCTCTGCCGGAACGGGCGCTGGGCCCGACGGAATCCGAGGCCTTTGCAAGGGCGGCCGACGAATACGTCGCGGGCGAACGATTCAATGCCGACCGCCCCGAGAACCGCGTGAATCTCGGCGGGTTCTTCGCCGAGCGCGGCCGCTTCATGGAAGCCGACGCGGAGTTCCGCGCCGCCCTGGCGCTCGACCCGGCGTTCGTGCCGGCCTGGGTCAACCTCGCCGACCTGATGCGCATGCGAGACCGCGAGGCGGACGCCGAGTCGATCCTGAGGGAAGGCCTCGCGAAGGCGCCGTCCGACGCAACGCTGCACCACGCGCTCGGACTTTCGCTCGTCCGCCAGAAACGGAACGAGGAGGCGCTGCGGGAACTGAAGCGCGCGACGGAACTCGCACCGGACAACTCGCGGTTCGCGTACGTGTACGGTGTCGCGAGCCAGGAACTGAAGCCGAAAGCCGCCGGCAAGCGCTGACGCGAGGCTTCAGTTGCGCGCGCGGCCCGGGATGTCGCGTGATTCGACGATCGTCACACCCGGCGGAGACTCCAGTGCAACAGCTACCATGGCAGCAGCAATGTCGGACGCAGCCACCGGGCGCCACGCGGCCGGCGCGAAGCGCAGCAGGTGCTCGCTCAAGCGCTCGAGTGGCCGCGCCTCGGCCCGGTCGCCCGCGATGACGGAGGGCCGGAAGATCGCGAGGCTCGGCCAATCCATGCGACGCAGCGTCTCCTCGACCTCGCCCTTGACGCGCGAATAGAAGAACGGCGAGGAGCGGCTCGCCCCGAGCGCGCTCACGATCGAGAAGTGGGTCGCGCCCTCCTCGCGTGCGAGCTGCGCCAGGCGCAGCGGATACTCGCAATCCACCTTGCGGAATTTCGCCTGCGAGCCCGCCTTGCGGATGGTCGTGCCGAGCGCGCAGAAGACGTGATCCGCCCGGAGTTCCTGCCGTACGTCGTCGAGCCGTTCGAACTCGACCCCGACCTGCCGCACCTTTCGCCCGGCG
>VEPJ01000216.1 GCA_012026925.1 Gammaproteobacteria bacterium | reverse complement strand
GCCGAGCGCATGCTCGGCGTGCAGACCGTGCCGCGCGGGAGCGTGGGCCAGGAACTGCTGAAGGAGGTCGGCCGCCACTTCGGTGTCGAGCACACGTTCAGGCGCACTCCCTGCGCGGTCTATTTCGGCAAGCCGGGCGAGGTCGTCCCGGATCCCTACTTCGGTGGCGAGGGGCCCGACCGCACGGGCTGCATCTTCTGCGGCGAGTGCATGCAGGGTTGTCGGACGGGCGCCAAGAACAACCTGACCAAGAACTACCTCTGGTTCGCCGAGAAGCGCGGCGCACGGATCCATCCCGAGCGCGAGGTGGTCGACGTGCGGCCCATCGGCGCCGAGGACGGCAGCGACGGCTATCGCGTGATCACCGAGCGGCCGGGTGCGTGGTTCAACAGGCAGCGAAGTGAGTTTTGCACGCGCGGCGTGGTATTCGCTGCCGGCGCACTGGGGACGAATGCGCTGCTGGCGAAGTGCAAGCTGAACGGGTCGTTGCCGCGCATCAGCGACCGGCTCGGCCAGCTCGTGCGCACCAACAGCGAAGCGCTCCTGACGGTGATTTTGCCGAAAGGGACGAAGCACGTCTGGAACGACGTGCAGATCAGCTCCAGCGTGCATCCGAAGCCGGATACGCACATCGAGTTCAACACGCTCGGCCGCAACGCCGACTCCATGGCGTTCCTCTACACCGTATTGACGGGCAAGGGCACGCGCCTGACGCGTCCGCTCAAGTGGCTGGGGAACGTGATCCGTCACCCGGTCACCTTCCTGCGCACCTTGTGGCCGGCCGGCTGGTCGGAGCGGACGATCGTCTTCCTCGTGATGCAGACTCTCGACAACGCGATCTCGTTCCGCGCGCGACGAGGACTGGCCGGCCGGGTGTCCCTGGCGACCGAGCAGGATCCCGAGAAGCCCAACCCGACCTTCATCGAGGTGGCGAACGAGGCGGCCGAGTTCCTCGCGCGGAAGACGGGCGGGACCGCGCAGAGCGGCCTGTTCGAGGCGCTGTTCAACACGCCCTCGACGGCACACATCCTGGGTGGCGCCGTCATCGGTCCCGATGCCAGCCGTGGGGTGGTCGATCACGCGCACCGCGTGTTCGGCTACCGGAACATGCTGATCTGCGACGGTTCCACGATACCCGCCAACCCGGGCGTGAACCCGTCGCTGACCATCACCGCCATGACCGAGCACGCGATGAGCCTGGTCGCGCCGAAGATGATGGCGGCCTGATCGAAGAGGGGGACAACCATGGATCCACTGCATGTCGCCCACCTGATGGCGATCGGCCTGGTGTATTTCCGCAGCTGAGCCGCGCTATGCTCAGCGGGCAAGCCGGAGGGAAGCCATGACGGAAGCTGGCGTTCGGGTCCCTGCGCTGGAAGATGCCGAAGAGGCGGAGAAGGAGGCCGGGCGCGTCTCGAAGATCCCGGTCGTGCCGCAAGGCGCGCCATGGACGGCCGTCGAGCGAGTGATGTTCGAGCGGCGCAGCATCCGCAAGTTCCGCAAGACGCAGGTACCGGCGCACGTGATCCGGCGGCTCCTCGAGGTCGCACGGTTCGCGCCCTCGCAGGGCAACTGCCAGCCGTGGAAGCTGGTCGTCGTGCGCGACGCGGCAATGATCCAGGGCATGGAGGATTTCTGTGTCGGCGAGTGCCGCAAGCTCACGGAAAGCCTCGACTACGCCACGATGCGCAAGGGCTCGCTCAAGTACCGGGTCGCACGCGCGAAGACGAAGGTGTTCGGCCGGTTGCAACCCAACATGCTGCACCCGGTGCCGATCACCGCGTGCACGGCCATCGCACAGGGGCGCTTCGCCGTATTCCATCACGCCCCGACCGTGATCCTGGTCCTGATGGACAAGCGTGCCATCGGGGTGCCTGCGATCGACATCGGCATCTGCGGCACGAACATCGTGCTCGCGGCACAGAGCCTCGGGCTCGGCACCTGCTGGGTCGGGTTCTCGAAGTTCCTGAACGAGAGCAAGGAGTGGTGCGCGAAGTTCGGGGCCGAGGATCCGTTCGAGATCGAGGAGGCTATCTGCGTCGGCTACCCGGTCGGCGACACCACGCACCTCATTCCGCGCGAGACGCACGAGACCGCCTGGTTCGAGGGCGGCAAGCGCGAACTCATCTACTGACAGGGGGCGTCATGGGCTTGCTCACGAGTAAGGAACGGCGTCATTTCCCGGACTGGGACGATCCCGCGCAGTGCATGTTCCAGCGCGTCACGATCGACCTGGAGAAGTGCGACGGCTGCAAGCTGTGCACGCTCGCGTGCCCGGCCAACGTGCTCGAGCAGTTCGGCCCCAAGGGCGCAAAGAAGGTGCGGGTCAAGGCGGATCACCGCGGCTGCATCAGCTGCAACAACTGCCACGCGATCTGCGAGAACGGCGCGATCCGGGCCACGCAGTCGTACGACTTCGTCGGTTTCTACCGGCGTTTCGGCCTCGGCGAGTTCTCGAAGCCGCGGGTGTTCTGACCCCGGTTCACGCGGCGGCTGCTACGCGAAAAGCGCGAGCGCCTGCTGCAGCATCGCCGCCGCGCGGTCCGCGTGCCCGTCGACCATGACCGTCCTGTCCGGTCGGACGATCGCGACCCAGCCGACCGGGACGACGAACGGGATCAGCGCGCCGGTCAGGTCCTCCCAGCGATCGACGCGGGAGTCGCTGGCCGGACGGCCGCGCGGATCGATCTGCACGAACGACCCGCCCGCGGCGGCCCAGGACCGAGCGAGCGAGTCCGGGACGCCGGCCGACGGGTCGACTCCGAAGCCCACGATCGCGAAGCCTCGCCCGAGGGCCTCGTCGCTCAGTACCGTGCGGCCGTCCGCCCGGGACCGCACCTGGCACTGCGGCAACTGGCCGCCGCGCACGAGACGCGACTCCGCCGAGGGCCTGGCGAAGCAGCCCTCCTTGAAGCGGTTGGCGGGCTTGATCTCGAGGTTCTCGAACAGGCGCTTCAGGCGCGGCACGCGGCTCAGCACGCCCATGAGCCCGTGCGTGACCGTCGCCGTGAACCGGTTGCCCGGCGCCACGAGGCGACCCATGGCCCGCGCGAGGTCGATCATCGCCTTTGCGTGCGGGCGGCGCTCGACGTCGTATGACTCGAGGAGTTCGGGCCGCGCACGACCGTGGCAGACCCACGCGAGCTTCCAGGCGAGATTCGCCACGTCGCGCAGGCCGGCCACGAGACCCTGGCCCACGAAGGGCGGGGTGATGTGCGCCGCGTCGCCGACGAGAAACACGCGCCCGACCTGGAACGCGCCCGCGACGCGCGCGTGGAAGCGGTACACGGCCACGCGCTCGATCTCGACGTCCCGGCCCTGGGTCCACGGCATGAGCAGGCGGCGCACCGTGTCCGGATGCTCCATCTGCTCGCGGGTCTCGCCCTTGCCGAGCTTGAATTCCCAGCGCTGGCGATCGCCCGGGGCCACCATGTGCGGGCCAGGGCGGCGCGGATCGCAGATGAATTCGACATGGTCGATCGGTTTCGGCAGCTGCCTGGCGTCGACGATCAGCCAGTCTTCCGGGTAGGTCTTGCCGCGGAACTCCTGTCCGAGGATGCGTCGCACGAGGGAGTTGGCGCCGTCGGCGCCGACGACGTAGCGCGCGTGCATTCGGTGCGATCCGCCGTCGAGACTCTCGAGTTCCAACGCGACGTCGTTCGTCGTCTGCGCGAGCGAGACGAGCTCGATGCCGAGCGCGACTTGCACGTGCCGGGCGGATTCGAGGCGCGCGCGCAGCACCGTCTCGAGTTCGGGCTGGAAGAAAGTGACGAGCCGCGGGTGTCCGTCGATCGCGCCGGCGGTGACCGCGCGGCTGTACTGGCCGAAGAGCGGCGAGTGCATGCGCACTTCCGGGATCGCCACCGTTTCGACGGCGTCCTCTTCGAGTCCGCAGAGCTGCAGCACGCGGAGCGCCTCGTTGTCGAGTGCGATGGCGCGGGGCGCGCGGAAGATCTCCGTAGCCTTGTCGACGACGACCGTCTCGATGCCGTAGCGCTCGAGCAGCGTCGCGAGCGCAGCGCCGACGGGCCCCAGGCCGACGACGAGCACATCCGTCCTGTCCGGCAGCGCGGTCACCGTCGGAGCCTCAAGCGGATCGGGCGGGGAGGAGCACGGCGCGTCCGGGGCGCTGCCCGGCGACGTGCTCGAAGGCGAGCCGTCCGTCCTGGAAATCGACGGTCAGTCCGATGGGCAGTTGGAGCCCCGGGGAGCGGAGCGCGTCGAGCAAGGCGTCGAGCGCCTCGGCATCGGGCCGAAAGACGGTCCACGCATGACGGACGGACGAGCCCCTGGCCGCGACGGCATCGCGCATGCGCGACCACTCGGCACGAGCGTGCAACGCGCCGCGAATCCAGCCGCGCTCGTCCAGGCTGCCGAGGAGCGGATGCACCGTCGTGGCGTGACCGCGGGCACCCGCCTTCAGGCGCCCGATGATTTCCATCTCCTGCGTCCACGATCCGAAGTTGAGGCTGGCATCGAATCGCGCGGGCAGGCTCGAAACCGGTCGCGCCGTGCGATCGAGCACGTCCGTGGCGCCAAGTTCCCGGCACGCCGCAACTCCCTGCTTGCTGCAGATTGCAGTCACGCGCGCCCCCCAGGCGGTGAGCAGCTGAATCGCGAGTCGCCCGAGCCCACCGGAGGCGCCACCGATCAGCACGTCGAGTCCCCGCGCGTCTTCGCTCGTGAGGCCGACGCCCCGTAGTGCGAGCCACAGCGTCGTGAAGGTATAGGGCAGGGTCGCGAGCCCTGTGGCGGGATATGCGTCCGGGGCCGCCCTGAGGTTGTCTTCGTGCGCGAGCACGTGACTTGCGTGGGCGCCCTGCGGCCCGGTCGGCAGCACGCCGACGACGCGATCTCCTGCGCGCCATCGCGTGGCGCCGGGCCCGATCCCGCGCACGACGCCGACGATGTCGTTGCCGAGCACGAGTGGAAACTTCGCTGCTCGCTTGAGTCCGAGAAGCCGCCGTCCGTATCCGGTCGCGCGCTTCGCGTCGATGGGATTGACCGACGCCGCTTCCAGCTCGACCAGCACCTCGCGCCGGCGCGGAGCCGGTAGTGCTGCCGACCGCACTTCGAGCCGGGGCGGCCAGCCCGGTGCCACACAGGCGAGCTGCCGGACGACGCTCATGCGGCGACGACGCGCGTCCGCTGCGTGCCGAGGTCGAGTTTGCCGTCGTCGGTGCGGATGGCGAGTTCGATCACGTCGCCCGGCTGCAGGTACAGCGGATTGCGCTGCGCGGCCTTCACGAAGAGCTTCCACTTCGTCGCGTCCGAAACGAAGTGCCGCGTCACGAACATCGCGAGCTTTCCGGGCGCCTTCGCCGCACAGCCCGCGGGCGTGCCGGTGGCCACCAGGTCGCCCGCGTGCACGTCGTGCATCGCGCCGAGCTCGGTGAGCGTCTGGTGAGGCTTGTGCAGCATCTCGCGACAGTAGGCGTCCTGTCGCGGCTGGCCGTTGACCGCGAGGCGCATGTGCAACTCGGGCCAGCGTCGCCACTCGTCCGGCTCGAGCAGCAACAGCAGCGGACCCGCGGGCCCGAAGGTGCGGTAGCTCTTGCCCTTGTAGAACTGGCCCTGCGGCAGCTGCACGTCGCGCGCGGTGATGTCGTTGACGATCGTGACGCCTGCGAGCACCTCGTGCAGCTGGTCCGGGTGCACCGTGGTGCCGGCGGCGAGGTCGCGGCCGAGCACGAGCCCGAGTTCGATCTCGTAGTCGAGCAGCTGCACGTGTGGCGGGCGCACGACGTCGTCGTAGGGCCCGCTGAGGCACGAGGAGGCCTTGGTGAAGATCGTGTTGAACGGCAGGTCCGCCGGGTCGAGGCCGGACTCGCGCACGTGGCTCTCGTAATTGACGCCCTGGCACAGGAACTGCTGGTTTCCCGTGACGGGCGACAGCACGCGCACTTCGTCCAGCGTCACGGTGGCCTGGGCCCGCGTGAGCGCGCGCGCTTCAGCCTGCCCTGCGCGTACGACGTCGCCGGTCGTGGCGTAGTCGCCGGGCAGCGGGGCGATGAGCCCGTCGAACGGCACGCCCCAGCGAGCAGGCGCGTCGTGACGGGTCTTCGAGAGTTGGTATCGAACCAGGGGAATGGCCATTGGGGTGTCGATGCATCCAGGTAGTCGAGGAGTGGCGGATTACAGCCACGGACGCGCCGGAGTCTGCATCGTCCGGCCGAGCAGCTTGAGGCGCGACCACGTGAGCCGGCCGCCGCGCACCAGGCCCCACGCACGCAGCAGCATGGCGAGCGACGGGCGCGGGAACATGCTGGCCGGCGCGTCGTCGCCCCACGCCCAGATGCTGCCGGTCGTGAACGGCACGTAGTGTGTCTCGCGGTCCGCGGTGAAGACGTCGCCGTCGGTGTAGTGCTCGAATTCGAAGCCGTCGGCATCCTTCCAGTAGTCGAACAGCTGGCTGCCGAGCAGGTGGCGGCCGATTCCCCACAGGTGATGGTGGCCGCCGGCGCGCATCACCTGCTGGCCCTGGCCGAGTGCGTCGAGGTCCAGCACTTCCCAGGCGCTGTGCTCGTAGCGCGACTCGAGGCCGCCGACGATCACGACCGTGTGGTGATCGGCCGGGGTCGCGCCGAGATCGAGCCGGAAGAACGTCAGGACGGGGCTCCCGTCGTCGAGGTACTGCACGTCCGTCGGGATGATGCCGAGGTGACGCATGTACCACTGCGACATCGCGTGGAAGTCCGGTGTCTGCATCACCACGTGGCCGAGCCGGCCGATGGTGGCCGGCTCTATCTCCGATCGCACGGTTGTGTTGACGCGCACCGTGTGGTCGAGGGAGTTGGTGCCCGGGTGTAGCGACGCCCGCATCGGCAGCGGCTCGACGCCGCCCCAGTCGGTGATGAGCCACACCTCGTTGCCGTCCGGGTCACGCAGGCTGACGCCGCGTCCGCCGCCCGGGACCTGCTCACTCGACAGCGGCTCCGCGCCGCTTTCCCGTCGCAGCCGCTCGAAATCCGCGTCGGACGGAACGACGAACGCGGCGCCGACGTATCGCGCTCGCGGCCCGTGACGTGCCACCAGCACGGCCGGCTGGCTCCCGGCGCAACGCATGACGAGCTCCTGGCCGGTGCGTGACACCGTGACCAGGCCGAAGTCGGTCCAGAACTTCTGCGCGCGGTCGAGGTCCGCCTTTTCGAAGCGCAGGAACGCGAGCGCGCTCGCTTTCACGATCGGCTGTGGCCGTACCAGCCGCTCGACGTGCGCGGGCGCGGCATGCTGTGGATGCTCTGGCGGTGCTCGAAGTGGAGTCATGATGAGGCTCCGATCGAAGGGCAGGGGCCGTCAACTTCCCAGGATTTCGAAGAGTGCGGTGTCGACGCCGCCGATGAGCTCCGCCATGGCGCGGCGTGCCTCGGGCCCCTTGCCCTGGCGTATGGCGAGCGTCACTGCGTGGTGCATCGAATAGGCCGTCTGCGCGAGTTCATCGCGCCGCGCGCTCGGCACCTTCAGGAAGCGGCGCCGGATCCGCTCGATCTCCACGCCGCGCACGGTCGTGCTGCGGCTGAGCGCGATGGCGTCGCGCTTGCGTCGCATCGTGTCGATCATCACGGGGTTCCGGCACGCCTCGGTCACCGCTTCGTGCCACGCCGCATCGGCCCGCAGGAAGAGCTCGATGTCGAGCGCGCGCGTGGATTCGCGGAGCAGGGCGTCCGCGCGGTCGATTGCCGCCCGGTGCTCCGCCGTGGCGCGCTCCGCGGCGCGCTCGGCGATCGCCGGCTCCAGCACCATCCGCAGGTCGGTCAGGTGGTGCAGGAATTCGGATTTCCGCGGCGAACGCGCCAGCCAGCCGATGAGCTCGGGATGGTCGTACTGCCACTCGGTCCTCGGCGCCACCGTGATGCCGATCTTCGGGCGCTGCCGGACCATGCCGCAGGCGATCAGGCGCTGGACGGCCTCGCGCACGACGGTTCGGCTGACCCCGTGCTGCAGCGCCAGCGCCGCCTCGCTCGAGAGGGACGGGATCGGGACGTCGTCGACGATGGCCTGCCCGAGTTGCTCGACGAGCTGGTCCGCCAGCCGGGCGCGGCGCAGCGGGCCGCCTTCGGCCGCCTTTTCCGCCGCGGGTATGCGTGACGGGCGCGGGAGTGCCCGTTTGTGCGTGGGTTGCATCTGCAATACTGTATGACAAATAGCGCGAGGCATGCAAGTGGATGCCCGTGGCGGAGCAACGGACGCGATGGGCAGGGTCAGCGCGTCGTTGGACCTTCGGGCGGCGGGACCAATTGACGCGCGCCCGTTGCGTAGGCGATCTCCAGCATCTCGATCATCCAGGCGAGGCGCTCGGCGGGCGTCTTGCGCAGGAACGCCCACCGTCGCAATTTCTCTGCATCCTCGTAGGAACCCCAGGCCTCGGGGATCGAGCGCGGGTCGAACTCCGTCATTTCTGTTCCCCGCGCTGCAGTGCACGAAGCCTCTCGACGTCGTCGAGGTCGCGAGGCCGGGCCGTGTGCTGTTTCATCGCGATGAGATGCGCTATGGATGCAACGGTAATCGGCACGCCGTCCAGCGTGATCGTCGATGCGTCGCGGTGCAGGTCGGCAAACGGCACGGGCGACGAGAGCAGTACATCGAGCGTCGGCCGACGATTGGTCGAGTCCCACAAGCTGAAGACTTCCATGTTGCGCTCGGCGCGCCACTGGTCCCGGGTGGTCGCGTCCGCGAAGAGCGTCGGGTCGACCGGCGCGACGGGGCGGTAGCCTGCGGTTGTCAGAGCGTTTACCAGCTCGAGCGTTCCACCTGTGGCGAGGTCGATCACGAGATCCACGTCCGCCGTCACGCGATCGATGCCATGCAGCAGCAGCGCCAGTCCGCCGACCACGACGTAGGGCACACGTGCGTCGTTCAACGTGGCGAGCAGCCCGAGAAAGTCGGTGCGCATGGCCTATTGTGTCGGCGGACCAGTGTCTTATCCAGCATCTCGAGTCGACGACGCGGCCGGTATCGCGTTCCGGAACCGCCGGTAAGTCGCGACGCCACCGATCAGGTTTCGGCCCAGCCAGCCGAAGGACACCACGAGCGCGGCCCCGGCCGGGCGTGCCAGGCCGGGCCAGAGAGTGGCCGCGAGCAGCAGTGCGAAGGCGGCCAGTTGCATCCTGACCTGCCGGTCCATGGACTCGGCGGGGATCATCCTGTTCATGTTCGGCGGCAGCGCACGCGGCCCGCCGAGGCGCTTCAGGTGCAGCCAGTTCAGGAACGGCACGATCTTGTAGAGCATGCCGTTGATGGCGAAGACGAATGTGGCGACGAGCAACACGCCGGCGGCCAGCTGCAGCCGATCGTCGTCGCTGCCGGCGAGCCCCGTGCCGAGCCACGCGCACAGCACGGCGGCGGCGAGGCCCGAGCCCATCGCAGTTCGGAACATCAGCACGTTCGCGTCATCGATCTTGCGCCGGCGGCGCGCCTGCAGCCGCAGTGTCGTGGCGAAATAGGCCGCTGCGAGCGCAAGCAGGGCGTAGATCCCCGCGTGCGCCGGGCCTGCGGGCAGGACACCGAGCCGGCCGCTCCACAGCAGCAGGCTGCCGGCGACCAGCCACGGAAACATGTTCGCCGCACGTCGCGGAAACGGCGGCGTCATCTGGAACATGGGTACGACGGTGATCGAGACGCCGGCCAGCAACAGCAGCGCCCAGCCGCCGAATCCCCAGGCGACGTGCACGTGAACCAGGTCCGCGAACGGCCACGCCTGGCCGGTGGTGAGGCCCGCGACCAGCAGTGCGCCAAGACCGAGCGTCACGGCGAGCGCGAAGGCAGCGCCGCGGAGCGCAGTCACCGTCGGCCCGACAGCCGGCGTCGTGAAGAGTGCCCGGCCGAGCACCGCGACGAAGATGGCCCCTGCCGTGGCCAGCAGCGCCGCAGCCGCAGGCAGGCAGTGGGGCCACGGGAACAGGAACCCCGTGCAGAGCAGCAGGGCGCCAACCGCAAAGGCCGGATGGACGATCGTCGCCACCGTCGCGGCCCTCCAGAGATTGCCGCCCGCCGCGACCGGCACGAACTGGAACAGCGCGCCGGTCATGGCCTGCAGCATGAAGCCGAGCACCAGCAGGTGCGTGAGCGCGAGCGTGCCCGGCGTCCAGCGCGAGGCCAGCAGGTCGCCCCCCTGCCACAGCAGCAGGCAGCCGGCGGCGACGCCGAACCACGGTGCGGTGAGGAAAAAGCGGAAGGGCACGCCGATCGGCGGCGCCTGGTCGAAGGACAGGTCAGCGGGCATCCGCGCGTTCGATGCGGATGGTGTGCGTGCCGTCGTCGGCAATGTCCACCGTCCAGCGATACCCGTGGCGAGCGAGGAAGTTGAACAGCGGCTGCGGACGGCAATGGAGCAGCAACAGCATGTGTTCGCCGGCCGGCATCTCCTCCAGGGCCGCAAGCGTCAGTTCCAGCGGCTCCGGCGGCTGCAGTTCGCGGCCGTCGATGACGCGGAAGGGAGTCATGCCAACGCGTCGCTGCCGGCCAGGCGCTGCTGCAGGCGCGGTGCCAGGGTCTCGGCATCGAGCGCGGAGTCGCACATGGGATAGAGTATGTGCTCCTCCTTCGCGTTGTGCTGCTGCATGAGCACCAGCAGGGTCTCGGCAGCCCCGGCGAACTCGTCGGCGTCGGCCGCGTCCGCAGCGGACATCATCTGGGAGAGCAGGTCGCGCATCTGGTCGTGCTCGTAGCTCATCACCTTGGTCGGCCCTTCGACCATGCCGGTGGCCTCCTCGAAGGCCGGGAACAGGATGTCCTCCTCGGCGGCAAAGTGACTCTCCATGTCGCGGCTGAAGGCCGCGAGCGCAGCGCGGCCGGCCGTCCAACGGCCCTGCCGCAAGGCGTCCTCCGCTTCGGCAAAGGCTGCATCACAGTGCTGGTGGTGGTCGTGCATCAATTCGGCAATGGCCATGGCGGAAGTCACTCGCGGACAGGATGCCATGCATTGTCGGGGCTGCGGGCGTCGCCAGCCTTGACTGGCGTCAAGTCGAGGGCTCCTGGGCATGCGGCGCGCGAAGCCGTGACGGCCGCCGCCGGGAGCGGTCATGATTGGGCGTCGTGCGCACCTCGGATCACCTGATACCATGATTTTCCAGCCGTTCGATCTCGCGCAGCTGCCGGACCTGATGCGCTGGTTCCCGGACCAGGTCAGCGTGCGGACGTGGGGCGGCCCGCAGTTCCGCCATCCGTTCGACGAGCGATCCTTTCGCGAAGACGCGAAAGTCGACAGCCTTGCGTCGTGGTCACTGGTCGCGCAGGACGGGAGCCTCTGCGCCTTTGGCCAGTACTACCTACGCGCGGGGCGGTGTCATCTCGGGCGGCTCGTCGTCGCGCCTGGTTTGCGCGGCCGCGGCGCGGGTCGCCGGCTGGTGCGTGAGCTGTACGAGGTTGGCACGTCGGTCCTCGGGACCCGAGAGTGCTCGCTGTTCGTCTATGAGAGCAATACCGTGGCGCTCGGGCTCTATCGGCGCCTGGGTTTTACCGAGGCTGCGTACCCCGAGTCCTCGGGCGGGCTCGAGGGTATGCTCTACATGGTGGCGACCGAGTTGCCCGAGTCCCGCATGGGCTCCAGGTCGCTTCACCGGTGACGGAACCAAGCGTCGGCCGCGTCGTCCAAACGGGACGGCGGGGCTCGGCTCGCGTGCGGGTGCCGTCGGCCTGCAACAGAGGAGTAGCGGCGTGGCCAGTGACAACGAGCAGCAGGGCATCTCGCGCAGGGAATTTCTCGTGGGCGCCGCGACGAGCGTGGGACTCGCGGCAAGCGGCTTCGCGTCCGGGCCGTCCGCAGCCCAAGCGTCGACGACCGGTGAGGTGACCCTGGGTGGCGGCCGGCAACCGTACAACATCCTGTTCATCCTGACCGACCAGGAGCGGTTCTTCCGACCCGGTGAGCTGCCCGACGGCTTTCCGCTCCCGGCGCACGAGCGACTCGCGCGCGAAGGTACGACGTTCACCAACCACACGATCAACTCCTGCGTCTGCACGCCGAGCCGGTCGGTGCTCTACACCGGCCAGCACATCCAGCACACGCGGATGTTCGACAACACGAACTTCCCCTGGATCCAGAGCCTGTCCACCGACACCCGCACCGTCGGGGACATGCTGCGCGAGGCGGGGTACTACACGGCCTACAAGGGCAAGTGGCATCTCACCAAGGAGTTCGAGACGGTCAACGAGCTCGGCAGCCCGACGAAGATCTTCACGCAGGAGATGGAGGCCTACGGCTTCTCCGACTATTTCGGCGTCGGAGACATCATCGCCCACACGCAGGGCGGCTACCTGCACGATGGCGTCATCGCGGCGATGGCGGGGAGCTGGCTGCGTGGCAAGGGCCGCGAGCTGGCCGCGGCGCACAAGCCGTGGTTCCTGGCGGTCAATCTCGTCAACCCGCACGACGTGATGTTCTACGACACCGATGCCCCGGGCACTCCGGTGCAGGCGGCGCGCGGCATCACGCACGTTGCCCGCGACCCGGTCGACCCGCTTTACGCGCGGCAGTGGCCCTTCGAACTGCCGGCGAACCACTTTCAGCCGCTCGATGCACCGGGGCGGCCGCCGGCGCACGTGGATTTCCTCAAGTCGCACGACGCTCTCGTCGGGCACATCCCGAACGAATACGACCGCTGGCGGCGCCGCCACAACTACTACCTCAACTGCCTGCGCGATGCGGACCGCAACATCGCGTCGGTGCTGGCCGAACTCGACGCCGCGGGGCTCACCGACAAGACGATCATCGTGCTCACGGCCGACCACGGCGACATGGATGGAGCGCACCAGCTGCACGCCAAGGGCGCCGTCGCCTATCGCGAGCAGAACAACGTGCCGCTCGTCATCCGCCACCCGGCGCACGCGGGTGGGAAGCGGTGCCGGGCGCTCACTTCGCACGTCGACCTTGCGCCGACGCTCGTCGCCATGACGGGCGCCGAGCCCGCGCGACGGGAGGCAATCGTCCGGGGGCTGCCGGGCAAGGACTTCTCGCCGCTGCTCGCCAATCCGGCCGAAGCGCGCGTCGACGCGGTGCGCGGCGCCGTGCTCTTCAACTACAACATGTTCGCGTACCTGGACGGCGACTACCTGCTCGAGGCCGTCGCGTACATGCAGCAGGGCGGTGACCCGAAGAAGCTGAAGGAAGCCGGCCTCGTGCCGAACCTCATGAAGCGCGGCGCCGTGCGCTCGGTGTACGACGGCCAGTACGTGTTCTCGCGCTACTTCTCGCCGAAGCAGCACAACCGCCCGACGTCGCTCGAGGCCCTCTATCGCGTCAACGACGTCGAGCTGTTCGATCGCGAGGCGGACCCGCTCGAGATGAAGAACCTCGCGATGGACCGCGAGAAGAATGGTGAGTTGCTGATGGCGATGAACGACAAGCTCAACCGGCTCATCGACACCGAGGTCGGCGAGGACCGCGGCCAGATGCTGCCGGGCGGCATCGAGGCCGGCTGGGAAATCAACGCGGAGACGATGGCGCCCTGACGCCGCGGCACCGTACGAGGCGCGCGAGCAGCGGCTCGTAGACCGCAGTCTCGACGGGCCCGGCGGCGAGCCACTCGAGCGTGAGATCGTCGAACTGGGCCGGCGTCACGCGTCCGCCCTGTCCCATGGACTCGACGAGGCGCTTCATCTGGTATTCGCGGCGCAGCGGCACGTCCGCGAGCGGCGATTCCAGGTCGGCCATCAGTTCCGCCCGCACGCAAAGCAGGCGCAGCGCGGCCTCGTTCGCGGCAAGGTCGGCACTGACGTCGCCGGACGCGACGCGGGTCATCTGCTGCTCGAGCACGGCCCGCGCGGGTTTCGGGGCATGCTCGAGGTCCGCCAGGGCGGACGCTGCGGCCGTGCCGAGGGGTTCGCGCTCGTCGGCTGGCCGACCGAGGGCGGTTGCCAACGCATATTCGCGAACCCGTCCGGCCGCGGCGAACAGGTCGCTCCAGCCGCGGCGCGCGGCATCCGCACGCTCACGACGCTGGACTTCGCTCGCGCGACGCTCGGCTTCCGCGGCAGCCGCCTGCGTCGCCGATTCCTGCGCGCTGCGCTGGAAGACGGCGTCGCAATGACGCCGGAATTCCTCCCACAGCGCATCGTCCTCGGTTCGCGGCACGGGCCCGACGCTCTTCCAGTCCTGCTGCAGGCGCTTCACTTCGTCCGTGGCCGCGCGCGCGTCCCCGGCCGTGGCGAGTTCGGCGGCCCGGGCCACCAGGGCGCGTCGTGCTTCGAGGTTGCGGGCAAACTCGGCATCGAGGCGCTTCTGCAGGCCGCCGATGAGCTCGTGGAAACGCGCCTGCAGCGATTTCACGACGGACTGGTCCACCGGCGCGTATTCGCGCCACTCGCGACGCGCCTCGGCCAGGACCCGGCGGACCGCGCGCCAGTCGGGGTTCTCGCCGGACTGCTCGGCGACGAAAGCGGCGAGCCGCTCGAGCAGCGCCTCGCGCCGCGCCTGGTTTTCCTTGCGGACGGCAGCCTGCTTCGCGAAGTGCTCGCGACACGGCTCGAAGGCGCGCTTCGCCGCTTCCTCGAACTGCTCCATCTCGGGTGACGGGTCGTCGCCCGCACCCCGGTGCAGCGTCCGCCATTCGGCGCGCAGCCGACGGATCCGCTCGGCGAGTTCCTCGGGCGAGACTTCGGCGCCGACCAGGGCCTGCATCTGCTGCAGCAGCTCCCCGCGCTTCGGCACGACCGTGAAGGTCTTCCAGTCCTTCAGTTCGGCGATGCGCGAATCGAGCCGCTCAAGCTGCGCTGCATACCAGCCGGGCAGGGCAGGGGCCTGCGGCAGCTGCTCCGCGATCTCGGCGCGCATCCTGGTGGCGCGGGCCGTCCCACCACGCTCGAGGGCGGCCTCGGCCTGCCGCAGCAGCTTCACGAGCTCACGCACGGCCGCGGCGTCCGCTTCGCGTTTCGCCTGCGCAGCCTGCCGTTCGGCCAGGCGCTCGGCCTCCTGCGCGTGTGTCCGTTCCTCGGCGGCCGACCGCTCGGCCTGCAACTCGAGTTCGCGCTGCTGTCGCGCCTCGGCGGCCGCCTGCGCCGCCGCTCGCTGCCGCTCCGCTTCCGCTTCCTGCGCCCTGCGGTGCTGCTCGATCGCGTCTCGCGCACGTGCGAGCTGTGCGCTCACTTCGGCTCGAAGTTCCTCGGTCGCGTGCCCGGCGACCTTCTCCCAGCGCGACTCGAGTTGCGCAAGCGTCGCTGCATACGACGCGTCGTACGTACGCTCGGCGTGCCGGGCGATGGCCTGAGCAGCCTGCTCGACCTCCGCACGCAACTGGTCGGCGCGGCGCGTCTCGGCGAGTTGCACATCGCGCTTCGTCGTGAGGATGCGATAGACGCTCTTGTCCTTGCCGCCCTTCGTGGCGCGGATCAGTTCGCGCAGTTGCTCGGGGTCCGTGATCGCCTGCGCCGCCCGCTGGCGAACCTGCGTCGTGCTGCCTTCGGTCACCCATTTGCCGACCGCCGCCATGTCGCCCGAGGCGAGGGACTGCGCCAGGCTGACGTCCTCTTCGCGTGCGCGTGCCGCGGGATCGGGCCGCGGTGGCGGCGCCGGTGCGACGGGCACGGGGGTCGTCGGCGCGACGGTCGCAGGTGGGGATTTACCGAAAAGGCGCGAGAGAAGTGACATCTTGGAATCTCGGGCGGGCCGGGCCGACTGGGCAGAACGCAGATCTTACCTGCGTGGCGGTGTGGGAGC